>CAZUHQ010000019.1:0-39651 GCA_964620605.1 uncultured Thalassotalea sp.
TCTGATCTGAGTATTATGCTGTTGCTTGCGTGTCTGTTTGCCTGTGTTTGTTCTGTGTTCTTTTATTGTCAGGCACTATCTAATGGTTTAGGACGTAAGCGCTGGGCCTGTGCGGGGTTATTGTTTGGCCCGTTAGTATGGCCGATGTTTTGTATGAAAAAACGCATGAAGATCAATCAACTGTTCGGTTTTGATTATCTGATGTTTCGCGCGTGATAACTGGATAGAGGTTTTTTGATAAAATAGCCGCTAACATCCGTGTAGCGAGTCATATTTTTATGTGCTTATGGCTTAAGACCAAAGCGATTTTGCCGGCATTTCTTTAATTTCAATGTTAGCGGCAATGGCGTTTTCTTTAGGCGCAAGGATAAAAATAGATTTGAGTAGTTTGATCATATGTTGCTCCTAGATTCTCAGGCCGCGTTTAGCTGTTTTTTCTAATTCCGCACCCTGGTTGATTCTCAGGCCGCGTTTAGCTGTTTTTTCTAATTCCACACCCTGGTTGATTCTTAAGCCGCGTTTAGCTGCTTGTTCTAATTCAACACCCTGGTTGATTCTTAAACCGCGTTTGGCAGCTTGTTCGACGTCTAAGCAAACGGCGTCAATACTTGGCGTTGGAGAAACATTGACGATCAGAGATAAAATAAGTGAGCTAAGCATTGTATTTTCCTTTTTATTATTAGTTAAATAAGTCAACCGATACTTAGCGATATTTGTGCCAATGTGCTAGCCCTTACTCTATAAGGGCTGTATTAGGGATTTTTAATGTGTCAAATGCTTGTCAGTTATTAAACTACTGAAGCTTAACTAAACGACGTAGATTTGTCGGTGATTTGGTGAGACAGTAAATAGCTTCTAAAGTCTTGTTGTGGTAGCGGTTTACTGTAGAGGTAACCTTGCAGTTGTTCGCAGCGTAGGCCGGAAAGAAAATTCAGTTGCTTATTATTTTCAACTCCTTCGGCAACCACTTGCAGGCCGAGGTTATGGGCGATAGTGACTATGGTCGCCACCATATTTCTGCCTTGCTCTGAGTTTTCTATATCGTCAACAAACGCCTTATCAATTTTCAACGTATTAAGTGGGAATTTTTTAAGGTAGGCTAATGACGAATAGCCCGTACCAAAATCATCTAGTGATAAGTGGATGCCCAATGCGCGAATTTGCAACATGGTATCAATCGCCTTCTGTGGCGAGTCCATCACGGTACCTTCGGTGATTTCCAACTCCAGGTGTTTTGCTGGCAGCTTGGTTTCGTTTAGCACGTCTTTAATCATGCCAACCAGGTTAGGCTGGGTAAACTGTACTGCCGATAAGTTAACGGCGATGCGACCATCAAATAGTCCGGCATCGACCCACTCTTTAGTGGCATAACAGGCTTTGCGCAGGACGATTTCACCGATATCTATGATTTGTCCAGTTTCTTCCGAAACTGGAATAAACACTACCGGGCTGATAATGCCTTTTGAAGGGGTTTCAAAACGTACTAAGGCTTCCATGCCGGCAATTTTTCCGGTCGCTATTTCAATTTTCGGTTGATAGAACACAGAAAAATAATCTTCTTTTAATCCATGGCGGATCAGGCTTTCAATTTGTAATCGCTTAACTGCCTGCTTATTCATTGAGCTGTTAAAGAACTGATATTGATTACCGCCGGCATGCTTAGCATGGTACATCGCGGTATCGGCATTCTTTAGCAAGTCGTGCGGTGAGATGCCATCTTCCGGATATAGCACTATACCGATACTGGAGTAGAGCACGATTTCCTGGCTCTTGAGTTTTAGCGGTTGGGCAATAGTTTTTAATATGGTTTTTGCGATTGTGGTAATGGTATGGATATCATTGGTATTTTCGACCAGCAGGCTAAATTCATCGCCGCCAAGACGATAAATGGTATCGTTTTTTCTGCCAACAGCTCGCAGGCGCTCTGCGACTTTACATAATAAGATATCGCCGACTTCATGCCCCATGGAATCATTAACTTTTTTAAAATTATCCAGATCGAAGACCAATAAGGCATGAGGGATGTTTTTATTCACCAGTCGGGTCTGGTGAGCCTGAAAATAAGAACGGTTTGGCAGACCGGTTAAGGTATCGGTATTGGCCAGTTTTCTTAATTCAGCTTCGGTTTCCTTACGCTTGGTAATATCGGAAAACACGCCAACGAAATGGGAAATTTGGTGGCTCTCGTCACGGATAATATCGATATTCAGATCTGTCAGGTAAATATCGCCATTTTCTCTAATACTTTCGATCTCGCCGTGCCAACTGCCTTTGGTCAGCAAGTGCTTTTTGACATCCTGAGTAAATGATTCGGGATAGCGAGTAAAACCGAGTGCCGTGCCTTGCATTTGTCGTTTGCTTTTGCCGGTAATACGCTCAAATGACGGATTAACGCTAACGATAGTAAAAGCGCGATCATAGATCACCACGGCATCTGAAATATTTTCAATACATTTAGCGAACAGTTTAAGTCGTTCATCTGCCTTTTTAATCTGGCTGATATCTTTGAGTGTGCCTGTCATCCGCACCGGTTTGTTTTGATCATCACGTTCAACCACCTTGCCGCGATCCAAAATCCAGATCCATTGGTTATTTTTATCTTTAACCCTATAGGTAATCTCAAAGTGCTCGGTTCTTTCATCGAAATGATCTTGTAGCGCCTGGCTAATTCTTTTGATGTCTGCTTTATTAACGTTAGTTTCATTATTGCCGTTATTGCCGACGCTACGTTGACCGTCTTGTGGAAATTCCAGGATGCCCCAAATATTTGAGCGGTAAATTTTATTATGCTTAATATTCCAGTCCCACATTTCATCGCCACTGCCCCAAAGTGAAAGTTTAAGGCGCTCTTCACTGGCTTTTATCTGCAAGTGATACAAGCGCTTGTGGCGGAACTGTTGTAAAAGATAGGCTAACACCAGCAAACCGGTTAAGGTGTAAATTAAAATTGCGCTGTTTGATAACCACCAGGGAGGTAATATTTTTATATTGATTGATTTAGATTGCTTGATTTTTGGCTCGAACAAATCATATGCCTGCACTTCAAACAGATAGTTACCTGAGCTTAAGTTGGTATAGGTAGCCCTCAGGTTATTTTGATCGGTTTCGATCCAGTTTTCATCTAGCCCGTTAAGTTTATAGCGATAACCTACCTGGCTAGGTAACTTGGCATTTGGGGAGACAAATTCCAGGCTAAAAGGCGAGTGAAAATAGCTTAGTGTGATCTGGTCGATGCTGTTGATGTGCTCGCTTAAAGTTAGCTGATTCGCATGCTTTTTCGGTGAAATTTTAACTGGTTTATTGGCAACTAATAACGCCGTCAATAATGGCTTTTTCAGCTGCTGTTTAGCGGCTAACAGGCGCTCGGGTGAAAAATAATGAAAGCCGTTGTTACTGCCAAAATAGATATTACCTTGACTATCTACTGCTGAGCTTTGAAACAGGTATTCGTTATCATCGATAAAAAAATCATTGGAGAAGTTGCGAATAGTTGCTGCGTTTTTATCGATAACGCTAATGCCTTTGTTGGTGCTGAGCCAAAAATTGTCATGGCTATCAAACACTATATCGCCAATAAAGTTATTGGCGAGTAAATTGTTTTCATTGAATAATTGTGCGCTCTTTCCATGTCTATCTATTAATAGCAATCCTTGCGAATCAGATCCTAGTGCGAGAAATTTATCGGACAGTTTAATCGTGGTTGCATTGCTGATCTGAAAATTAGTGTTGTTATTGGTATAGAGCTTTAGAAAGTTTGTACTGGCAATATCATAGGAAACAATCGTATTTTCTGTGGTTGCTAAAAATATCTGATTATCTGATAAATATAAACTTGAAAAATGCAGTTTACTAGAGACAGTGTTGAGTGTTTCTTTTACTAAACTGTAGCTACTAAGTTGCTTGTTACTGTTAATAAACCAAATGGTATCTTTTGCCAGGTAGACACGTTTTGAAGTATGTAAAAACGAAGTGTTTTGCCAGTTTTGATATTCATACAAGCTATCAGTTGCAGGAGTATATAAGTGCAAGCGATTGTCATCGGAGAATAATAATAAAGCGTCCTGGTATCGTTTGATATGAAAGATATTTTGCGCTAACGAGAGCCGAATCGATTCGGTCTGTTTATTTTTATCAATACTAATGAGTTGTGAATCGCTGGCTAACCACAGGGTATTATCAATATGTTCCAGGGAGTTAACATAGAGCAATGGCGTTTTGCTTAGCTCTTGACTGTGATGTAGCAAATTCGAGGTTGGTTCATAGCTAAATAAGCCATTGCTGGTGCCAACCCAAAGTTTATCGATAGAGTCTTGAAATAATGAAAAGATCAATTGTTCATTGTCATTCGAAGCTATATTAGCGTAGTGATGAGACTGACTTTTGTTTTCTAATGGGTTAATCGATTTTAAACCTTGCTCTGTTGCCACCCAAACGTGGGCATCGTTGGATAGAGCCAAACTACGGCTTTCTACTTTTTGTTCTGCCCCAGTAAAATATTGATTAACCAGCTGATAATCTTCATCTAACACGTAAACACCATTGTTAGTGGCCAGCCAGTATTGTTTATTTCGGTATTTTATCTGGTTGATCTTAGTGGTTGCGGCGCCGATTTGTTGCTGAATTTTTTGCTGAACATTGAGATCTAACAGCAGATCTGAATTGACGACAATAAACCCGTGCTCAAACGTTGCTAACCAGTATTTATCGTTTTCATCCTGAAAGATGGTATTAATTTCTTTGAGCTTGAGCGTGGTATCTTCGCTGAGTTTTCGAATGCTGACCCGGGTAAAGTTTTGTTCGTCGCGATTAAATTTATGCAGGCCTTTTTCGGTACTGACCCAGAGCTGGTGAGCTTTATCTTGATAGACATCCCAAATAACATTATCGGCAAGGCTATTGTTATTATCCGGGTTAAAATAATAGTTAGTAAAATTGTCGAGTTTTTTATTGTACTGACTGAGGCCGTTTTGCGTGCCGACCCAGATATTTTTCTCATTATCGATAAACAGAGTTCTGACAATATTGTCTGCCAGGGTATGTGCTTCGTTAATATTATTGCGATAATGTTTAAAATGCTGACCGTCATAAACATTGAGGCCATCCTGAGTGGCAATCCAGATCAGGCCATCTGCATCTTCAATTATGTCATAGACAAAGCTTTGTGATAGGCCATTGCTGTTATTTAAGTGGCTGACTTTTATGTCTTTTGTAATATTAACCGGGGTAGCATTAAGGGATGCGTTAAAGGCTATCAGGCCTATTACTAATAGGGGAATATTGGCCAATTTAATGAATGGCAACAAAGCTCTGAGTAAAAAAGGCTGCACAAATACGACCTGCGTGAAAAGGGTTATTATTTTTATTTCAACCACCATTACAAATGATGCGGCCCTTGAAGTCAACTTATCCGAGGATTTGCTTGATGGCTCGTTTTCTAAAGTATCGGCAGGATTATCTTTTTATTGAGCAGGTTTTTAAAAAATTTGCCAGATCATCATCATTAATCAATGTCTTAGTATTAGCTTTTGCTGCAACAGCCTGCTTAACTGACATAAGTTCAAACCTGTCCTGTTCTTTATCCAGGTTAGTTAATGATTGTTGAATAAAGTCGCTAATATCTTCTTTAGTTAGGCTGAGAATTGACTCGATTAATCGCTGTTTTTGTTTAAAGTCGGTTTCCTGATTACAGATCGCTGCCCAAAAGCGTTGGCTGCGAACTCTCAGGCTAGTGTCGTTTTCCTGCAACTGGCTGGTCAGGCCGTGTTGTAAGTGTTGCCAGTCCTGTGCTGACATTTGCGCCAGTGCGCTATGACAGCCGTTGATAAATTCATCCATTGCGCTTGTTAATTCACTGGCCTGATATTTCGGTGATTGAATGTAAAACGCCAGTCCGGGATAACGGTTAATCGGCACAAAGCCAACACCCACCAGATAGCCATATTGTTGTTCGGTGCGCATCACCTGAAAAAATAGTGGTGAGAGAATTTGGCTAGTGATCATGGTTTTGGCAACTGTGCTTGGCTCGCGATCTTGCATCGGGTAGTACAAGACTGCGGCATAATCGTGTTCTGGCAAATGCAATGGTATCTTGATATTGCCTTTATTTTTAATGTTGATCGCTTCAGTATGTACTTTATTATCTTGGTGATATTGCCCGGTAAATGCCTGTTCGATTATCGCTTCTAGTTGACGGGCATCCTGATGGCGCCAGTTGCCATGGATCAACACATCCAGCGAAATTGCTTGGAATATTTGTTGGCAAAAGTGTTTGAATTCCATATAGCTAACGGTTTCCAGGGCATTCGCTAGCACGTCTGAGTTTGGCGCTTTAGGTTGCATAATCGCGCTTAGAGAGGAAAACAATTGTGAAATCGATTTGCTGTTATCGGCATTTTGCCAATGATTGATCAACTGGTACTTTAATAAGATAAATTTATCTTCAGCAAAGACAAAACTCTGTAACTCAGTCAGTAGCTGGCTTAATAACATTTCTTGTTTAGTGCTGACCCCGGAAAGTTGTAAAGTCAACCCCCCTTGATGGGCATAAAGGTGATAGTGAATGCCTGCCAGTTCAGCGTCATAATGCTGTTCGATTACCGCATCTGTATAAAGGTCGACAAATAATCGGGTCATGGCAATATGTCGACTAGATTTTAAAGTTTCTGGGCTATCTATGCCAATATAGATATAACCTTTGGGAATTTTAAAGCTGATATCCTGTTTAAACCACAAGGTAAAACCACTGTTCTGAGTAATGCTCTGGGGTAATAACTCTTGGTCGCTGCTGTCGATATTGGCGGAATATACTTCGGGCTTGGCAACAATAAACTCATTAACTGGTGGCAACGCCAGTGACGGTACTTTATTGATCGTTTGCCAGCGTTTGATTTTTTCAGAGGCAATTGCTGTCACTTGATAAGGTACCTGATACCAGCGGCTGACTTTATCGGTTTCCACATCTTGGCTGATCACTACATAGCGCATGTTGTCCGGGGTAAATTTGGCGAGTAATTTCTCAATTATGCTATGTTGACAGCCATCCATTGCATAATCACCAAAAATATAATCTTCAGGTGGGTAGTGCTGCATATTGATCACTAACTGGCAGACAGAATCCAGTGGTTTCATTTTTTCATGATACTGGAATGACAGCTGAGCCAGCGCTTTTTTCTCCTGATAATAGTGACCAGGCAGTGGTTGCTGCTTTAATAGCGCGAGGTAAGCGAAAATTATATCTATGATGTCGTCGATATGTTGTTCACCAGATTCTGTTAACCGAATGCTGATATTAAAATCTTTAAAGTTATAGCCGTTAATACCGGCTCCTGCGGTTAAACCGAGCGCCCAGTGTTTGCTTTTTAATAAGGATAAAATGCTGTTAGGACCTTCGTGGCCGATTAAATAGGATAGCAGAGATTCTGGTTTTTCCCGGTAATATTGATCGATACTTGGCAGGGCAAAGCTGACGATCAGCTGATGATCATTTTTCACCGGTTTAACTTGTAGCGCTATTTGTTGATGTTCTTGCAGATACAAGGGAATATCAGGCAGTGGATACTGTATTGCTTTTGTCGACAGCGGAGAAAAATACTCGTGGGCAAATTGCGCTAACTCGCTCAGTGATTGCGGCCCTTCAAGCACTAAGGTCATGGCTTTTGCGACATAGTATTGAGTGAAAAAATTGGCCACTTCACTGCGCAGGCAAGAATCCGCCTTATCTGCCAAGGTTTCAGTATTACCGACGGAAAATTTGGCAAAAGGATGCGCCGGGTTGATGGTTTCCTTATGAACATCGTATAAGCGGCGGATATCGTCTTTGAGCTTTAATTTAAATTCTGCGTCAATATTTTTCCGTTCTTTATTAACAAATTCTTCCGATAACAGCGGCGCGCTGAAAAACTGACTAAAGCGATCAAGAGCTTCTGCAAAATGTAAGTGATGGATATCAAAAAAGAAACAGGTATGCTCGGTTGCCGTCCAAGCATTGTTAGTGCCGCCGTATTGGCTGATAAACTGCTGGTATTCACTGCCGTCAGGATATTTTTTGGTGCCGAGAAATAACATGTGCTCAAGAAAATGCGCGAGTCCTTGACGATCGACCGGATCACTAAAATGGCCAACATTGACGGCAAGCGCTGCCGCTGACTTATTGGACTCTGAATTATGAACCAGCAAAACCCGCAAGCCATTGTCTAAGGTTAATGACTGATATTGCTTAAGATCGGTAGGGCTTTGTTTCAACGCCTGCTCCATGTTTATCGCGTGAGAAAATGCGTGTTTGCTAATTTTAAATTACCCTATGGAATAAGGTGAGTCTATTTTATTCTTAACAGATGTTATAACAATTTACTAGTTTCCTTTACTATAGCGGCAAATAGCAAATTCTCTTAATTTTTTGGCATTGCGATAACTTATGCAACTTTATGTAATGCGCCACGGAAATGCCGTTCCTAGTGGCCAGCCTGATGCCGAGCGAGCGTTAACTCAGTTCGGTGAACAAGAAACTCAAGATATGGCCAACTGGCTACGACAACAAAATATCAGAATAGAGCAAATTTTTGTCAGTCCTTATCGTCGGGCACAACAAACGGCAGCTATCCTTGCACAAAGTTTTGAGCACAGTGTTGTCAGCGAAACCTTAAGCTTTATTACCCCGTCAGACAGTGCCCGAGATTTTCATGATTTTATTGATGGCATTCAAGGAGATGGTAATGTGCTAGTGGTTTCTCATATGCCATTAGTGAGCTACCTGGTGGGAGAATTTACTGCCGGACAGGCAACGCCGATATTTCAAACTGCGGCGATTGCCCATATTGATTATGATAGAGATAAGATGTCAGGCGAGCTGGTTAAGCTGATTGCACCAAGTGATATTGCCTAGCTGCTTAAGCTAAAACTTATCATGCAATTCCATTAGCACCAGTAAAGCACCATCACCGCCCCATTCAAGCGGCGCCTGATGAAACGCGATAACATCCGGGTGTTGAACCAGCCAGTGCGGCACTTTATTTTTTAGAATGCGATTACCCAGGCCGTGGATAATACACAGGCACCTTGCATGTTCTTTCTGACAGGCAAATAATAATGCGGCAATTTCATCTTTTGCCTGTTGCTGATCCAAACCATGCAAGTCTAAAATCAAATCTGGAGTGTAGATGCCACGGCGCAGGTTTTTTGCTTCAAAACTGTCACTGCCAGTCCTGACATATTTCATTGGCCCTTTTTTATTAAGATCCGGCTCATATTGATCGGAAAAATGAAAGCTCGCCTGCTGTTTTTTATCTTTTTGCGGCTGCGCGTTCGATTTGGGCTTGATGCTTTGTTTTACTGGGTGTATGGTGTCGAGCACCATAGGTTTGACCTTACCTATAGTGTCTTTAAATAGTTGTTTTTCCTGTTCGGACAGACGGTGCTTAGATTTCATCGCTGAAGTCTAAAAACATCGGACGAGAATAACAAGTCATGTCTTGCAAATAATGTGGAGAATCTTGAGTGGCAACGGGTAAAAATCTGGATATTAAGCAGCAATTACATACAGTTGGCGATTTTATTCGTTTTGCTGCCAGTGAATTTAACCGCGCGGATTTATTTTATGGCCACGGCAGTGATAATGCCTGGGACGAAGCCATCACCTTAGTGTTATTTACCTTATCACTGCCAACTCAGTTAACCGAGCAAATTATGACTTGTCGAGTCATAGAAGATGAAAAACAGCAACTGCTGGAGATCATTGCCCGTCGTATCGATGAGCAGTTGCCAGCTGCCTATCTGACTAATCAGGCGTATTTTGCCGGGCTCCCTTTCTATGTCGATCAGCGTACCTTAGTGCCGCGTTCACCGATTGGCGAATGGATTGAAAAACGTTTTGCACCATTAGTGCCTGAAGGTAACGAGCTGCATCGTATTTTAGATCTCTGTACCGGTAGTGGCTGTATTGCTATTGCCTGCGCCCATTATTTTCCTGAAGCTGAAGTGGATGCGGTGGACTTATCGGTCGATGCACTCAATGTTGCGCAAATTAATATTGAACAACATGGCGTTAGTGAACAAGTTATTCCAATTCAATCTGATGTATTTTCTGGGGTTGCAGGGCAAAAATATGATTTAATTGTCACTAATCCGCCTTATGTTGACCAAGAGGATGTCGACAGCTTGCCAGTAGAATATCAGCATGAGCCTGAAATGGGGCTCGGTAGTGGTAATGATGGCTTGGATATCACCCGTCAGATTTTGGCGCAAAGTCATGATCATTTAAATGACGGTGGCATGCTCATTTGTGAAGTCGGTAATTCCATGGTGCATCTGGAAGCGACGTATCCGGAAGTAGATTTTCACTGGCTTACTTTTGAGCGCGGTGGCCACGGGGTATTTATGTTAACAAAGCAACAATTAGCCCAGTATCAATCAATCTTTAATCAGCGAGTGAAAAACTAACAATGTCGGGTAATACATTTGGTAAATTATTTACGGTCACTACTTTTGGTGAGAGTCATGGTTTAGGCTTAGGGGCGATTATCGATGGCTGCCCTCCGGGACTTGAATTATCGGAAGCTGATTTACAATTCGATCTCGATAGAAGGCGTCCCGGCACCTCGCGTTATACCACAGCGCGCCGTGAAGCGGATGAAGTGAAAATTCTCTCTGGAGTTTTTGAAGGTAAAACCACAGGTACGCCAATCGGACTGATGATTGAAAATACCGACCAAAGATCCAAAGACTACGGTAATATTGCGCAAAGCTTTCGCCCAGGACATGCCGACTATACTTACTGGCAAAAATACGGCATTCGCGACTATCGCGGTGGTGGCCGTTCTTCGGCGCGAGAAACTGCAATGCGAGTCGCAGCCGGTGCGATTGCCAAAAAATATTTAAAAGAAAAGTGTGGTATTGATATCCGCGCCTGTGTTACTCAAATTGGCGATGTTCAGGCTGAGCAAATTAACTGGGATGCTGTTGAAAATAACGCGTTTTTCTTCCCTGATGAAACGAAACTCGACTCATTAGATGAATTGCTGCGCGCCATTATTAAACAAAAAGACTCTATCGGCGCCAAAGTCACTGTAGTGGCGGATAATGTGCCGGTTGGCCTGGGTGAGCCGATTTTTGACCGTTTGGACGCTGAAATTGCTCACGGCTTAATGAGTATTAATGCGGTAAAAGGTGTCGAGATTGGTGATGGCTTTGCTGTTGTCAATCAAAAAGGCTCGCAGCACAGAGACGAGTTAACCCCTGATGGTTTTAAATCCAATCATGCCGGTGGTGTGCTCGGCGGTATTTCTTCTGGCCAGTCGATTGTTGCCCATTTAGCGTTAAAGCCAACTTCCAGTATTGGTGTTAGCGGGCAAACTGTTGATATTAATGGCAAGCCGACGGATTTGATCACAAAGGGCCGTCATGATCCTTGTGTCGGTATTCGCGCTGTGCCAATTGCCGAAGCCATGCTGGCGCTAACCTTAGTAGATCATTACCTGCGCCACCGTGGGCAAAATGCTGACGTTGACTGTATTACGCCGGATATTTGTCGTTAAACTGCTTTCTTGTCTCTGGGCGTGTTAAACTTCGCAGTTGAATAAACCTGTGATTATTAAGAGCAACATGCCCTAATGAGTTCCCCGCTATTTAATAAATTATCTTTTAGCTATTTTTGCTATTTCAGTCTGCTTGGCCTGATCAGCCCGTTCTTGCCGGTATTTCTCGATGGCCGGGGCTTTAATTCCTTGCAAATTGGTGAAATTCTGGCGATGTTTACTGCCACTAAAATTATCGGGCCAACCTTGTGGGCCATGGTTGCGGATAAATCAGGCAAGCAACTGTCGATTATTCAGTTAGGCGCGACGTTAGCTTTTTTATTTTTTACCTTGTTGTTTTTAGTCGATGGTTATTGGCCGATCACTTTTGTGCTCGCTATTTTTAGCCTGTTCTGGACGGCAATTTTGCCTCAGCTCGAAGTGATGACCATGCTGTCGATCCGGCGCAATGCGAAAATATATGCCCGCATTCGCTTATGGGGCAGTGTCGGCTTTATTGTGCTTGCAGTCGCAGCCGGTGAAATTATCGGCCGTTTTAGTAGTGAAGCCTTTAGTTATTTAGGTTGGCTAATGTTAATGATGTTGGCACTCTCCAGCTATATCCTTAAGCAACCAAGAGCAAGGAAAGTACGGGTTGAAGAAAAAAGCTCAATAATATCGAAAATATTGATGCTGAATTTTGCTTTGTTTTTTATTGCTGGCTTATTATTGCAAATGAGTTTTGGCCCTTATTATAGCTTCTTCGCCTTGTATTTAAGAGACTTGGCTTATCCTGATTATGCGGTTGGTTTATTAATCAGCTTAGGGGTAGTGGCCGAAATCGCGATATTTTTTATTGCTGGCAGTTTATATAGCTTATTTGGTGCCAGAGTATTGATAGTGTTTAGTTTATTGATCACCGCAATGCGTTGGTATGTTACTGGCTACTTTGCTGATAGCCTGTTGTTATTACTGATAGCACAACTTATGCATGCAGCAAGTTTTGGCTTGTATCACAGCGCATCGATTCAATTTCTGCAGCAGCATTTTCAGTCGGATCAGCAAAACCGGGGACAGGCGATTTATGTTGCCGGGGTTTATGGTATCGGCGGCGCATTAGGTGCTTATCTTTCCGGGATGATCTGGCAAGATGGTGCTGGTGCCCAGCTGGCATTTGAATATGCCGCTATTGCTTGTCTAATCGCGGGCGTATTGGCGTGTTTTATTAAACCATCAACTGCTAATTTAAAGCTTGCTCGTTAAATACAAAAAGGCCAATTACAAATAAACGCAATTGGCCTTAATTGATTTTCTAACGTTTTAACTTATTTGACTTCTTCACCGGCAGCTTGCTTATCGGCATGGTAGGATGAGCGCACTAACGGGCCACAGGCGGCGTGGTCAAAGCCCATTTTCATTGCTTCGTCATGGAACATTTGAAATTCATCCGGGTGAACATAACGCTCAACCGGCAGGTGATCTTTACTCGGTTGCAGGTACTGGCCAATGGTTAACATGGTGACACCGTGGGCGCGTAGATCGCGCATTACTTCCAAGATTTCTTCATTGGTTTCACCGAGGCCTACCATTAAGCCGGATTTTGTCGGTACATTTGGGTTAGCTTCACCAAATTTTTTCAATAGATCCAGTGACCATTGATAGTTAGCACCTGGTCTTGCTTTGGTATAAAGGCGCGGAGCGGTTTCCATATTGTGGTTAAAAACATGCGGTGGATGCTGGTTAAGAATTTCCAGTGCTCTGTCCATACGGCCACGAAAGTCTGGCACTAAGATTTCCACTTTAGTGTGTGGTGCCAATTCTGCAATTTCTTTAATGCATTCAGCGAACTGTTGGGCGCCGCCATCACGTAAGTCATCACGGTCAACGGAAGTGATAACCACATATTTTAGTGCCATATCTTTCAGGGTTAACGCCAGTTTTCTCGGCTCTTCTGCATTCGGAGCCAGTGGACGGCCATGACCGACATCACAGAAAGGACAACGTCTGGTACAGATATCACCCAAGATCATAAAGGTAGCGGTGCCGTGATTGAAACACTCGGATAAATTAGGACAGGATGCTTCTTCACAAACCGAATGCAGCTTGTGTTTACGTAGAGCGGATTTGATATTATCGATACGCTCTGAGCTACGTGGCAGTTTGATCCTCAGCCATTCCGGTTTTCTGAGCATGGTTTCACGCTCTGAAGGAACGACTTTAATCGGAATATGCGCTAATTTGTCTGCATCGCGTAGTTTAGTACCAGGAGCAATGCGAGATGATTTAATGGTCATGTAATGACTCCAATCCTGTTTGGTAACGAATATCGTCGGCGTTAAGTAATGACGACATATGTTTAACTAAGCTGCAACCGGCTTGTGCTAGGCTGTTGAGCTCGCTGATCGCCGATGTCTGAACCATTTCCAAACCGGCATAACCACAAGGGTTAATGCGAAGAAACGGTGATAAATCCATATCGATATTTAATGCCAGGCCGTGAAATGAGCAGCCTTTGCGTACTCTTAATCCCAGTGAGGCAATTTTCTTATTGTCAACGTAAACACCCGGCGCGTCTGGCTTGGCATAGGCGGCGATTTGATAATCTGCCAAAGTAGCAACTATGCCATTCTCAATGAGGGTGACCAGCTCTCTGACTCCCATTTTTCGGCGGCGTAGGTTGATCATAAAATACATCACTTGCTGGCCTGGACCGTGATAAGTGACCTGACCGCCGCGATCGACTTTCACTACGGGAATATCGCCCGGCATTAATACATGCTCTTCTTTACCCGCTTGACCCTGAGTAAATACTGCTGGGTGTTCAACCAACCATAATTCATCTAATGTCTCGCTATCGCGATTATCGGTAAAATGCTGCATCGCCTGCCAAACCTTAGTGTAATCTAGCTGGTTGAGCTGCCTGACAATTAATGAATTATTCAAGGTGTTGCCTTAGGTGTTTAAGTAAAGCGTTAGGGTTAAATTGATAAAGGTATTTTTTGAGTGTTATAAAACGTATCTGACTTCGTCAATTGCCGATAGCGACTGATAGATCAACTCAATATGTTCTTTGCTGGTGACAGTGACCGCAATAGATATCGAGTGATAATTACCTTTTGAGCTCGGTTTGATCGTCGGTGAATAATCCCCCGGGCTATGCTTTTGTAGTTCAGCTATGATCAAATCTGGTAGTTGATCACAGGCAACCCCCATGACTTTGAAATTCAAAACAGTAGGAAAATCAAGTAATTCGTCAAATTTGGTTTTCATTTAAGCTCTCGTAGTTACCAATAAACGCTTTGGCAAAAATAGTTCTGCGGCTATTTTACCATTAAATGCCAGTAAGCTAAATGGTGACGTTTTAACTTAAATCAAGTTTAGTCCAAATTGTTGTACCATTTAGACAGTTTGGCATTAGATGTTAATACATTAATTCATACCACAAAAAAGCCCGGTTAAACCGGGCTAGTTTTTTTAAATAGAATTTCTATCTTTAGTTAGCAAACTGTAATTTTACATAGTCGATTAGGCGATCGAAAATACCGCCTTCGTTGACTTCCTGTAAAGTCACCAACGGGTATTCACCAATATCTTCGCCGTCGAGTTGTAAGAAGACTTTACCGACAACATCGCCTTTACTTAATGGGGCGATTAATTGCTTGTTTAGCTCAAAGTTGGCTTTGAGGTTCTTGCGTTGACCGCGTGGAATAGTGATCGGCGTGTCTTGTAAAATGCCGAGCTCAACTTCTTTTTTGTCTCCCATCCAGACACGGTTAGAGACGAATTTTTCACCGGCTTTGTACGGGGTATAAGTTTCAAAAAAGCGGAAGCCGTAGTTCAGTAGTTTTTTGCTTTCTACCTTACGGGCGCGGTCACTTTCCGTGCCCATCACCACACTGACTAGACGCATATCGCCCTTGGTCGCGGATGTAACCAGGCTGTAACCCGCTTGCGAGGTATGACCGGTTTTTAAACCGTCAACATTCATGCTTTTGTCCCACAAAAGGCCGTTGCGGTTATATTGCTTGATATTGTTGAAAGTAAAAGATTTTTGACTGTAGACTTTGTATTCTTCCGGGACGTCTCTGATCAAGGCAATTGCTAAGGTGGCCATATCACGTGGCGTGGTTTTGTGCTCCTGGCTGTCGAGACCGTGACTGTTTTCAAAATAGCTGCTGCTCATGCCCAGTTGCTCGGCATGGGCATTCATTAAATCAGCAAAGGCATCTTCACTGCCGGCTATATGTTCTGCCATCGCGATACAGGCGTCGTTACCGGACGCAACGATAATGCCTTGATTAAGTAAATCTACCGGTACTTCCTTACCAACTTCTAAAAACATCAATGAGGAGCCGTTTAATACCGGATTACCGGTAGCCCAGGCATTTTTACTAATCTTTACCTGATCTTGTTTACTGATATTACCGGATTGCAGTTCCTTTCCTATGATGTAGCTGGTCATCATCTTGGTTAAGCTGGCTGGTGCTAATAATGTGTCGGCATTGCCTTCTGCAATGACTTTACCAGTGGTGTAATCGATAAGAATATGGCCTTTCGCGTTGATCTGTGGCGCAGATGGAATAATGGTTGCTGCCTGGGAAAAACAGGTAAATGACAACGCAACAGAGGCAAATAAATTTATGAGGTTTCTAGGTTTTTTCGTGAATGTTTTGGCCAAATGAGAAGGCATAATTATCCTGTGAAAATTGTATTTAAATGAATTAAGTTTTTATCGCGAATAAACGAAAAAGTTTCCAGCAGTATACCAGTTCTAGCTATGATTTCTACGGCAGATTTTTGCTCATTTGTATCTTTTCGTGTTTTTATTTATTTGTACAGCGTTTCACTAAAGTGCCACTTTAAAGGCGTTGGGATAGCCGTTGTTTTGTAGCTGTAACAGCACATTATTTAGGGTGTCGGTATTATTAATCGGTCCGACTTGTACTTTAAATAAATTATTTTGGGTGATGCTTTTTACCGGCAGTTGAAATAACGAGGCGATAGCATTTGCGGTTTTGCTTGCTAATTCATTATTTTTGGTGGCAAATACTTGAACGTATATTGCCTGTTTTTCAGGTTTTCCTACGATATTTGGCGTTTTATTTGTAAAGTTTGTGATCGCTTCCAAGGTAACGTTTGCGGTACCGGTTTTTAGCATATCCAGCTTATAGGCGGCGCTATAGGATAAGTCGATAATACGGTTATCATGAAACGGCCCACGGTCATTAACCCGCACAATCACGAATTTGTTATTGTCGTTATTAGTGACCTTGACATAGGTGGGTAATGGCAGGTTTTTATGAGCGGCGCTCATGCCGTACATATTATAAATTTCGCCGTTGGAAGTCAGATGACCGTGAAATTTTTTGCCGTACCAGGAGGCAACCCCTTGCTCGGTGAAGTTTTTTGCCGAACTTAGTACCTGATAGTGTTTTCCTCTTACTTGATAATTACGATTGCCGCCTTTGCTTAACGCTTCTGCTCTGGGAATAGCATCCTGCAGTTCAATTGTTGTTGGTGTTCTGGTCGGATGGCTGTCATGACGTTGTTGATAACGTCCGTATTGCGCGCTACAAGCCGATAATAACAGCGTTATTGTCAGTATAAGTTTGAAGTGAAACCAGAGTTTGAGCATCTTTGTTATTAGTCCGTTATGCGATAAACCTGCGATGGGTACTGATCGCCATAATAATGCCAAAACCTGCCATTAAAGTCACCATCGAAGTGCCACCATAACTGACCAGAGGGAGTGGCACACCGACAACAGGTAATAAACCAGAAACCATACCGATATTAACAAAGACATAGACAAAAAAGGTTAAGGTCAAACTACCAGCCAGTAATTTGGTAAAGGCTTCCTGGGCGTTAACGGCAATCCACAGGCCACGCATTACAATTGCCAGGTATACCAGTAGTAATAAGGTGACGCCTATTAAACCAAATTCCTCGCTGAACACGGCAAAAATAAAATCAGTATGACGTTCTGGTAAAAACTCTAACTGCGATTGAGTGCCCTGGAGCCAGCCTTTGCCCTGAAAACCGCCTGAGCCTATGGCAATTTTTGATTGAATAATATGGTAGCCTGAGCCGAGTGGATCCTGCTCTGGATTTAAAAAGGTCAATACCCGCTGTTTTTGATAATCCTTCATTAAGAATAACCATAAAATTGGCGCGAATCCCGAGGCTAAAACTGTGCAGGAGCCGATCAGTTTCCAGCTGGCACCGGCAAGGAAAATTACAAAAACTCCTGAGCTGGCGATCAGTAGGGAAGTACCTAAATCTGGTTGTTTGGCAATCAGTAATGTCGGGATCAATAAAATGATAAATGCCGTTATGATATGGATGACTTTCGTCGGCAAATCAAATTGACTGACGTACCAGGTGACCATAATAGGCACTATCAGTTTCATTACTTCTGAGGGTTGAAACATGGCGACACCCAAGTTTATCCAGCGCCTGCTACCATTAACAACTTGACCAAAGAATAAGACACTAATCAGCAGGATAATACCGAGGATAAACACAGGCACTGCCCATTTACGGTAAATCAACGGCGGAAATTGAGCAATCACAAACATAATAAATAGTGCTATGCCCATATTTCTTGCTTGTTTGAACGCCATCGCGATATTTTGTCCACTGGCGCTGTAAACGACAAACAGTCCCAATGTCATTAACACTAAAATTCCAGCTAATAATGGCGGATCTATATGCAAGCGTTGCCAGAGAGAGTGTGTTTTTTGCTGATCTTGTCCGCTAGAGCGCATTAATGTTTTCTCACGTTATTTTTTTCATCAGTTAAATATTGCTCACCGTAAACCACATCATGGTGCGGGTGTTTGGTTTTGCTGACGATGACGCGATCGCCAAAATACTGATCCAGTATTTGCCGGGCCACAGGAGCAGCGTTGGTGGCTCCGCCACCTTTAGCAACGTTCTCAATGGCTACCGCGACGACTATTTCCGGATTTTCATAGGGGGCAAAAGCGACAAACATCGCATTGTCGCGCTGGTTTTCTTGTACCTGTTCAGCGACATACTCTTCTCCCTGAGCAATATTGGCGGTTTGTGCAGAGCCGGTTTTACCCGCAGCATCGTATTTGCTGCCTTTAAATGCGCGATAGCCGGTAGCTCCTTTTTTCTGCACCGTGTTATGCATGCCATCTAGCACATATTCCCAGTTTTTTTCTTTTTTTAGAACAATCGGCGGCTTCTCATCAATTGGCATTTCGGTAGTCACAAGATTACGCTTTTTGTCAGTTCTGTTGGATGCTGAGATATTATTATCTGCTTGAGAGTTTTCATCATTGTTAATTTCTTCTACTTCAGAAGTCGCTTTTAATAAATGCGGTACCTTGATATGCCCTTTATTCACTAAAATCGACATTGCCTGCGCCAGTTGCAAGGGAGTGACTGACCAGTAACTTTGACCTATGCCGACAGACAAGGTTTCACCAGTATACCAAGGCTTGTTATATCGCGCGCGTTTCCATTCGACGCTTGGCATGATGGCGCGGTTTTCTTCTAAAATATCGATGCCGGTATATTCACCAAAGCCAAATTTTTCCATCATTCGGGCGATGCGGGTGATGCCGAGTTTATAGGAAAGGTTGTAGTAATAGACGTTACAGGACTGTTCTAATGACTTGGTGAGATTGACTTTGCCATGACCCCATTTTTTCCAGTCACGCCGCTTATTTTCGATCCCTTTTAGCTGGTAAAAGCCTGGGTCATAGATTTCTGTTTCCGGAGTGATGATTTCTTCTTCCAGACCTGTTAATGCCAGCAAAGGTTTGATAGTGGAAGCCGGCGGGTACCCTTGTACGGTACGGTTAACTAAAGGGCGATCTTTGGAATTGAGCAATTTGCCATAGTTGGTATTGCTGATGCCGTGGACAAACAAATTGCCGTTGTAACTTGGATTGGAATACATGGCTAAAACGCCGCCATCTCGCGGATCAATAGCAACAATCGCTCCACGTTTCCCGGATAACGCACGTTTGGCGACCATTTGCAGTTCGATGTCCAGTGTCAAGGTCAGATCTTTACCGGGAACCGGTGGGGTAAAGTCCAGGGTGCGGATGACACGCCCCTGATTGTTAATTTCTACTTCCTGATGGCCGATAGTGCCATGTAATATTTCCTGATAATATTTTTCCAGCCCGAGTTTACCGATATTGCGAGTGGCTGCGTAATTCTCTGCGATGCCTTGCTCTTCCAGTTTTATCGCGTCGCGTCGATTAATGCGGGCGACGTAGCCTAATGAATGGGTGGTGAGGTCGGCAAATGGGTAGTAGCGTTTTAGCCTGGCGTCGATAAAGACACCGGGGAACTTATGCTGATTAACGGAAAATAGTGCGACCTGTTGTTCACTGAGCCTAGATTGTAATTCTATCGGCTTAAAGCGTCGCTTACTGCGCAGCGCTTTAAACAGTTTTTCTTGTTTTTCTGTCGAAATTCCTAATAGCTCACTGACTTCTGTGACGGTTTTTTTCAGATCTTTTACTTGCTCTGGGATTAGTTCAATACTGTAGATTGGCTTGTTTTCCGCAAGCAGCACGCCGTTTCTGTCATAAATCAGCCCGCGATTTGGCGCGACTGGCAAGAGTTTAATGCGGTTAGAGTTAGAGCGGGTTTGGTATTTTTCATAGGAACTGACTTCCAGCTCATAAACATTAGTAAACAGGATCAGCAGTAGCACTATGACGCCTAACAGGGAAATAAAGGCGCGGCGAGCAAACAGGTTTGCTTCTGCCGTATGATTTCGAATAACAACCCGCTTATGTACTGCCATGTTATTCCCTATGATAAGGGTGATTGTTATTGATGCTCCAGGCGCGGTATAAACTTTCGGCGACAATGACCCTTACCATAGGGTGTGGCAGGGTTAATGGTGATAGTGACCATTTTTGTTCGGATGCCTGAATGCAGGCGGGTGCTAAGCCTTCGGGGCCGCCAACTAGCAACGCGATATCACGACCGTCAAGCTGCCATTTTTCCAGTTGGGTAGCCAACTGGGGGGTCGTCCACGGTTTACCTTCCACTTCCAGGGTGACGATGCGATGGCCTTTAGGGATCGCCGCTAGCATTTGCTCGCCTTCTTTTTCTAAGATACGTGGAATATCGGCATTTTTTCCCCGCTTACCCGGAGGAATTTCTACCAAATGAAATGACATATCTCGAGGGAAACGACGACAATACTCGTTAAAACCTTGAGTGATCCATGCTGGCATTTTGTTGCCAACCGCGTAAAGGGTGATACGCATGGTATAAAATTATTCCCAAAGCTGTTCGAGTTGATATTTATCTCGGATTTCGTCTGTCATGACATGAACGACAACATCGCCTAAATCGACTAATGTCCATTCACCAACATCATTACCTTCGACACCTAAAGGTTCGACGCCTTCTGCGCGACAGTCGGTGACTAAGGATTGGGCAATGGATTTCACATGACGGCTGGAGTTACCTGAAGCTATTACCATAAAATCGGCAAAATCGGATTTTTCTGCGATGTCTAACGTGGTGATATCACGTCCTTTCATGTCTTCTATTTTTTCAATAACAAAAGCGGTGAGTGCTTTATTTTGCAACTTTGTTTCTCTTCTATGAAATTAACGGGTTAATTAATAACAGATAATACCACTAATTTTTTATCAGGTTAACCGCCTTAGGGGTAAGATAAGTGATCTTAATTTTGATAGAGTTTTTGCTGCTGGATATAGTCGATGACAACTTGTGGTATCTTGTTGTTATTAAAAAGATTGTTTGCTATATCTTTCCTGAGTTCGGTTGAAGAAATATCCAGAGCCAGTTGCTGGTGGATGATAATTTTGCCTGCTTCAAGATCAGTTAAATGATTAAGAGAGTGGACGATATTTTCCCTTAATTTTGGTGTTAGAGAGTTAAGCTGTTCAGTTAACGGATAGCCGGGGCGAATATTGACTACTAAATGACAGAGCTTGAGAATTTCTTGCCATTGGTGCCAGAGAGTAAAATTTAACAAGGAATCCATACCCATAACAAAAAATAGCTGGCTGTTGCTTTGCTCCCGTTTAAGCTCTTTTAGGGTATCGATGGTATAAGACGGCTTATCGCGCAATAACTCACGTTTATCCAGACGTAATAATGGCTGTTGCTGACAAACCAGTTCCACCATTTGCATGCGCTGACTAACTGATGCCGTGGTCGAAGACTTATGAGGAGGAATGTGGGCAGGTAGTAAATGCAAAGTTTCCAGTTGTAGCCATTTCGCGGTGGCGATAGCCGGGAAAATATGACCATAATGAATCGGGTCAAAAGTGCCGCCTAAAATACCAATTCGGTGAAGTGCAGTGCTGGTTGTCTGATCAGGCATATTCATAATCTAATGATAATGCAGCCAATTGTTCGCCATGATATAAGCTGATAATGATATCGGCCAATAGCACAAAAGGGTTAAAATCACTGGCACTTTTTGATAGTAAATCAACTTCTGCCAGTCGCGCCTGTGCCCGTGCTAAATTTTTTACCGAAATTTGCTTTAATGCCTGTTGGTAGAGCGGCTTACGCTTGTCCCAGATGCGATACTCATTGCACAGTTGAGTGAAACCCTCTCCTTGCATAAGAGCTTCCTGCATGGTAGCCAGCTGTTTGATTTCCTTATGGATAAACCAAATTAGCTGGCCAATGGCAGTGCCGTCTTGCTGCAATTGATCTAGCATGGCGATGGCTTTTTTTACTTGGCCACTAAGCAGGGCATCGATTAACTGAAACGGGTTAAATTTTGCCTGCTTGATCAACAATTGCTCGGCATCTTCACTGGTGATCAGTTGGGAACCAAACAGAATGGAAAATTTTTGTAATTCTTGATCCAAGGCATTCAGGTTACCCTCAAATAACTCTGCCAGTTGCAGGATAACATCTGGCAGCATATTGAGTTGATATTGCCGTGCCTGACGTTGCAGCCACTGATTAAGCTGTTTACCTTCAAGATCATAAATAGGTAAAAAGCAGCCTTGATTAGCCAACGAGCTAAACCATTTGCGTTTTTGCGTACCAGCATCGAGCTTAGCACCGTGAATGAGCAGTATGATATCCGGATAGAGTTGCTCACTAAGTTCTGTTAACAGTTTTGCGCCCTTATCGCCGATTTTATTGCTGGTCAGTTCCAGTTCGATAATGCGCTGACTAGAGAACAGACTCATCGCCTGATATTCCTGTTGGAGTAATGACCAGTCAAATTTGTCATCAAAGGTCAGGCGGAGCAGTTCATTAAAACCTTGTTGCTGAGCATGCTGTTTAATTGCCTGTAAACTGTTGTCTTTTTGCCAGGGTTCGTCACCAAAAATTAACCACACAGGTTTTATTCCCTGATTAAGCGTGTTGGTTAACTGGTTGTGATAAATCCGCATTCGCTTTAATGGTTATCCTGGTTGTGCAGGGTGAATACTGGCCATGCTTCTTAAGATGCGATCTGCCGCTTCTCTACGCATCTCACTGAGCATCAGTGTCAGTTCACGGCTTTTTGCCAGCGCCAGGTTAGGATCGTCCTGGTAATTGCGGTTAATTTCAAACTTAAACTGCTGGGGTTCTTGTTCAGCAATACTCAGCTGATAGCGCACTGTGTAGATCAGTTCGTATTCTGCAACCTGACCATTGGGAAATACCGATAAAGTGCGGCGATCTAATTTATCTTTGAGAATACGCATTTGTGGCAGCTTATCGGAAAACTGTTTCGCCAGGGTGACTTGATTGCGTTGTAAATGCTGTTTGACCATCTGAGTTAGTTCACCATATTGGTCAACCGAACTGAGATAAATATGTTGTAGCTCAGGGGCTAACAGATAATCACCTCTGAGGCGAAAACCACAGGCACAAAGCGCTAAAGTGGCAAGTATCATACTTGCCACTTTAACTTTTTTCAGTAACTGTTTACTGAGTATCTTCATCTATTAGCCTCTTATTTCGCGCTGGCAAATCGTTAGTTGGCAACTATGTTAAGCAATTTTCCGGGTACGTAAATCACTTTACGTACCGTTTTGCCTTCAATAAATTTAGCGACATTTTCTTCTGATAAGCCTAAGGTTTCCACCTGTTCTTTTTCAGCATCAGCCGCGACGGTAATTTTCGCTCTTAGCTTGCCGTTTACCTGGACGATAATTAATTTTTCGTCTTCTATCAGTGCCGACTCATCAAGCTGTGGCCATAAAGTGTCTTCAACTAGCTTATCATTGCCGATTTCTTGCCATAAGTGATGTGCCATGTGTGGAACAATCGGTGCCAGCATCAACACTAACGCCTGAATCGCTTCTTGCATGACGGCGCGGTCTTCCGTGGTTTCGATTTTCGCTTTGCTTAAGTGATTCATCAATTCCATTATGGCAGCAATGGCGGTGTTAAAAGTGTTTCTACGGCCAATATCATCGCTGACTTTTTTAATGGTTTTATGTAATTCACGGCGCAGTGCTTTTTGCTCGCTGTTAAGGCTTAATCCAGTTAATGCGACTGCTTTTTCGCCTTGGGCAAAGTCATAAACCAGTTTCCACACCCGTTTTAAGAATCTATGTGCACCTTCTACCCCTGAATCTGACCATTCCAGTGTTTGTTCTGGTGGTGAGGTGAACATGATAAATAACCGCACGGTATCAGCGCCGTATTGCTCGATAACCTGTTGTGGGTCGATACCATTGTTTTTTGATTTCGACATCTTGCTCATGCCAGCTGAAATAACCGGCTGACCATCTAGTTTACTGATTGCCGAAATAACCTGACCTTTTTCATTGCGTTCAACGGTGACATCGGCTGGTGAAATCCACTCCTGGCCGCCATTAGCGCCTTCACGATAGTAAGTATCTGCTAATACCATGCCCTGACATAACAGGCTTTTGAACGGCTCGTCGCTATTTACCAGACCGACATCACGCAATAATTTATGGAAAAAGCGTGCATATAACAGGTGTAAAATCGCGTGCTCAATACCACCGATATACTGATCAACCGGCAGCCAGTAATTGGCTTTTTCCGGATCCAGCATTTGGTTGTCATCAGCAGGCGAGCAGTAACGGGCGTAGTACCATGACGATTCCATAAAGGTATCGAAAGTATCGGTTTCTCTAAATGCTGCTTCGCCGTTATAAGTGGTTTTTGCCCATTCTTTATCGTCTTTAATTGGTGAAGTAACCCCGTTCATTACGACATCTTCTGGTAATTCCACCGGCAGTTGATCTTCTGGTACTGGCACAGACTCGCCATTAGCCAGGTTGATCATTGGAATTGGTGCGCCCCAGTAACGTTGACGGGAAACGCCCCAGTCACGCAGCCTGTAGTTAACGGTAATTTTCCCTTTACCCTCAGCGCTCAGTTTATCGGCAATTGCTTTAAACGCTTGTTCAAAATCCAAGCCGTCAAATTCACCAGAGTTGATTAACGGGTTCTTGTTGACAATTGCTGCTTTGCTAATGTCGTCGCCTTCGCTGGCTTCGATGACTTGTTTAATTGCTAAACCGTATTTAGTGGCAAATTCCCAGTCGCGCTGATCGTGCCCCGGTACTGACATTACCGCGCCTGAGCCATAATCCATCAACACGAAATTAGCAGCCCATACCGGCACTAGTTCACCGGTTAATGGGTGGATGGCTTTTAAACCGGTATCGACGCCTTTTTTCTCCATTGCGGCAATATCTGCTTCGGTAGCGTTGGCGGCTTTACATTCTTGGATAAAATCAGCTAATGCTGAGTTATTCTCTGCCGCGGCTAAGGCTAATGGATGCTGGGCTGCCAAGGCGACATAAGTCACCCCCATTAAGGTATCTGGACGGGTGGTATAAATATCAAAACTTTGCTCACTGTCAGCCAGTTGGAAGGTCATTTCGACACCTTCAGAGCGGCCGATCCAGTTTCTTTGCATGGTTTTTACTTGCTCAGGCCAGCCTTCCAACTGATCTAAATCATTTAGTAGCTCTTCTGCATAGTCAGTGATCTTGATAAACCATTGCGGAATTTCTTTTTTCTCAACCACGGCACCTGAGCGCCAGCCGCGACCGTCGATAACCTGTTCATTTGCCAATACCGTTTGATCGACCGGATCCCAGTTAACGGTGGCGTTCTTTTTGTAAACCAGACCTTTTTCAAACAATTTAGTGAAAAACCATTGCTCCCAGCGATAATAATCTTTTTTACAGGTCGCCAGTTCGCGATTCCAGTCATAACCAAACCCTAACAGTTTTAATTGATTTTTCATGTAATCAATATTCTGGTAAGTCCATTTTGCTGGCGCGGAATTATTGTTAATTGCGGCATTTTCGGCGGGTAAACCGAAAGAGTCCCAGCCCATAGGTTGCATCACATTTTTGCCCTGCATCCGCTGGTAGCGAGAAATCACATCACCCAAGCTGTAGTTGCGCACATGCCCCATATGCAATTTACCACTTGGGTAAGGGAACATGGAGAGACAGTAAAACTTTTCCTTGCTTGGTTGTTCAATCGCTTTAAAGGTGTTGTTTTCCGCCCAAAAAGACTGCACTTTAGCTTCAATTGCCTGAGGATTATAGATGGATTCCATTAATGATGTTCTCAAAAAATTTGGTGTGATGCCTATCCTTACTTTTGCTATTTAAAAGCAAGGTGTTCGATCTATTACATAATGGCCATAGAATACATGAAATCGCCGCTAGTTCACAAGTTTAATCCACTTCGCTGCTCAGTAAATAACCGATCTGGCGTTAATTTGCTGATAGTGGTTAATCCATTAGGTTTTCTTAGTAAATTTATACTATATAACTTGATAGGGCATCACAGTGGTGGGCGAAAAGTGAATAACGAGCAAGAGCAAAATTTTTACAGTCGTTTAACAAAGTGGGTCAAAGACGTTAAGCAACATGAACTGACGAAAATTGTTGAGTTGGTGGAGCAAGCAAAAGTGATACTCAAAGCGGCCGAAATGATCCCGGAAGAAAAGATTAAACAGTTTGTCGATAACTTTAAATATGATCTCCATGAGTTTTATCAGCAGCATCAGGAGCAGGCCAAGCATTCTTTGTATTTAGCGTTAATGAATGAATCGTTTTGGGCAACCATGGCAAACATTACCGATAAGTCACAAGTGGAATGGGCAGAGTTATGTGAAGACTTTGAGCATCACGGCGATTATCAAAGTGGTGATTATATTGGCTTTGGCGTGCTGGAATGTAAAAGCTGTCATCATAGCCTGCAAATCACCCACCTTAGCCAGATAAAAGATTGTTTACATTGTGGTCATCAGCATTTTGTTCGTCAGAGCCTGACGCCTTAATTTAGGCTTATAGAGGGCAAACAAGTTTTGCTTATCCCTGTGGATACGGAGTACAATCTTGAACGGCGTAATGATTTAACTCGTTAATAATTTTCAATTTTCTGAAGAATGATTCCAACATTCATTTGTTAGCGCCAATAATAATAATTGACAACTGCAGGTAAGCAGTAACGGTGACAGTGCATGACCCAAATAACTACCAATAGACGTTTATCTCCTGAGCAATTAACCGCGCCGATCGCCGAGCAGCTATTTAGTGCATCAAAATCTGACAAAGACAGTGAAAATATTTTTCTTGGTCACAACAGGGCAAAGGAGGCACTGGATTTTGGTTTGGCAATGCAAGCGCGTGGCTTTAATGTTTATGCTATGGGCGAGCATGGTACTGGCCGCCAAACTTTGATCATGCAAATGCTGGCAGCTAAGGCGTCGGCGGAGTCGACACCAGAAGAATGGTGTTATATTAATAACTTTGATGATCCTCATGCTCCTTTTAAGTTATACGTGAACCCTGGTGATGGTAAGCATTTACTTACCCGTATTAATACTTTTATCGATGAATTATTAGATCTATTTCCTGAAATTTTTGACAACCCGGGGTATCAGCGGCAGAAAGCGGCGATCGATCGCGAATTTAATCAAAAATATGATGAGGCGATCGCCATTGTTGAAGCGACGGCGTTAGGTAACGATGTCGTGCTTTATGAAGAGGCGGGAGAAATCGGTTTTTCTCCGTTAGTAGATGGTCAACCGTTAAACGATAAAGAATTTGCCAACCTTGAAGAATCTCAGCGCAATGCGTTTTATCAGTTACTGGAAAAGCTGGAAAATTTACTGTCTGAGCAGTTAATTGAATTGCCGCAATGGAAGCGCACTTCTTCCGATAAGTTGCGCAAACTAAAGCATGAAACCGCAGAACAGAGTATTCGTCCGTTTTTAAAAGAACTGGAGCATGAATTTGCCAGTAACCTTGGGGTGTTAAAATACCTCTCCAAGGTAAAAGCCCATGTTGTCGATGCAGTACTGGAAATTCTGGTTGATGAAAATGCCGAAAAGCATCAAAGCGATAAAGATGCCCGAAAATTGATGCAGGAACGTTTTTTGCCGAACTTGCTAGTGGCTAGAACTCTGGAAGAAGGTGCACCAGTAGTTTATGAGCAAAACCCGACTTTTCAAAACTTATTTGGTCATGTTGATTTTTCCACTTTTCAGGGCAGCACCTATACTAGCTATCGCTTAATTCGTCCCGGCGCTTTGCATAAGGCTAATGGGGGTTACCTGCTATTGGAGGCCGATAAATTACTGAGTCAGCCTTTGGTGTGGGCAAGGTTAAAATTAGCGTTAAAAACTCAGCAGATCAGCATTGAAAACCCCTATTCAGAGTTTGCCCAATCGAATGGTGTCAGCTTGCAGCCGGAAAAGATCCCGTTAAGTGTTAAGGTTATCTTGCTAGGAGAACCTGAGATTTATTATACCCTGCAAGATTATGATCAGGAGTTTACTGAGCTTTTTCGGGTACTGGCGGATTTTGATCGTCATTTAGATAATAACGAGCAAAACCTGCTTGAATATGCGCAATTGATCCGTCAGCGCGCTAAGCAGCGAGAATATCCTGAAATTACCGATGATGCTGTGGTGGAATTGATCCGTTATGCCCTCAGACGAGCTGAGCATCAGCATAAAATTTCGGTCAACATTGCCCAGGTCAATGATTTACTGGATGAAGCGGCGTATTTTTGGCGTCAGCAAACGGAGCAAGTTCAGTTAACAGCACAGTTTGTTGCTCAGGCATTAGCGGCGAAACAAAGAAGAACGGGCCGTATCAGTGAAGCTTGGCTCAATGAAATAAAAGAAGAACAGGTATTGATCAGTACGCAGGGAGAGCAAATAGGTAAAGTTAATGGCCTAACTGTGCTGGAAATTGGCGATAGCGTATTTGGCACCCCAGCACGGATCACTGCCACTGTTTATGCCGGTAGTAATGGCATTACCGATATTGAACGAGAAGTCGATCTTGGACGCCCTATTCATTCAAAGGGGGTATTATTATTGTCGGGCTATTTAGGCCATAAATACGGTCAGGATTTTCCGGTGGCAATTTCTGCCAATATTGCGATTGAACAGTCTTATGGACATATCGATGGTGACAGCGCCTCTATGGCGGAGCTCTGTGCGCTGGTGTCAGCGATTTCACATTTGCCAATAGCGCAAGGCATAGCCATTACCGGTTCGATGAACCAGCACGGTGAAGTGCAGTCGATTGGCGGGGTTAATGAGAAAATCGAAGGTTTTTATCGTTTATGTCAGGACAAAGGTTTAACCGGTCAGCAAGGGGTGATTATTCCTAAAACCAATATGATTAATCTGATGTTATCCCCAGATGTTATCGCCGCAGTAGCCGCACAGCAGTTTCATATTTACGCAGTGGAAAATGTCGATCAGGCGCTGGAAATCCTGATGGGGCAAACTGCAGGCGCCGCAAACAGTGTCGGCCGCTATCCGCGCAAGTCGATTCACGGCATAGTGCTGGATAAACTCGCCAAGCTTTCTGACTTGCTCGATGGCGGGGAAGAGTAAAGATAACTTAACATTTCATGGTTATCTTTCTGCTTTAAAAACTTTATTTGCTTAATTATTAAGCAAATAAAGTTTTTTTTTCTATACTCAAATCAACACTCTGGTTTGTCTGAGGATGCCATATTCGGATAATAACAATAACAAGATAATATCAGTGAACTTTATAAAGCTGATGCGCTATCAGTTACATGAGTAAAGCTTCCTGCGTCATTAATGAGACGAGAACAATTTTTATTTTTTGGCAGTTTTAAATAGCTGTTATAGGTTTTTATTTACCTTTGTTAATTTAAAGTTGTTGATTATTAAAGAAAATTTGCGTTTTTATTACCTTGTTTTATAGTGAGTATTAGAGGTTGTTTTCTGGCTTGCTAGTTAACTACTCAAGTCAGCAAACATTCATTCGGTAAGTCAGCAGTCTATCGATTTCATTAGCACTTAAGTGTTAAGGTTTTTGGGGGCGTTGTGAAAACATCAAACTTGATTGAGCAATTATGGCCAATCGCTGCTTATTTTCTCATTCTGGCGGTGATGCTGGTCGCCATGATGATTTTGTCCTATCTGCTAGGCCCGAAAACCCGAACCCGCGCGAAAAATACTCCTTACGAGTCCGGGGTGATTTCTGTCGATGATAATAAGACCCGATTCACCAGTCATTTTTTCCTCTACGCGATATTTTTCGTTATTTTTGATCTGGAAACTATTTACCTGTTTGCCTGGGTGATTGCCTTTGATGATGTTGGTTGGATGGGCTTTATTGAAGCTAGTATCTTTATTACCGTGCTGCTGGCGGCGCTGGTTTATATCTGGCGCATCGGCGCTTTGTCGTTAAAACGGCGGCATTTGCCGTTTCGACAAAATCAGCTAGCGGCATCTGGTGCTAGTCATACCCACAGTAATGGCGCACGGGGTGGCTAATGGAGTGGTCGTTAACTAAGGCTAAATTAGACCAGGCGATGCTCGAGGCGGCACAAGTTTCTGAGCAGGAGCTTAAACGCAATGTTTTTATGGCAAAACTCGATGACATGATCAACTGGGGGCGCAAAAATTCCGTCTGGCCGTTTAATTTTGGTTTAAGTTGTTGCTACGTCGAAATGGCGACCAGTTTTACTTCGCGCCACGATATTGCTCGTTTTGGCGCGGAAGTCATTCGGGCAACGCCAAGGCAGGCTGATTTAATGGTGATCTCCGGCACCTGCTTTCGAAAAATGGCGCCGGTCGTTCAGCATTTATATGAACAGCTGCTAGAGCCAAAGTGGATTATTTCCATGGGCTCGTGTGCAAATTCCGGTGGTATGTACGACATATACAGTGTAGTGCAGGGAGTGGATAAGTTTATCCCGGTTGATGTTTACGTGCCTGGTTGTCCGCCGCGCCCGGAAGCGTTACTCGAAGCTCTGTTATTACTGCAAAACTCAATCGAACATCAGCCAAGACCATTAAGCTGGGTGGTAGGTGAGCAAAATGTCAGTCAGATTAAAAAACCGTCACTGCGTGATATTAAGCACCAGGAGCGCATTAATGTCACTGAACTCGATCAGCCGGATTCTGTATGATGGCAAAGGTTGATGTAGCAGTGAGTCAGGATTGGCAACCGAATCAGCCGCTGCCAATAATGGACGAAATTTTAGCCCAGGCCAGTGAATTACAACTGACACCGGTAAGCGTCATCGAAAATATTGTCGATCAGGTACCAACGTTCTGGGCCGAAAAACAGCAATTGTGCCAGCTGATGCAAGTGCTGCGTTTTGAGCTGGCAAAGCCGTTTGATTTTTGCTTTGACATTACCGCTATCGATGAAACTGAGCGTAATTATAAGGCCGCTGACGTTAACGACTTTACCGTTAGCTATCATTTAATCTCCTATCAACGTAATTGCGATATCCGAATTAAAATCGCGCTGGATAGCGCGGATAAAACGCTGTCCAGTGTTTGTGCTTACTGGCCTAATGCTAATTGGTACGAGCGAGAAATATGGGACATGTTCGGCATTGTCTTTGATAACCACCCGTTTCTCACCCGGATTTTAATGCCGCCAACTTGGCAAGGGCACCCACTGTTAAAAACGCATCCGGCACGAGCGACGGAAATGGATCCCTTCACCTTGCCGCCGTTAAAACAGGATGAAGAGCAGCAGGCGTTGCAGTTTAATCCCGAGGCCTGGGGCATGAAACGCCAGGGGCGTGATAATGATTTTATGTTTTTAAATCTCGGGCCAAACCATCCCAGTGTTCATGGTGCGTTTCGTATCGTCTTGCAAATGGATGGCGAAGAGATCGTCGACTGTGTGCCGGATATCGGTTATCACCACCGCGGCGCGGAAAAAATGGGCGAGCGCCAGTCCTGGCACAACTATATTCCTTATACAGATCGCATCGATTACCTCGGCGGGGTGATGAATAATTTCCCTTATGTTATGGCGGTAGAAAAGCTCGCTGGCATTATCGTGCCGGACAGGGCGAAAGTCATTCGTATTATGACGGCAGAAATGTTCAGGATCCTCAGCCATCTGCTGTTTTATGGCACCTTTGCCCAGGATATCGGCGCGCTGTCACCGATTTTTTACATGTTTATCGATCGGGAAAAACTGTTTGGCATTATCGAAGCCTTTACCGGTGCCAGGATGCATCCAAGCTGGTTTCGCATTGGCGGTATCGCCTCCGATTTACCAAAGGGCTGGGATAAGTTAGTGCGCGACTATGTTAATTACTTACCAAAACGCCTGGATCAATACGAAAAAATGGTGATGCAAAATTCGATTTTGAAAAAACGTACTGTCGGGATTGGCGCTTATTCCACTAAAGAGGCGATAGAGTGGGGCGTTACCGGGCCAGGATTAAGAGCAACTGGTTTTTCCTGGGATATGCGTAAGCAGCGCCCCTACAGCGGTTATGATCAGTTCGATTTTGAGGTGCCGGTTGGCGACAATGGTGATTGTTATGACAGGTGCCGGGTGCGGGTCGAAGAAATGCGGCAAAGCATCCGTATCATCGAGCAATGCCTAAATAATATGCCGGAGGGATCTTATAAAGCGGAGCACCCGCAAACCACACCGCCAGATAAGGCGCGTACCATGAAAGATATCGATACCCTGATCCCGCACTTTGTTAATGTTTCCTGGGGACCTGTGATCCCGGCGGGTGAAGTCTCAGTTGCCGTCGAAGCCACTAAAGGTTTGATGGCGTATCACCTGATCAGTGATGGCTCAACCATGAGTTATCGCACCCGCATTCGCACCCCGAGTTTCGCCCATTTGCAAATGTTGCCGGTGATCAGCAGAGGCCAGATGATCGCCGATTTAATTGCAACTCTCGGTAGTGTCGATTATGTCATGGCAGATGTTGACAGGTAGCCTGATGAATATAGTAAGTCAATTAATACCTCACCCACTGAAATATCTCTCTGCCACCGAGCGGGCGGAAATCGACCATGAGATCAGCATCATGGAAACGCGGGAAGCGGCCGGCATCGAAGCGTTAAAGATCGTCCAGGAAAATCGCGGCTGGATCAGCGATGATTCTCTGTTGGCAATCGCGGCCTATTTAAAAATGCCGAGTGCCGATCTGGAAGGAGTCGCCACTTTTTATAACCTGATTTATCGCCAGCCGGTCGGCAAATACGTGATTCATCTATGTAATAGCATTAGTTGCCATTTAACCGGTTACAGCGATGTGCTGGCGGCGGTTAAAGATTATTTACAGATAGACTATGGCCAAACCACTGAAGATGGACTGTTTACCTTATTATCCAATGCCTGCCTGGGCGGTTGTGACAAGTCGCCGATGATGATGATAGGCAAAGAACATTATCAGCAGTTAACGCCAGAGCTGGCTATTGGTGTGTTAAAGCAATTTCAACAGGCCGCAGCAAATAGCAGTGAGGGTCCAGCATGAATGCGATGACTCATCCGTTAACACATCTGGTGAATTTAGCTCAGCCACTGAGTTTTGAGCAATACACTGCTAAGGGTGGCTATCAGGGCGCCCGTAACGCGCTTTTTGATCATAGTCCGGCAGAGGTGCTGGAAATAGTTAAAGCTTCCGAGCTTAAAGGGCGCGGTGGTGCGGGCTTTCCGACCGGCATGAAATGGAGTTTTGTTCCTCAGTTTTCGCCGGAGGATAGCCGGTCGCAAGATAATAAATATCTGGTGTGTAACGCCGATGAAATGGAGCCTGGCACTTTTAAAGACAGGTTATTGCTTGAAGGTGTACCGCATCAATTAATCGAGGCGATGATCATTGCCGCCTATACCTTGGGAGCCAATAAAGCCTATATCTTTTTGCGCGGTGAATATCATTTAGCGGCTAAACGGTTGGCAAGTGCGATTAATGAAGCGTATCAGGCGGGCTGGCTCGGTGAAAATATTCAACAGCAGGGCTATCAGCTTGACCTATATCTGCATACCAGTGCCGGACGCTATATTTGCGGTGAAGAAACCGCGTTAATCAATGCCTTGGAAGGAAAGCGTGCAAATCCCAGAGCTAAGCCGCCATTTCCACAAGTAGCTGGACTCTTCGGTAAGCCAACGATAGTCAATAACGTCGAAACTTTAAGTAACCTGCCGCATATTTTAAAACATGGGGTTAACTGGTTTAAGGAGATTTCGCCTAACAGTGATGCCGGTAGCAAAATTTATGGTGCCTGCGGCCGGGTGAAAACGCCTGGGTTGTGGGAGCTGCCGATGGGAGTGACTATCGGCCAGGTGCTAAATGACTATGCCGGTGGTTTGGCAGATGGCTTGAATTTAAAAGGCCTGTTGCCAGGTGGTGCTTCTACTGACTTTCTTTTGCCTGAGCATTTAGATACCCCGATGGATTATGACTCGATAGCCAAGGCTGGTAGTCGTCTGGGAACTGGTGGTTTGATTGTTTTAGATGATAAGAACTGTCCGGTCGCCATGGTGCTTAATTTATTGCAGTTTTTTGCCCAGGAGTCCTGTGGCTGGTGCACGCCTTGTCGGGATGGTACGCCGTGGGCGGTGGAAATCTTAACCCGTATCGAGCAAGGTAAAGGCTGCCTCAGTGATATCGACAGTTTATTGCAACTCTGTGATTTTATGTGGATAGGTAAAACTCACTGTGCCTTGGCACCCGGCGCGGTCGAACCGCTAAAAAGCGCGCTGAAATATTTTAATGACGACTTTGTTCAGCATATTGAAAAACGTTGTTGTCCTTATCACGGAGGGCATTAGATGACTGCAGCTAATGAGAGCCAAGTCACTATTTATATCGATGGCGAGCCATATCAGGTATCCAGTGAAAATAATTTACTCGCCGGGGTACTGTCACAGAAGCTGAACTTACCGTATTTTTGCTGGCATCCGTCGATGGGGTCGGTCGGCGCCTGTCGCCAATGTGCGGTCACTCAATATCAGGATGAAAACGATCAGCGTGGTCGCCTGGTAATGGCATGCATAACACCGGTTACTGAAGGCATGCGTATTAGCCTGCGCGATAAACCATCGGCAGGGTTTAGAGAGCAAGTGATCGCTGCGATGATGACTAATCACCCCCATGATTGTCCGGTGTGTGCAGAAGGTGGAGAATGCCATCTGCAGGATATGACGGTGATGACGGGTCATAGTCGCCGCCAATACCAGGGGGAAAAACGTACTTTTACTAATCAACACCTAGGGCAGTTTATCGGCCATGAAATGAATCGTTGCATTACCTGTTATCGCTGTCTGCGCTTTTACAAGGATTATGCTGGCGGTGAAGATTTTGGCGTTTATGGCTCAAAAAATCAGGTGTATTTTGGCCGTCAGCAGGACGGGCAGCTAGAAAGCGAGTTTAGCGGAAATTTGGTAGAAGTGTGCCCGACCGGAGTATTTACCAATAAGCTGTTTTCTGCCCATTACACTCGAAAATGGGATCTGCAGTCTGCCCCTTCTGTTTGCGCCCATTGCGCGGTTGGTTGCAATACCAGTGTCGGTGAGCGCTATGGCAGTGTTCGCCGGGTAATAAATCGTTATAATCAGCAAATTAATGGCTATTTCCTCTGTGACCGTGGGCGCTTTGGCATAGGTTTCGTCAATGGAGAGCAGCGGATAAGGACAGCTAAGGGCATTAAACAGCAGGATGCGGATAAATTAACCCGGTTAGATGTCAATAAAGCGCTGGCACATTTTAAAGGCAAGCGCTTTATCGGTGTCGGTTCTGCCCGTGCCAGTTTTGAGGCGAATTATTTACTGAAACAACTGGTGGGCAGTGACAATTTTTCACTGGGTTTTAATCAAACTCAGATGCAATTGGCGGCGCTGCATTCGCAATATTTGGCTAAGTATCAGTCGTTATCAGTTGCCGACATTGAACGCAGTGATTTTGTTTTGATCATTGATGAAGATATTACCCAAACAGCACCGAGAATTGCCTTGGCGGTTCGCCAGGCACTGCGCAATGCCAGTATTGAAAAAGCGGCGAACCTTGGTGTGCCGTCCTGGCAGGATAGCGCGGTTCGAACCATTGGCGGTCAGGAATTATCGCCTTTATATTTGCTGCAGCGCCAGGCAACAAAACTCGACAATGTTGCCGAGCAGGTATTATTGCAGTCGACTAAAGTGACCGTCGAGTTACTGAGCTTAATGATTGAACTGGTTAAGCGTCATACTCTGCTCACCGAACTGAACTGCGAACACCAGCATATCAGCTCGTTATTAAATCAACTAACACAGGCGAAAAAGCCGCTAATCATTGGAGGTTGGAGCAGTGGTTCACCGCAGTTAATGGCGACCACTTTGGCATTTCTTGATGCTTTAACCGAGTCGGATATTGATGTTAACAGCCTTATCTTGCCGCCACAGGCAAATTCCACAGGGCTAATTTCTTTAATGGATACAAACTCCTTGGCGGTTGAAACGGTTTTTCAGCGCTTAGGCGCTGAGCAGCGACAAGGTATTGATGGTGTAATTTTTCTTGAGCAGGAGTTATCTCAGTGCTTTAGTGAACAATTAAATAGTTTGCAGGCAGCAGATCTTACCGTGATCGCACTAGATCACAGTGAAAATTGCGTGACAAATATCGCAGATATCGTCTTACCTGTTGCACCTGTGACCGAAGGCAATGGCCATTTTGTTAATTATCAGGGGGCTATCCAGGCATTTTATCAGGTGCATCCGAGCGTATTACCCGTTCAGGAAAGCTGGCGCTGGCTCGGGGTAATGGCTGAATCGTTATTTCCTTCGCACCCGTTAGCCGAGCAAGCGCAATCGCTCGCGGCGTTACATCGGCTGTTTATACAGCAGGATGCGAGCTGGCCGATTTCATTAAGCGAGAGTGAGAGACAAATTGCCCGGGAAACTCACAGGGCGAGTGGTCGTACCGCGAAAATGGCGAATATCAGCATTCATGAGGCAAAAAGCACACAATCGTCGGATAACTACCGTTTTTCGATGGAGGGCGCCGGCATTAACGGCAGTGCGCAAATGCCATTTACCTGGGCACCGGGATGGAATTCCAATCAGGCGATTAGTCAGTTTCAGCAACAGGTAGCAGGCCCGTTAATGACGCAGGACGAGCAGCAATTGTTGAAATTTACGCCAGATCCTGAGCTAGTCGCTAAGTTTTATACTCAGCAAACATTTAGTGAAAATGCGTCTCAAGTGCAAAATTTTGCCTTACAAACTAAGTGGTATCAGGGGGAATGGCAATCGAGCTTAACGCCTGAGTTTAAACTGCTTGAGCAATATAACCGGGTTTTTATTTCTCAAGAAATGGCTACTTGCCAAGGGTGGCAGCGAGATCAATGGCTGGCGGTTAATTGTCAGGTCTCAGGTCAGCTAGAGCCGGTCCAATTAATAGCGCTACTGGATATCGATGAACGTTTAGTCGGCGAGCTAAGTTATGGTCAGCTTAATGAATTGGCGAATCAAACTGTGACTCAGGTGCAGTTATTTGAAGCGTCCGAGCAACAGCTAGAAGAGTATCAAGCGAATTTCGAAGAGCTGCAAAGCATGGCCATAGCGCAGCAAAGCGCGATGTTATCTCGGTTAAAACAACAAGATCAGTATATCCCGATCCGTCTGGTCAGTGGAGGGCTGGATGATGTCTGATATTTTATTCAAGCTGATTGAAATCACTGTCATTATTGCGCTGCTGATCCCGATTGCCGCCATGCTGGTCTGGGTTGAGCGTCGACTAATCGGTATTTGGCAGGATAGGTTAGGACCTAACCGAGTCGGCCCACTTGGCGTGCTGCAATCATTGGCAGATTTGTTAAAAATTCTCGGCAAGGAAGACTGGATCCCACCATTTAGTGAGCGCCTGGTTTTTATTCTTGCTCCGGTGATCGGCGCAATGTGCGTGTTAATGAGTTTTGCCGTTATCCCATTTTCGCCAACTATCGGTGTGGTAGATTTGAATATCGGCTTACTGTTTTTCCTCGCTATGGCATCGCTGGCGGTGTACTCCGTGGTGTTGGCAGGCTGGGCATCAAATTCCAAATATGCCTTGCTTGGCGGCATGAGAGCCGCGGCGCAAACCGTCAGCTATGAAGTCTTTATGGGGCTATCGTTAATGGGCGTAGTGATGTTAAGCGGTACCTTTAACTTAAGGGAAATCGTGCTGGCACAAACGGACGGCTGGTTTATTCAAACGCAATTTGTCGGCTTTGTGATTTTTTTCATCGCTGGAATCGCTGAAAGTCATCGTCTGCCATTTGATTTGCCGGAAGCGGAAACCGAGCTAACCGCTGGTTTTCATACCGAGTATTCTGGGTTGAAATTCGCACTGTTTTTCCTTGGTGAATATTTAGGGGTGACACTGATTTCGGCGATGTCTGTGGTGCTGTTTTTTGGTGGCTGGCTGATGCCTGAGCCGCTTGCTTCCTGGTTACCACCGTTAGTATGGTTTATTGCTAAAGTGATGTGTTTTGTGGTGTTCTTTATTTTATTGCGCACTTCCTTGCCTCGGCCAAGGTTTGATCAACTATTAGCGTTCGGCTGGCAAGTAATGTTACCGCTGGCCTTGTTGAACCTGGTGGTGACGGCGGCGTTGAAGCTGTCGGGAGGACTGTAATGCTGAGTCAATTGCGCACTATCTGGCTAGTGCTAAAACACACTTTTACCAAAGCGGATACCGTGGAGTATCCCGAGCAAAAGCCTTATTTGGCACCAAGATATCGTGGACGAATCGTCTTAACTCGGGAGCCTGATGGTCAAGAGCGTTGTGTCGCCTGTAATTTATGTGCGGTTGCCTGCCCGGTTGACTGTATTGCCTTGCAGCAAACTATCGATGACGATGGCCGCAAGCGGGCAGAATTTTTCAGGATAAATTTTTCCCGCTGTATTTTATGTGGTTTTTGTGAAGAAGCCTGCCCGACCTATGCGATTCAGCTAACGCCGGATGTCGAGTTGGCGGAATATGACAGGCAAAACCTGGTGTATGAAAAAGAGCACTTGCTGATTAACGGTGTCGGCAAATATCCAGATTATAGCTTTTATCAACAGTCCGGGATTGCGATAAAAGACAAGGCGAAAGGCCAGGGCGCTCAGGAAAAACCGCCAATCGATATCAAGGGATTGATGCCATGATAATGAATTTTTCTGCATTAGAGTTGTTATTTTATCTGGCAGGGCTGATTGCAATAGTTGCCAGTATCAAGGTGGTGACCCATAAAAATACCGTCCACGCCTTGCTGTATCTGGTGGTGTCTTTACTGGCGGTAGCGATTTGTTTTTATTTGATGGGCGCGCCTTTTGCCGCCGGGCTGGAAGTGATCGTTTATGCCGGGGCGATTTTAGTGCTGTTTGTCTTTGCCATTATGCTGTTTGGCCTTAAGCAGGACGAAACTCAATATGCGCCACAAAATAAAGGGCTGTCGGTGTGGTTTGGCCCATGTCTCTTAGCATTGGTATTGTTGGCTGAAATTGTAATTTCCCTTGATAGCAGTGACATTCAGCAGCGTCTTAATGCAACGGTTATCGACTCCAAACAGGTGGGAATTTTGCTCTATGGTCCTTATTTACTGGCGGTGGAGATCGCGTCATTTTTGTTGCTGGCAGGCTTAGTGGCCGGTTATCACTATGCCAAACCGGATCATCAGGGAGGACATTTATGAGTACCATACCCTTAACCCATGTGTTGATGTTGGCGAGTATCCTGTTTGCTATCGGTTTTATCGGCGTGGTGGTACGTAAAAATACCTTGTTTATGCTGATGAGCCTGGAGGTGATGTTAAACGCGGTCGGCGTGGCTTTTATCGGTGCAAGCAGTGTCTGGCAAGAGGCGGATGGCCAGGTGATGTTTATTTTGATCTTAACGCTTGCAGCCTCGGAAGTCGCGGTCGGTTTAGCGCTCTTGATCC
>CAZUHQ010000020.1:0-39624 GCA_964620605.1 uncultured Thalassotalea sp.
GATATTACTATTCGATTGTTCTATCACTTCATGTTGCAGGTATTTTTCATCATAAGATACCGAAAACAGTATTGGAGCGCGTTCACCATAGCTCCTCACTATTTGAGTGGAATTTTGCCTGGTATTAAACGCCATCATCTGCTGTTCACTGAGATAATAGATGGTATCGGCTCTTAGCTGCCATTTCTTCCACGAGGTGCGTGGAAAGTTCGCAAAATAAACGAAATGCAGATTATGATTCTCTATCAATAAAAATCGCCACTGTCTGGTTTGTGCGTTAAAAACATGCAGCTGATTATTAATACTGGCTGCAAGGTAGTTATCGTCGGGCGACCAATGAAAATTCGCTAAACTCTTAATGCTTTCCTTAAAGTGCGTTTTAAAGGCATTCGCGTTTTCGGCTTTAATCATCAGCTGAGCCTTGGTAAATGCCTCAGAGGCTGATAATAGTTGGCAACATATGTTCGACTATAATACCGCCGGCTTACCGAGAAGCACAGGCGTCGCCTATCTGCATTTAAAAAACCCTGAGCTTGACGAAATTGAATTTAGTTTTCATCCCCAAAGTGCCGATAACAGCTCGAACGCTGTCGACTGGCAGATCACTTAATCACCCAAAATAGTGAAATCAGTTATCAGGCTATCACGGTAAACAGTGGTGTTGTCGATAAACAAGTGTTCACCTTAAACAACTCAGGTGAGGCCTGGCTGTCGATAACCCCGGTTAGCGAAACCCATAATACGATGGCTGAATTTGAATGTTGTTTCAATTTGCCGAGCCAAGGCACAGCACTGAGTACCAGGCACCACCAGCCGCGGTTGATTTAACTAATGACATAGTAAAAGACAGTAAAAAAGCGGAGGAAGTGCTGCAATTATTGACCTATGGTTTTTGTTCTATTTTTTATTAAAATTTCCCCACAATCAAAATCCAAATAGCTCATGATGGTGTTTTAACAAGAGCTTTTCTTATGCCAGCGAATGAGTTCTTTTTGATCCGCCGGAGCATCTAAGCCACTGCTGATCAGCTCCCGTGCCTGCTCGGCAAGTAACTGTTCTGCTTTATTTTCCACTTTTTCCAGCATGCTATAAAACAGAGATAATTCATCTTCGGTTAATACCGACTCCAGTTGTTTTGAACGCTCATCCAATGCACTAATAATGCTTTGGTACAATTCTTTACCCCGCGCATTTAGTACCAGGTTTTTAACATTTTTCTTATGGCGATCCGCCCGCGCTTCAATCAATTCAAGCGATAACAATTTTTTTACCGCACGACTGACGGTATAGGAATCGAGACGCGACTGATAAGCGATATCTGCCGACTTTATCGGCATATAAGAGCCAATATTAATCAGCACTCTGAGTTCACGCGGGTCAAGATCTGATAAGTGACGAATTTTCCAGTCGCGGTTTAGCGCCAGCAAGTTACTGACGACCGCGATGCGAAACGGCAGATGATTGGAAAGATCTAATGGCTTATCGATTTCTTCAGTCAATTGAAAGGCTTGACTACGTGCTGACTTATTAATGATGCTATGCCTATGTAAGCAATTGTTGCCGAAACTTTATCATTTTCTGAAAATAAATAAAGCGTTAACTCTGTACTCTTAATGCTACATATTGCATATGCAACATATTTAGATTATTGTTGAGTAAATTTAGCTGTGATTTTTGGAGAATGTGATGCCGTTAGTAAAACCGCTGGCCAGTGATGAAAATGCTGAAGTTACTGAACTGGCAAAATTTTTTAATGAAACCCTGGGCTTTTGCCCGAATAGCGTACTCACCATGCAACGTCGTCCGGCAATTGCCACCGCTTTTATCAACCTTAATAAAGCAGTGATGGCGAATGAAGGACAGGTAACTTCGGAGCAAAAACGCCTGATCGGTTATCTAACCAGTGCTAATACCGGTTGTCGTTACTGCGAAGCCCATACCATATTAGCGGCTGAACGCTATGGCGGCTCAGAGCAACGGCTGGCAAACATCTGGTCATTTAGAGACAGTGATTTATATTCAGATGCAGAAAAAGCGGCGTTTGAGTTTGCCCTCGCCGCTTCAAGTGTGCCGAATGCCGTAGACAGCACAATTATTGAAGAACTTCATAAGTACTGGGACGATGGCGAAATCGTTGAAATTCTTGGCGTGATCGCGCTGTTCGGTTACCTGAACCGCTGGAATGATTCTATGGGCACCACGATGGAAGATGGCGCTGTCAATGCCGGTGAACGCCTATTAACGAACTCCAGCTGGAGCCGGGGCAAACATATTTAATCGGTTGCCTTGTGATAATTCAAACGCGTCTTTAATTTAAGTTTAAGGCGCGTTTTGCGCTAGCTTGTCAATATTTAGCGACAACTGTTCCCTTAACTTTTTCTTTATTTTTCAGTTAATAACCAAAATTCTTGGCGAAAACTCGCCTGTGAGCTGTAAATTTAAAACTACAAATTCAGCAAAGGCAAATCAAGCACCATGATTCCTTTTTCAGCAAATTGCTTTTAGTTTACTGGCCTTTATCTAAGTAAATAACAATAAAAGGCATCACAAGTGGTCAATAATAAAACCTTAGGTAGTATCTTAATCATCGCCGGCACCACTATCGGGGCAGGAATGCTGGCACTGCCAATCGCCTCAGCAGGAATAGGCTTCAGCGCAGCCATTGTCATCTTGCTGTTAACCTGGTCATTAATGACCTATACCGCTCTGCTGATGCTGGAAGTCCATCAACATGCCGAGCAAAGTGCAACTTTAAACACCCTGGCGAAGTCTCTGCTCGGTCGCAAGGGGCAAGCGATCGCCAATTGCTCAATGATTTTTCTATTTTATGCCCTGTGCGCCGCATATATTTCCGGTGGCGGCTCGCAGCTACAAACCAATGTTGAGCGCTGGTTTGCCGTTGCCATCTCGCCCCAGCTTGGCGTAGTGATTTTTGCTCTACTGTTCGGCTCTATCATCACCTTAGGCACAGCTACGGTAGATAAAGTCAACCGGGTGCTGTTTACGATAAAAGTGCTGGTACTCGCTACGGTATTTTTTATGTTAACGCCTCATGTTCAAGGTCAGCATTTATTAGAAATGCCGCTGGAAAAAGGCTTGATCTTATCCGCGATTCCTGTGGTTTTTACTTCCTTTGGCTTTCACGGTTCGATCCCGTCAATTGTTAAATACGTCGGTATAGAGATTAAAATACTACGCAAAGTCATGATCATCGGCGCGGCATTTCCGCTGGCAATTTACCTGTTATGGCAACTGCTCAGTCAGGGCTTAATGACTCAGGAGAGTTTAATGGCCAGTGATGGCTTAACCGGTTTTATTGCCAGTATCAGTGCCTTGTTGCATAGCCCAGGCATTAGCTCTGCAGTCACTATTTTTGCCGATCTGGCATTGGCGACCTCATTTTTAGGGGTTAGCTTAGGCTTGTTTGACTTTTTCAGCGATGCGTTAAATAAAGGCAATGGCTATCAGGACAGAGTATTAACAGCGGCAGTGACCTTTTTACCACCGCTCGGCTTTGCGCTATTTTATCCTCAGGGTTTTATTATGGCACTGGGCTATGCGGCTATCGCTTTAGTGATCCTCGCAGTATTTTTGCCGGTGGCTATGGTTTGGGTACAGCGTAAACAGACTGAGCTTAATAATAACAGTTCACAAACAGACGCCTATCAGGTAAAAGGCGGCACCATCGGGTTGGCAACCGCTACTATGGCAGGTGTTTTAGTTATTGGCGCACAGTGCGCGCAAATGTTTGGCATCTTACCAAGTATCGGTTAAGCAAGCTAACGCTCGTTAATTGTCAGCTAATTAACGAGCAAACATTTGCAATGCTTAAGGCACTGACTCACCGTTTCGCGCTTCAAACAAGCGATACCAGTCTTCACACGAATACTCTAATGACAATGCGAGCTTAGCATCAGCAATCCGGCTTGGGTTGGTCGAACCGATAATCGGCATAATGCCAACCGGATGGCGCAGCAACCAGGCCAAAATCACTTGCCACGGCTGACACTGGTATTTATCCGCCTGCTGGTTGAGTTCATTTTCAATGCGCTGTTCGTCCTGCACACTAAAGGTATTGCCCCAGGCCGAATAGGCAACGCCGCCCAGCGGACACCAGGCAATCGGCGTAATCTTATGTTGCTGGCATTGATCCAGCACGCCATTAGTAAAGCTCTCAACATTATGAATATTAATTTCCACCTGGTTTGCCACCAGTGGCATCGGCATCACAGCGCGCAACAGTTCAACCTGAGACTGGCTGAAATTACTGACGCCAAATGCCTTGACCTTACCGCTGGCTTTTAATTTGGCAAAGGTTTCGACTACTTCATGGGCATCCATTAAAAAATCAGGTCTGTGCAGTAAAAACATATCCAGTTGCTCTAGCCCTAAGCGAGATAAGGAAGCATCGACACTGTCGAGAATATAGCGCTGAGAAAAATCATAACGGGTTGGCGCGTAATCTGTCGGGCTAACTCTTGGGCGAATCCCAGCTTTTGAGGTGATGATCATCTGCTGGCGCAATTCTGGCGATTCTTTTAGCAATTCACCAAACAACGACTCACATACCCCGCCGCCATAAATATCGGCATGGTCAAAATGGTTATATCCGGCTTCAAGCGCGGCGCGGATCGCCAGCTTACCTTTTTGTCTATCCTCTGTGCTGTTATCTCCGGCTATACGCATACAGCCATAAATCAAACGCGAACTATCGAGAGAAAAATGAGGATTTGAGAGATATTTCATAAAAATTCCACCGGAATAAATTGCTTTAACTATAACAAGCCTTTGACAAATAAGCACAATGGTTATTTATAATGACTTTAACTAACAATAGAAATAATCAAGCCATGACTAAAATGTTTGGTAACTTTATTGCCGCTTTACCCTCAACTCGGCCACCGTTTTTACTGCTGGCACCTATCTGTGTTTGTTATGGCGTAAGCATTGCGGCTTATCAAAACTATGCACTTAATGTCCCATCTCTTTTATTAGCCATAGTGGGAGCGATAGCCGCGTTAATGTCGGTCAATTGTTTCAACGAATATCAGGATAACGCCAGCAGTTTAGATGCTAACACCATACATACTGCGTTTAGCGGCGGCAGTGGATTACTGCAACAGCGGCCAGAACTGGCAGCGACGGTAAAACGCATGGCGCTTGTCAGCTTGCTGGTGGCTTTTACCATTGGCGGTTATTTTGCATTCACTATTGGCATTCCTATAATCCCACTTGGCCTGCTCGGCGCGCTGATCATTATTACCTACACCCGTTATCTCAATAAATTTCCCTGGTTGTGTTTTATCTCTCCCGGGCTTGGCATAGGCGTTTTAATCAGTGGCGGTAGCTATTGGGTGTTAACCGGCACGCTTGCCAGCCCTTATTTATGGTTATTAGTGATACCATTTTTGCTGATCAACAATTTGCTGTTACTTAACCAATACCCGGATATCTCTGCAGACAAACAGGCAGGACGAAACCACTTACCCATAGCTTATGGTGTAGCAAAAAGTAACAAAATATATGGAGTAACCATTTTACTGACAATTATCAGTTTGATTTTACTAATAAAGTTTCTAGCTTTACCGATAATAATGCTCATAGCGTTAATTCCGATAACATTTTCCGCTATCGCGCTCTATGGCATGGATAAATACCAGCAACAGATTGCCAGCCATCCAAGATATTTAGCTTTAAATGCCGTTAGCGCAAATCTGACACCTATTGTTATCGCAATCATCTTATTTAATAGCCCAGCCCTATAAAACTTCAGATCAGCCTGTTATATTAGCCGGCAATCTCATTTGTAAAATCAATTAGGTACTTGCGTGCAGCACTTTATTTGGAATGTCGACCCGGTGTTAGTTTCCCTCGGGCCCATCACTATTCACTGGTACGGGGCATTATTTGCCAGCTCTATTTTTGCCGGTCTCTATTATATGAAATGGATTTTTTCCCAGGAAAAACAAAATGTTGAGCTATTAGACAACCTACTAGTTTACGTGGTAATCGGCATTATTGTCGGTGCCCGGCTCGCCCACTGTTTTTTTTACGATCCTCAGTATTATTTAGCGAACCCGTTAAAAATTATCGCGATATGGGAAGGCGGCCTTGCCAGTCATGGCGGCGGTTTAGGAGCGATTATTGGCGCTTACTTATTTACCAAAAAACACACGGTGAAATTTATCTGGCTGCTGGATCGTTTAGCGATCGCTACTGCGTTGTTCGGTATTTTCGTGCGCAGTGCTAATTTTGTTAACGCCGAAATTTTAGGTAAAGCGACAAATGTTCCCTGGGGCATAGTATTTGCCCGTATCGATAATGTCGTCCGCCACCCAGCACAACTTTATGAAGCATTCGCCTATTGTTTGATCTTTATCACCTTGACCCTGATTTATAAGCTCACTAAGGCAAAACAATATTCAGGTATGCTGCTTGGACTATTTTTGATCATGACCTTCAGCGCTCGCTTTATTATCGAGTTTTTCAAGCAACAACAGGCGGCCTATCAAATAGAAGTGGCACTAAATACCGGACAAATGCTCAGTATTCCATTTTTTCTGGTTGGAGTATTTCTGATCGCCCGCTCATTTACACAGCCAAAATCACAATAATTTTTAAGGTACAACGCATAATGGCAAAAAAATACTATGTTATCTGGAAAGGCGGACAAACCGGCATTTTCGATAACTGGCCTCAGGTACAACAATTAACCGCTGGTCGCGCCGATGCCCAATATATGGGATTTCCCAGTAAAGCGGAGGCCGAAGCCGCGTTTGCAGATACTTACACCAAAGCGTTAATGAAACGCTCGTTAGCAAAAGGTAATTCTGCCAGCTCTAAAGCAAGCACCACAGCCCAAAGCTCCAAATCTCTCGGCAACGCCGCAGACATCAATATCTATTGTGATGGTGCCTGCTCGCCAAACCCGGGCAAATCCGGCACCGGCATCGCGATTTACCAGGGCAAGCAACTAACTGAGCTCTGGTATGGTTTATATCAGGCAGACGGTACTAACAATACCGCAGAGCTTAATGGCATGTTAGAAGCATTTAAACTGGCGCAGCACTATGTTGACCAGCAGCAGGTACAAATTTTGTCAGATTCAAAATATTCCATCGACTGTATCACTAAATGGGCGGCGGGCTGGCAAAAAAAAGGTTGGAAAAAAGCCGATGGTCAGGCGATTAAAAACCCAGAATTGGTTAAGGCCTGTTATCAATATTACCTGGCATTAAGAAACAAAATCACTATTAGCCATGTTAAGGGACATGCCAACATTGAAGGTAACGAACTAGCCGATCGCATGGCGGTATATGCGAGAATGCAACAGCAAGCTCAATTTGTAAAATTCAACGATATCCTGGATATTGAAATAATATTAGCCATGCCATCAGGCTAAGCTGCTCATAAGCAAACCAGCCTTAAAAAGCACCAAGCGCTCACTTAACGGCGAAAAATCAATCTTGTACAAGCAAAAATTGGCTAACCGTCTGATATAACTGAGCTCGATTTTGCTCAAGATGTAAAACATGAGTGCCGTTATTGATCACTGTATAGCGCTTACTCTCAGCATTGTTCAGTGCTTTAAATAATTGATAAGCCTGCTGATTCGACGGATATTGATCGTGTTCACCACGAACAACCAATACCTTAGCGCGGATATTGGCAGGGTTATAAAACGAATCACCGTTGAAAAAATCCATAACATCGGCATTTGGCCCAGCTGGATATCTGACTTTACCGCTGATCAAGGCTAAAGGATCAGACTTGAGCCATGCTTCGCCCCAGTGCTTAAACATTTCCTGGGCAAGTAACGGCTGTTCTGCATCGGGAGATAAACCAGCTAACGACAGGATCCTTTGCTCTGGCGTTAATTCACTAAAGGCAGGAATACTTTGCTCACTATTGTATTGAGGTGTTTCTCGTTTGGTAATCGCGGCATAGAGCACCAAATGGTTCACTTTTTCCGGATAAAGCTCGGCAAAGCTTGCGGCCACCGCGCCGCCCCAGGAATGCCCTAATACATCGATTTTAGTTAAGCCATGCTTTTTCAAAATAAAGTCAACAGCCAGCTTAACATCGTTAACCACCTCAGTTCCGCGTCCCAAGGGTTTGGCCGTTGCTATGCTCTGCAGCATTTCAGGATAACGATCTGAATCGCCATAACCAAGGAAATCCAGACAATAGACTCGAAAGCCAGCCGCGGTTAGCTGATCGACCCAGGATTTACCTGCCATTTTAAAAGCAAATGATAATTGCGAGGGAAATGACGAGCCATGCAGTAACAATATCGTGCCTTTTATATCCGCACCTGTAAATTTTGCTTGGTAGAGCGCCAGCTTTAAACCATCAATACGACTATTTATTTTAAGCATTTGCTGGCCAACTGCTGTCAGTTTTTTATCGCCAACCTGGTGTTTAACACTCGAGCCTGCGATTAATTTCGCCGATAACACCAGCAGCACAATTACCGTAAACCCTATGATCAGTTTCATTATTTTATTCCAAAATCAGTAAAAGAACGTCAGTGTAGCTAGTTTGAAATTCAATGCTTCGAGCGTCATCGAACTATGATGGTAAAGTTTTTAGACAAGCATGTTTACTGATGGCTAATTTCCAGTCAAACTAAACGAAACAGCGAACAGGATAAAGGAGTTATCAGTCAATGAATAAGATCAACAACATCAATCAAGATTTTGTTGTAGTAAATGCGGATAAAAAAGCCAGCATTGAGCACTCAGACAGTGAGCTCTATCAACGACTGGCACAGAACTATGGCAACTTTACAGGCTGTGAACTTATCTCCTGTCACAGTTTTACTAACAACTGGCCAAGCTGGGAAACTCACCCCAATGGTGATGAAATTGTGATTTTACTAGCCGGCGCCGCGAGATTTATTTTAATGATAAATGGGCAGCAACAAGAACTTGAGCTTAGTGAGCCTGGCAGCTATGTTATCGTCCCACAGGGTGTATGGCATACTGCAAAAATCAAAGATTATGCGCAGTTGCTGTTTATTACCCCGGGCGAAGGCACAGAGCATAAAGCGCTTTAAGTATCCGCAGCTCTCACAAATAATTTGCAGACAAAGGCTTAGTGTCAGTTCAGCAGCTGTGATAACGTTGCGCCAACGATTCAATGACAAGAAAATTACCGATGAGCGACAGCTGGAACGACTTTGCGGATGGTTGGGACACCAATGCATCCGTTATAAACTACGCAGAGCATGCTTTCAAGCATTAAGCAACACAGTCAATATCACTGATTTGCGGATTTTAGATTTTGGCTCTGGCTCTGGCGTGCTCAGTGAAAAAATGGCGCCTTTGGCAAGTTCGATTGTCGCCCTAGATCCGGCAGATAAAATGATCGCCGTGCTAAATGGCAAACAACTAAATAATGTCACCACAATTGCTCAAGCTCTTAGCCCTGAACTAATAGCGAAAACACCTGCGCTTAATGAAAAATTTGATCTGATCGTCGCCTCTTCTGCGCTGGCGTTTGTTGAGGATTATCAACAGACAGTGTCACTGTTAAAACAATTACTAAAACCTCAGGGCAGGTTAATTCAATGGGACTGGCTTTTAGAGTCAAGTGGTGAGGGCAGCGGTTTTACCGTCGATGAAATTCAACAGGCTTACCGCCAAGCAGGTTTTGCCAGATGTGCGACGTCATTGCCATTTGCTATTAAGGATAACGGCAACAAGATGCAAGTAGTGATGGCTGTCGGCCAGATATAAACAAGCGTTATTTAAAGGAGTAAGCGAGTTAAAATAACTCGCTTTAAGCGATTAGCTGCTTGGCAAAAGCCCTGGCTTTTTCGAGATCTTCCGGGGTATCGACCCCTTCAACCGGCAGGCGAGTTTGAGCAACATCAACGTGAATTTTTTCACCCTGCCATAACACCCGAAGCTGCTCCAACGACTCGATATGCTCCAGCTCACTAGCAGGCCAACTTACGTAGTCTTTGATAAAACCGGCACGATAAGCATAAATACCGATATGGCGCAGGTAAAAATCACCAATGGCTAAGATATCCGATTTACCTAAAAAACGCTCTCTATCATACGGAATGGTGGCGCGGGAAAAATACAGCGCATAACCATTTTTATCACAGATCACTTTCACCGCATTCGGATTGAGCGCTTCTTCGGCATCGGTAATGGCCACCGCTAACGTGGCCATACGCGCCTGCTGCTGACAGGTTCTTTGCTGATTAGCGAGGTTTTTTGCCACCTGAGCAATATTTTCCGGCGGAATAAACGGCTCATCCCCTTGCACATTGACGATTATCTGATCATCGTCAAACTGATACTGCTCCATCACTTCTGCCAGACGCTCAGTGCCAGATTGATGATCCGACCGGGTTTTACAAACCTCTCCACCAAAACCCGCAACAACCTGGGCAACCTGTTCGTTATCAGTCGCGACGATCACTTGCTCTGCACCGCTTTGCTTGGCTTTTTCAACCACCCACTGGATCATCGGCTTGCCATCAATATCCACTAACACTTTGCCCGGCAAACGGGAAGACTGAAAACGCGCCGGGATCACTACCACAAAAGACATAAGATTTCCTATTCGCGTTCTTCTTCACTGATACGGCGGGCTTCACTTTCTAACAACACAGGAATGCCATCATTAATCGCATAAGCTAAACGGTCAAAATTACAAATCAGCTCACTGCGCTCTTTGTTATAGTGTAGTTTTCCTTTACATACCGGACACGCCAGTATTTCCATCAATTTCATATCAAAAACCATGATTTTCTCTCATTTTCTATTGGATCAATTGTTTGATCTCATGAATTATTGCCTGCCGATCTTCAGCGCTAAACACGGCATCTACCGGTAAATACCAGATATTCTCTGTCACAAAGCCACGACATTTTACCGCATCTTTTTCTGTCATCAGTAAAACATCACCGCTGGCGATAAACTCAGCTAACATTTCACCAGTATACGCCTGATGGTCAACAAAACCTTGCGATTTATCAAGGCTAAATCCAAGTTCGGTTAAATAAATAAAAAATCGCGCCGGGTCGCCAATACCAGCAATGGCATTGACCTTGGGATGTGCAGTGATAAAATCAGCTAATGAACATGCTTGCCCGGAGTTAACATTAACCACCCGCTCGGCGGTTAATCGCATCTGATGTTGTGGCCTGTCGCAATCGGCCATTAGCTGCGCCGCGCCATTAATGATGATACGGTTAACACGGTTTAATCTGCCACGAGTTTCTCGTAATGGTCCGGCAGGCAATAATAAACCGTTACCGAACTGACGCTTACCATCAACCACGATTAATTCATAGTCGCGCGCTAACCGATAATGTTGCAGGCCATCATCACAAATAATCAGCTGACAGCCTTGTGCGACTAGCTTTTCAGCTCCAGCGACACGATCCGAATCAACCACCACCGGCACTTTAGTGCGCTGATAAATCAATACCGGTTCATCCCCAGCCTGTTCAGCATTGCTTTGTCCTGTTAACAGATATGGATAATGTGGCGCTTTACCGCCATAACCGCGACTCAGTACCCCGACCTTAACACCGAGCTTGGTTAACTGCTCAACCAAAAATAACACCACAGGGGTTTTACCATTGCCGCCAACGCCAATATTGCCGACGATCACCACAGGGCACCCCACTTTAACCGAAGGTTTCAAACCTAAGGCGAATAATCCTTTACGTAACGACGATAACAACCAGAACAGCGCCGATAACGGTAGTAATAACGCTACCAGCAGCCATTTGGCCGGATGCTGATCAAACCATACCCGCTCAATCAATCGCATAATTATTGTTAGCTGCCAAACTGAAAACGATGTAATTGGGCGTAAGCACCGTCTTTATCCAGTAATTCCTGATGTGCGCCCTGTTCAATGATTTGTCCTTGCTCCATAACAACGATGTTATCGGCATTTTCAATGGTCGACAGCCGATGGGCAATCACAATGGAAGTGCGATTTTTTTGCAGCTCATTAAGCGCATCCTGAATATGACGTTCCGACTCGGTATCCAGCGCACTGGTCGCTTCATCCAAAATTAAAAACGGCGCATCACATAACAAGGCACGGGCAATCGCAACCCGTTGGCGCTGACCGCCGGAAAGCAAGGCGCCGTTATCACCGATATTGGTTTCCAGCCCCTGAGGCAACTGCTCGGCAAATTCCATGACGTGCGCTTTGGTTGCCGCATCGATAATTTCCCGCGCTGAGGCATCCGGCTTACCATAAGCAATATTATTAGCCAAGCTATCGTTAAACAGCACTACATGCTGTGAAACATAGGCAAACTGACGACGCAAATCCTTTAACTTATATTGTTGAATGTCCTGACCATCCACTAGCACTGTACCAGAAGTCGCATCATAAAAACGCAGTAATAACGAACTGGCAGTCGACTTACCGCTGCCGGAGCGACCAACCAACGCAACAGTTTCACCGGCATTGGCAGTTAAATTTAAATGACTTAACGACGATTTTTCATCGCCCGGATAAACAAAGCTGACATCATCAAACACTATCTCGCCTTTTGCTCGGCTAATAGCAATTTTTCCGGTGTCTTGCTCTGCCTGTTCATCCAGTAAGGCAAAAATACTGATCGACGCCGCCATGCCCTTTTGAAATTCACTGTTAACATTGGTCAACAGTTTTAGCGGCCGCAGCAACATGGTCATATAAGTCACCACTCCCATAAACACACCGGCGCTGAGGTTTTCCACAACGCCGTCAAGGGTCGCAACATACAAAACAAAAGCCAAGGCAAAAGAGGCAATGATTTGAATCAGCGGCACACTGGCTGACTTTGTCGCCACCATTTTCATCCGCTGCTGACGATTATGTTTATTAATTTGGCCAAAGCGTTGATTTTCTCGCTCCTGACCATCAAACGTCAGCACCACTTTATGACCGTTAAAGGTTTGCTCTGCCGCTTTCGTGACTTCCCCCATGGCATTTTGAATATTCTTACTAACTTTGCGAAAACGTCGGGAAACCACAGTAACTATCACAGCGATAATCGGGGTGATCACTAAAAAGATCGCCGATAACTGCCAGCTCTGCCAGAACATCAGCACTAACAAACCGATAACGAAGCCGCCCTGTTGCACTAGCGTCAGCAATGACTTACTGGTGGCCTGCAGAACTTGCTCGGTATCAAAGGTCAGCTTGGAAATCAAAGTACCTGTTGAGGTTTTATCGTGATACGCCACCGGCATCGCCATCACGTGTTCAAAAATCCCCTGACGTAAATCGGCGACGACATTATTGCCGACCCAGGCCAGGCAATAGTTACTTAAAAAATGGAAAATGCCGCGTAAAATAAAACAGATAACAACAAACAACGGCGCCCATTTCATAAACTCAGGATTTTTACCTGACAGCCCCTCATCGATTAACGCTGGCAATTTAGATAAGAAATAAACATCTATCGCGGCATAACCAAGCATGCAAACAATGGCAAAAATTCCGGCCTTTTTATAAACCTTGGCATAGCCCATTAAACGGAGAAAATTCTGCCAGGTGGTTGCTTGTATTTGCGATGAATGAGGAGATAAATCCGCAGATTTTGCTGAGGCTAACTCGGATGACATTGAAAGCTCATAAATTATAAAAATGAATTAGTTAGCTATTTTAGCCTGTATTAACGATGCAACCAAGCCATGATTTGTTTTTAGCAGTTATACACTAATTAGCGAACCAAAACGGCCATAATTGCTGCCGATAGGGTTGCACCTTAATGCCCTGTTTGCCGATGTTTAACCTCAGCATGCCGTGCTCCGCGGTATTATAGCTTGTGACTCCTTGCCGGTGATATCGCTCAACCACCTCTTTAGTTGGCATTTGCCAGCGATTTAAAAAGCCACTACTAAAAATGGCAAACTCAGGGGCAACCGCGCTAATAAATTCAGGCGATGATGAACTTTTTGAGCCATGATGTGGAACTACTAAAATATTTGAAGCAAGTTTTCCCATTAGTTGAGGTGCTGATTGGTGTACTTTAACCAATTGAAGTTCGATGCGCTGAGATATATCCCCGGTTAACAAAACACTGTGCAAACCGTCTGAAATTTTTATCACGCAGGAGTCGTCATTACTGGCAACACTATCTTCCTTGGGCGATAGCACTTCCAAGGAGAGAAATTGCCAGTAAAATCTTTGCCCTTGCTGGCAGCGTTCAGCGCCTGAATATTGATTATAAATCAATCGGTTAATAAAAAATTCTTGTTGCAGCTCAGCTAAACCGCCGCTGTGGTCATTATCATCATGACTGATAATCACTAAATCCAGTGCCTGATAGCCCTGCGTTTTTAAATAAGGCACTAACACGGTTTCTGCCATCGAAAAACCGGAAGGAAAGCTCGCACCAGTATCATACACCAGCACCTGATGGTTCGCCTCAACCACCACAGCCAGCCCCTGACCGACATCCATGACATTGACCTGCCACTGTTTGTCCGTTTGGTTAACCGGCAAAGCTAACGCAGTTATCAGTAATAGCACCACGAGCTGAACCGCAATTAACGGTGTTTTAGTTAAAGTGCGGCCAAGATAAAGCATCACACAGACAACAATAAAAACGACGCTTAAATAATCCGTATGAGAAACTTCAACACTGGCAAGCGAAAAACTGCTTAACCAGCCCAGCCACTGCCAAACAAGTTCGATACTTTTTAACGCCTGTTCGACTAGAAATAGCGATAATTCACTGCTAATTGGCAACATCAGCACAGACAATAGCGATAGTGGAATGCTGGTAATACTCATCCAGGGCACAGCAAGCAGATTTGCCGGTAAAGCCACAATTGATAATTGGTGGTTAACCAAAACAGTTAATGGCAACATTAAGGTGATTAAACCGAGTTGCAAGGCAAATAACCGGGCACACCAGCTGACCAGCCTTTGCCAAATACCGGATTCGGCCACTGAGTCTTGCTTAAAATAGCGTTGAAAGCGCCACAGCAGCAGAAAAATAATACCCACTGCATAAAATGACAACCAAAAACTAATGCTTATCAAACTCATAGGATAACAGAGCAAGATAATAACCAAAGTAATCGTCAACCAACGAGTTAACGTCAGCTTCACTCCAAGGCCTTTTGCCACCCAGAATAGCATCAACATCAAAAATGCCCGCATCGTCGGCAAAGAAAACCCGGCCAAATAGGCATAATAGGCGGTTAATAACAGCGTCAGGGCGATTGCCAAATATTTGTTATTTACATGCGTAAACTTGTTGGCAATTCCAGCTTTAAGCAATTTTTCTAACGGCACCAACCTTAGCAAGCCGCTAAAGAAAGCATAACCAAAGGCGGCCACCAGACCAAGGTGCAGTCCGGAAATCGCCACTAGATGCACAGTCGCAGTTTGCTTTAATATTTGCCAATGCTCAGCAGTTAACTGGCTACGTTCACCAAAAGTTAGCGCATAAACAATTCCTGAAAGCGGATGCTGTTCCAGCATTGGCGTTAATTTATCATAATAGTGCTGATGCAAACTGCGACTATCTAACACCAGTTGATTATGCTCATCAGCCACCACATAACCTGTACCGTGAATACCGTGACGTCTGAGCCAGGTTTGATAACTAAAACCGCCAGGGTTCGCCAAGCCATGGGCAGGCTTAATGCGCACTTTAAAGCGCCATAGTTGCTGATGTTTTACTCTTGGGTTTAGTTCCTGCTGAGCGCTATCCTGGTTGAGCTTGTAAACTGTCGCATCTTGCCACGCCAGCCGTATTTTTAACGGCTGTGTTAATGGGTGGTTATCAAGCTGCTTAACGATAAAGTTAAAACGTTGCACCCCTTTTTTATACTGGGCAATGGATGCTATCTCGCCAAACACAGTAATGCTGTTTGACTTCGCGCTAGCTACCCCTTGTTGCAGATCTGCCAAACTTGATTGATAGCAGCTCGCTGACCATATCATCCAGACACAACCAAGTATAAAGCCGGTGGCAAATCGAGTGACGTTAAAATAATAAACCAGGCAAGTTAAAACAATTGTCACAATCAGGTAAAATAAGCTTGGCACTATAGGCAAAAATAGTGACAATAGTGCTCCTGAGAAAAATGTGATTAACCACCAGTCCATAGTGATTGCTTCCCTTAATTAGAGTGTTATGCCAAAAAAAACCATTAAAAAGTTCCTGCCGGATCACCACACCATTAAATCCCATAAGCATTTGCAGATCTTTGGTGAGCTTTTACATAACGGTAATTTATGGCATTTAAACCGACGTTCAGTGTCTAAAGCATTTGCCGTTGGCCTGTTTTTCGCGTTTGTCCCTGTGCCTTTTCAGATGATTTTATCTGCTGGTATGGCAATTATAGTACATGCCAATCTGCCGCTTTCTATTGCTTTAGTGTGGATCACTAACCCGCTGACCATGCCAGCGATCTTTTACTTCTGTTACCTGGTCGGTACCTGGCTACTCGGCGCGCCAGAGAAAAAATTTGTCTTTGAAGCGAGCTGGCAATGGGTAGTAGATAGCCTGTCGACTATCGGTCCAGCATTTTTATTGGGCTGCGGGGTATTAGCAGTCTTGTTTTCTTTGTTGGGGTATTTTGGTATTCACGTCCTGTGGCGCTATTCAGTGTCGAAAGAATGGAAAAAACGGGGTCAACGCTAATTAGTTATTGTTGATAAAACTCGTCTTCAGCTCTGGCTCCTGCTTCGCTTTACCTCCTAAGTCCATTTAGTCGTGAACATAAAAAAGGAGCCGATTGGCTCCTTTTTTAAATCATTGATTAAATTAGATATTAACGACGTAAACCTAATTTACCGATTAATGCAGTATAACGGTCACTGTTCTTACCTTTTAAGTAATCAAGTAACTTACGACGTTGGCTAACCATGCGTAATAAACCACGACGTGAGTGGTGATCATGGATGTGCTCTTTGAAGTGACCTTGTAAGTGGTTGATTTGTGTAGTTAACAAAGCAACTTGAACTTCAGGAGAACCTGTGTCACCTTCTTTAGTCGCATATTCAGCAACGATAGCTGCTTTTTGTGCTGCAGATAAAGACATAATATATACCTTAGTTAGTGTTTAAAAATCGCGTCAAGCCGAACACTAAATCAGCAAGACGTTCTAAAAGAGCGCGTATTCTACCAGTATAGCCAGCTTATGCAACCAATAGATACAATTTCCTCAACAGCTATGATAATGCCTCAACAACGGTAATACGCTTTGGCGCCACCAAACCATTATCATCAATTTGCCCAACGCCGATAAATTCAGCTTCAGCATCGCCGTCCGGCTCAATATACACTTGAACCAGTCCTTCTAACGGTGAGTTAGCCGCCTGTACCGGGTTACCATTACGCAAGTAACTGGCTGACATAGGGTCAACATAGACCTTTGCCATATCACCACAGGCAGTATTCATCGGCAATAATAAAGGGTCTAACAATTGCGAGGGCGAAATATCCTGCTCATTCGCCTGCGTTAGTAACTGTTCAAGCTGCTCCAAAGTGATCATTTTATCGCGAGGGTAACTGCCAACAGCGACACGTCTAAGCTTGGCGACATAAGCGCCACAACCGAGTAATTCTCCCAGATCATCAACGATAGTGCGGATATAGGTACCCTTTGAGACATGAATTTCCATTTCGACTTCGTCCTGCTCAAAGCGTAAAACGTCTAGTCGATAAACCGTAATATCACGTGCTTCTCGCGGCACTTCAATGCCTTCACGGGCATATTTATATAACGGCTGGCCTTGATATTTTAATGCCGAATACATTGATGGCACTTGTTTACTAACGCCGCGAAAACTTTCCAACGCATCATCTAATTGCTGGCGGGAAACATCAACCGGCTTTTTTGCTACCACTTCACCATCGGCATCACTGGTAGTGGTTCGAATACCAAGCTTTGCCGTTACCTGGTAAGTTTTATCGGTATCGAGTAAAAACTGAGAAAACTTGGTACCTTCACCCAAACAAATTGGCAACATGCCGGTGGCTAATGGATCTAATGCCCCGGTATGGCCGGCCTTTTGAGCAAAGTAAATACGCTTAACTTTTTGCAAGGCATGGTTTGATGACATTTCCAGCGGTTTATCGAGCAATAATACGCCATTGACCGCACGGCCTTTTCTTCTTTTTGCCATGAAACTAACTACTCGCTTTGAGATTCGTCATTATCAGGCTTTACATGCTTGCTTTCATCATCAGCAATCGCCTTATTCACCAGGTTGGTCATACGCACACCTTCTACCATCGACTTGTCATAAACAAATCTCAGCTCTGGCATAATGCGCGCCTTGATGCGTTTTGCCAATAAAGTACGAATAAAACTCGCCGCTTCATTTAAAATTTCAATCGATTTATCAACGTTTTGACCTTCCAAGGTAAAGAAGGTGACGAATACCTTGGCATAAGCCAAATCGCGCGTCACTTCCACCGCCGAGACTGTCACCATGCCTAAACGTGGATCTTTAACTTCGCGCTGAATGATCATCGCCACTTCTTTTTGAATTTCTTGTCCGACTCTGTCGGTTCGAGCAAATTCTCTTGCCATATATCTAACTCCTGATCAAAAAGGGGACAACCGCCCCCTTTTTTATTTCAATAACTACATTATTACGCTAATTATTAACGACTAATCAAACACTTAGTCTTCAGCATAATTAACTATAATGAACGTTTAACTTCCACTGTCTCAAATACTTCGATTTGGTCGCCGACTTTAACGTCATTATAGTTCTTGACACCGATACCACATTCAGTACCGTTACGAACTTCCTGTACGTCATCTTTAAAACGACGTAACGATTCCAGTTCACCTTCATAAATCACTACGTTATCACGCAATACACGGATTGGCGCGCTGCGTTTAATCGTACCTTCAGTGACCATACAACCGGCAATCGCACCAATTTTCGGTGATTTAAATACATCACGTACTTCGGCAAGACCAATGATTTCCTGTTTAAATTCAGGGGCAAGCATACCGCTCATCGCCTGTTTCACTTCATCGATTAGTGCATAAATTACGCTGTAATAACGTAAATCAACGCCTTCAGTTTCAATTACTTTTCGCGCAGCGGCATCGGCACGCACGTTAAAGCCAACAATAATTGCATTTGAAGCTGCAGCTAGCGTTGCGTCAGTTTCGGTAATACCGCCGACACCAGAACCGATAATCTTCACTTTCACTTCATCGGTTGACAGTTTCACTAACGAGTCAGAAATCGCTTCAAGTGAACCTTGTACGTCTGACTTCAATACCACGTTAACTTCAGAAACATCCCCTTCAGCCATGTTAGAGAACATGTTTTCCAGTTTCGCTTTCTGTTGACGGGCAAGTTTAACATCACGGAATTTACCTTGACGATATAACGCCACTTCACGGGCTTTTTTCTCGTCTTTAACAACGGTTGCTTCATCACCTGATTGTGGCACACCACTTAAACCTAGAATCTCTACAGGAATAGAAGGACCAGCAGATTTAATTTCTTTGCCGTTTTCATCACGCATCGCTCGAACGCGGCCATATTCTAAGCCACATAATACGATATCACCCTGATTTAACGTACCTTCCTGAACTAATACTGTAGCAACCGGTCCTCGACCTTTATCCAGTTTAGATTCAACAACAACACCATTGGCCATTTTATCAACCACAGCGGTCAGTTCTAATACTTCCGCCTGTAATAAAATAGAATCAAGTAGTTCGTCAATACCTAAACCAGTTTTTGCTGATACATGAACAAACTGGACATCACCGCCCCAGTCTTCTGGAATAACATCATGCTGTGATAGCTCGGTTTTCACGCGATCCGGATCCGCAGTTTCCTTATCCATCTTGTTAACCGCGATAATAATGGGCGCCTCAGATGCTTTTGCATGTTGAATCGCTTCAATGGTTTGTGGCATCACACCATCATCGGCTGCTACTACGATAATAACAATATCGGTTGCCTTAGCACCACGAGATCGCATCGCAGTAAACGCCGCGTGACCTGGAGTATCTAAGAAGGTGATCATGCCATGACCAGTTTCTACATGGTAAGCACCAATATGTTGAGTAATACCGCCGGCTTCACCTGCTGCTACTTTTGCCTGACGAATGTGATCAAGTAATGACGTTTTACCGTGGTCAACGTGACCCATAATAGTCACAACCGGCGCACGAGTAATCGCTTCACCCGCATCACCGCGATCAGATAATACCGCTTCTTCCAGGGCGTTTTCTTTTACTAAGACGACTTCGTGCCCCATTTCTTCAGCAACTAATGCCGCCGTTTCCTGGTCAATCACCTGGTTAATGGTTGCCATCGCGCCCATTTTAAACATCGCCTTAACCACTTCTGCGCCTTTAACTGACATTTTATTGGCCAATTCAGCAACAGAGATGGTTTCACCAATGCGTACTTCTTTGTTCTTAACTTCAACAGGTTTTTGGAAACCATGTTTTAAGCTTTGTGGTGCTGATAAAGTTTTCTTCTTACCTTTACCAACAGCAACAGGCTTATCATCTTTTTTGCTTTTCTTCTTACGACGACGGCGTCCACCATCTTCTTCAGAATCAATAGCATCTTCAGCTTCTTGTGCATACTTAGATGAAGTTAAATGCACAACTTCCTGCTCTTTTTTCTTACGCTCAGCTTCTTCAGCTTTCCAGCGCGCTTCGTTTTCTTCTGCTAATTTTCTCGCCGCTTCTGCTGCCGCTTTAGCTTCCACTTCCGCTTTTTCCGCCGCTTCTTTTTCTGCTTGCAAGCGTAATTGCTTCGCTTCTTCGCTTTCTACCGGCTCTGGTGCTTTTTCACTTGGTACGGCTTTAGCTTGCGCTGTTTGCTTCGCTTTCGCTTTCGCTTTTGCTTCCGCTTCGGCTTTTGCCTTGGCTTTGCGTTCAGCTTCCGCTTTCGCCTTAGCTTCTGCCTCGGCTTTCGCTTTTGCCTCTGCTTCGGCTTTTGCTTTCGCCGCGGCTTCGGCTTCTGCCTTGGCCTTTGCTTCCGCTTCCGCTTCCGCCTTAGCTTCTGCTTCTGCCAATTGCTGCTCTTCTAACTCACTACGTTTGACATAAGTGCGCTTTTTACGTACTTCAACTTGTACCGATTTCGCCTTGCTGCCACTTCCCATCACTAGTGTTGATTTTTTTTTCCGGCTTAACGTCATTTTGCTTGGTTTTGCCGCAGAATCATCACCATGTTGTTTTTTCAGATGCTCTAAAAGCGACTCTTTCTCTTCTTGAGATATGCTATCAGCCGCTTGCTTGTTAACACCAATGCTTGCCAACTGGCTCACCAATTTATCTATTGGCGTACCTATTTCTTTGGCAAGTTCTTCTACTGTTACAGATGCCATCTATTTTGTTCCCCCAGGGATTTTATTCTTCGTTAAACCAGCAAATATTACGCGCAGCCATAATCAACTCGCCCGCTCTGGTTTCATCTAATTCCTCGATATCAGCAAGATCATCAATTCCTTGCTCTGCTAAATCTTCTAATGTACGCACACCGCGACTTGCCAAGACAAAAGCTAAATGGCGTTCTAAGCCGTCTAACGCTAATAAATCTTCAGCAGGTTCTGCATTTTCTAACGATTCTTCACTCGCTAAGGCTTGAGTAGTTAACGCCGCTTTTGCCCGTTCACGCAACTCTTCAACGATTTCTTCATTCATACCATCAATTTCCAACAGCTCAGATGCCGGGACATAGGCGATTTCTTCTAAAGAAGTAAAGCCTTCTTCCGCCAGCATAGTGGCAAAATCTTCGTCGATATCCAGTTGCTCGGTGAACAAGGTCAGTACTTTGTCGTTTTCCGCCTGATGTTTTTCATTCATGTCATCAACCGTCATCACGTTCAGTTCCCAGCCAGTTAAATGACTCGCTAAACGAACGTTTTGACCGCTACGGCCGATAGCCATCGCCAGGTTGCCTTCTTCAACCGCAATATCCATAGTACGCTTGTCTTCATCAACAATGATCGAAGCAACTTCCGCTGGTGCCATGGCATTAATAACAAACTGTGCCGGGTTATCGTCATATAACACGATATCAACACGTTCGCCGCCAAGCTCACCAGATACGGCTTGCACACGCGAACCACGCATACCAACACAGGCTCCAACCGGATCAATACGCTTATCATTTGATTTCACAGCAATTTTTGCGCGAGAACCAGGGTCGCGTGCTGCGCCTTTAATCTCAAGCATTTCTTCACCGATTTCCGGCACTTCAACGCGGAATAATTCAATTAACATTTCTGGCTTAGTACGAGAAACGAATAACTGTGCGCCACGTGCTTCCGGCTTAATAGCATAAAGCAGACCACGAACCCGATCGCCCGGACGAAACACTTCGCGAGGTAACATGTCATCGCGGTAAATAATGGCTTCTGCATTATTACCTAAATCAAGAATAACACTGTCGCGGCTCGCTTTTTTCACCACACCGGTGATCAACTCACCCACTTGCTCCTGATAAGCATCAACAACTAAGGCGCGTTCTGCTTCACGTACCTTTTGTACGATAACTTGCTTGGCGGTTTGCGTGGTAATGCGATCAAATTTTACTGATTCAATTTGCTCTTCAACATAATCGCCAACCTTAATCTCTTCGTTGTCGTATTGCGCAGCCGCTAAACCGATTTCAGCATAAGGGTTTTCCATTGCTTCTTCGCTGTCTTCAACCACTAACCAACGTCTGAAGGTGTCAAACTCACCTGTTTTACGATCGATACAAACACGAACGGCAATATCACCTTCATATTTTTTCTTGGTGGCGGTTTCTAATGCGGTTTCCATTGCTTCAAATATGCTTTCGCGTGGCAATGCTTTTTCATTAGAGACGGCATCTACAACCAGTAAAATTTCCTTACTCATGCTACTTAGCCTTTATTAATCGTTATAATTCAATAATCTGTTATTCAAATCTTGCTACAAGATTACCCTTGTCAATATTGCTAAAGACAAGTTCGTAATCTTCACCATCTACCGTGACCACAAGCGTGTCATTTTCAATCGCTGCTAATACGCCTTTAAATTTACGGCGACCATTTAACGGTAGTGATAATTTGATGTTCACGGTTTCACCAATCACGGCCTGATAATGCGCCAAACTAAACAAAGGGCGATCTAAGCCTGGTGATGAAACTTCCAAGTTGTATTCTGTACTGATCGGGTCTTCTACATCGAGAATAGCCCCTACTTGACGACTCACTTCTGCACAATCATCAACGTCAATGCCGTTTTCATGATCAATAAAAAGTCTTAATACAGAATGTTTACCTGCACTAATAAACTCAATACCTAATAATTCTTTACCAACCTCTTCCACGGCCGGTCGTAACATTTCCGTTAATTTATGTTCAAATTTAGCCAATCAATTTCTCCGTTTTTCCAACATTCAGAAACAAAAAAAGGGCGTAAAGCCCAGCGATAACACTTGCTGTCACTGCATCTAATGTCAAAATAAACAATAAGATACAAAAAAACCCCATAGTCGGGGCCTATTTTCACTGAACCCACGATGTACGCTAAGTTGTATAGTAAATTAGACAACTTAGTAACCAAAGCAACAATAAGGAAAATCAAGTTAAAACAACTGACCTACCTTTCAGTGACTTATCGCTTCAGATGAGATGCGCGAAATTATATAGTGATAGCAAGTAAACCGCAAGTATATTTCAAATTCGCAAGGGAACCTTTTAACTTTTCATCTCATTTATTTTTAAATAATCACTCTGCCTCTATCTTGATGGTTAGCTTTCAAATTTTTTTCATGCTATAACAAGAATTAATAGGAATAAATATTTGTGTAACTTATTAAAATGTATCAATAATCACGACGGTAAATATTTATCCGCTATACTGAAAGTTGCACATAGAAAATTAACTAAACAGCTCTGCTACCAATTTTACTAACGGGTTAAAGGTTTTTATGTATACATATTCGCAGTTGATTGCCAAAAATATGCTAGTTGCAGCTGTCTGTAGTCTGGTGTTTTCTGGAGTTAGCTTTAAGCTGTTATCAGATAATGCTCAGCAGCAACAAAACACTCAACAACAAATGCTGACCCAGTTATTCTCTCAGCCGCTTGAATATAACAGCGAAAATCTTAACGCCCTTGCCCAGCCATTAACCCGCTACCGCTTTACCTTACTTGAAATTAACTCAACCGCGAGTGACCAGCCAGTTAGCATAAACCATCAAGCTTCAGCACTGGCAAGTCTGATAGCGCCGAATGTTAGCAGTTTTGCTCTGTCTGAGCAGGGGTTGCAGTTTAAATTACAGATTAACAGCGAGCAGCAGGCGTCATTATTTCTCTATTTATCACTAATGATGACTTTTTTCTCCTTTGCCATCGTACTCATTGGCGGGAAATTTAGTATCCAGCGTTATAAAAACATCATCAAGAGCATTAACTTGCAGATCAAAAATACGTTAATGAACATAGTGAACGCCGAACAGCCAGCGAAAACAGAAGGACGTGACGACTTGTTTGATTTACCGGAATTAAACTCTGGCATTAATGAAATCAAAGAAATAGTCGATGAACTTATTTCAGATAAAGGGGCACTCGCGCAAGACGCATACATAGAACCTTTGACACAACTTGAAAACCGCACCCGCTTTGTTCAATATTTCGAGAGTAAAAATGAAAACGTCGAGTTCGGTGTACTGACCATTACCCGCTGTTCAGAATTACAAACCATCAATCAAATTCACGGTTATACCGAAGGCGACAACTACATCTGTCGGGTTGCAGAAATTCTAAAAAAGGCCTGTGGCAGATACCAGTCAGCAAAAATATTTCGCCTCAACAGCTCCGATTTTGCCACTATTTTACCTAATACGACGTTAAAAGATGCGGAAAACTACGCACAGGAAATTACCAATTATTTTAATGAATACCAACAAGCATCTGATTTAGACTCTGTCGGCTATACCGGCTTAGTGTATTTTGATAAAAGCAATTCGTTAGGTGAGCTGCTGGCGCTCGCCGATACCGGCATCAGTGTCGCGCAAACTAAACAAGTCAATGCCTGGTATGCCCAAACCGATACCGATATTTTAGCCAATTCCAGTGCCAGCTACGGCAATCAAAACTGGCGCCAGGAAATTGATAGCGTTATCGATAATCACAGAGTTAAGCTATTGGTGCAATCGATAAAACCGACTACGCGCAATGCCAAAGTGTATAACGAGATTCTCGCCCGATTTCTTAATTCACAGGATGAAATACTACCAACGGCATCTTTTATCGCGATGGCGGAAAAACTCGATAAAATTGTCGCAGTCGATAAAATGATCATTGAAGCGGCGATCACTGAGATCAACCGCAAGAATCTAACCGAACAGCATTTTGGCCTCAATATCAGTCCACATACCATTCACGACGAACAATTTTTGATCTGGCTGGAGCGCCGTTTACTGAAAGAAGCCCATGTCGCGCAAAATTTAATTTTTGAAATTAGTGAATTTGGCCTACAGCAAAATATTAAAACCAGTAAACGCTTTATCGACATGATCCACAGAGTTGGCTCCAGGATCACGGTAGAACGCTTTGGTGTCGGCCTGACATCATTTAAATTTTTCCGCGATCTCAAACCCGATTTTATCAAGATGGATAGTATCTATACCCGAGATATCGACGAAGACAAAAACAATCAATATTTCCTAAGACTAATGGTCGACCTAGCACACCGCCTCAGCATTACCGTGCTGGCAGAAAGTGTCGAGAGTCAGGAAGAAAAATTCATGCTGGAAAAACTATTTGTCGATGGTTGTCAGGGTTTTTATCTCGGTAAACCGGAAAAACTCTAGAGTTACCACCAAGGTCGCAGTGTAGAAGCAACAGCTTTTGGTATAAAAATCAGTCAAATTAACACGAAGAAACATTAACCCTACAAGTTATCTGTAAAATATTTCAGACAGTTAAACACTAAAATGGCATTTTTTATTGCATATGCAATAAAATTTATTGCTTTAGGCTGTTGTTATCTGGGTAAGAAAATCGGATAATACAGGGAATTTATTCAATATCATTAATTTAGCATGACTGACTACCTGTTATTATTAGTGGGAACCGTATTAGTAAACAATTTTGTTTTAGTAAAGTTTCTTGGTTTATGCCCTTTTATGGGGGTGTCGTCAAAAGTAGAAACCGCTATTGGCATGTCCTATGCCACTACCTTTGTCATGACCTTGGCTTCGTTATTAAGCTATCTGGTACAAACTTACCTGCTAACTCCTTTAGGGCTGGAATTTTTAACGACCATGACCTTTATTTTGGTGATCGCCGTAGTGGTACAATTTACCGAAATGGTAGTGCATAAAACCAGTGCTAACTTATACCGTTCTTTAGGTATTTTCTTACCGCTGATCACTACTAACTGCGCGGTATTAGGGGTCGCTTTGCTCAATATCTACGAACAGCACAACTTTCTCGAATCCATCGTTTACGGTTTTAGCGCCGCGTTAGGTTTTTCTCTGGTATTAGTGATGTTTTCCGCAATGCGGGAAAAACTGGCAAATGCTGATGTGCCAACACCATTTAAAGGCTCGGCAATTGCGATGATCACCGCGGGATTAATGTCACTCGCCTTTATGGGCTTTACCGGTCTGGTGAAGTTCTAATGACGATATTAATTGCTATTCTTGTTATCGGGCTGATAGGTGTTGCTTTTGGTGCACTGCTTGGCTTTGCTTCCGTGCATTTTAAAGTTGAAGGCGATCCGCTTGCCGAACAATTAGACGCCTTATTGCCGCAAACTCAGTGTGGACAATGTGGTTATCCTGGCTGTAAGCCATATGCCGAAGCCGTTGCCAATGGTGAAGCAATCAATAAATGTGCGCCAGGTGGTGAAGAAACCATTAAAAAAATTGCCGATTTAATGGGGGTTGAACCTGAACCATTAGATTCCGCCCATGAAACCGACAACACGCCAAAAGTCGCGTTTATTATCGAAGAAGATTGTATCGGCTGTACCAAATGCATTCAGGCCTGCCCAGTTGATGCCATTATCGGTGCCACCAAACAAATGCATACCATTATAGCCGAAGAATGTACCGGTTGTGATTTATGTGTTGCCCCCTGCCCGGTTGACTGTATTGAAATGCGTCCTATTAAACAAACGCCGAAGAGCTGGCAATGGGATCTCGATAGCATTCCCGTAATGCAAATAGATTAAAGAGGTAGAAGTGGAAACCGTTATCGAACGCATAGAAAAAAATCATTTTTGGAAATTCCACGGCGGCATTCATCCACCAGAAATGAAATTTCTCACTACGGATAAACCAATTCGCCCGCTAGCGATGCCACCAGAGCTGATCATTCCTGTGCAGCAACATATTGGTGAAGCCGGGCAGTTAATAGTAACTGTTGGTGAGCAAGTAAAAAAAGGTCAGCCGCTGACCAAAAGCACTATGCCGTTATCTGTGCCTGTCCATGCGCCGACCAGCGGTACTATCAGTGCGATAGAAAATTCGATGATTGCCCACCCGTCGGGATTAAGTGAACTTTGTATTAAACTTATTCCTGATGGTGAAGATAGCTGGTGCCAGCGCCAGTTAACGCCGAATTACCACAGTCTAACCAAGCACGAAATTATTGAAAAAATCGCGCAATCTGGTATTTCCGGCATGGGTGGTGCAGGCTTTCCGACCCATATTAAAATCAACACTCATGCTCAGATCAATTATTTGATCATCAACGCTGCAGAGTGTGAGCCCTACATTACCGCCGATGATTTATTAATCCGCGAACATAATTCGACTATCGTCGATGGCATCAATATTCTTGATCACCTGCTAGAACCGGCATTTATCCTGATTGGCATTGAAGATAACAAGCCTGAAGCCATTCAGGCGCTTAGAAATGCAACCGCAGATAATGATAAAATTAAAATCTGCGTGCTGCCGACCAAATACCCAACCGGCGGTGAAAAACAATTAATTATGGCGCTAACCGGCAAAGAAGTCCCTTCTGGCGTACTGCCGAGCAGTTTAGGGATAGTGATGCAAAATATCGCTACTTGCTATGCGATTGCCGACGCCGTCATTCACGACACGCCACTGATCATACGGGTGGTGACAATATCAGGACGAGCGCTAGAAAAACCACAAAATGTCTGGGCGCTACTCGGCACACCGGTGGAGTTTTTACTTAAACAATGCGGCTACCCAGCCCAGCAGAAAAAGCATATTATCATGGGCGGCCCGATGATGGGCTTTAGCCTGCCTAGCACACACGTGCCGGTGGTAAAAACCACTAACTGCGTACTAGCGCCGAGTGAACAAGAAATTCCTGCTGACAACCAGGAAGTTGAATGTATCCGCTGCGGCCAATGTGCAGAAGTCTGTCCCGCTCAGCTACTGCCACAGGAACTGCAATGGAGCGCCAAGGCTAAAGATCAACAGCAGTTGGAATCGTTAAACCTGTTTGATTGTATCGAATGCGGTGCTTGTGCCTATGTCTGTCCAAGCCATATTCCGTTAGTGCATTATTACCGGGTCGCCAAGGCAGAGATCCGCCAGCAAAAACTTCTGGATATCAAGGCAGAAAAAGCCAAGCAAAGGTTTGAAGCACGTAAAATTCGGTTAGAGCGCGATAAAATCGCCCGTGAAGAAAAGCACAAAAAAGCCGCTGAAGCACGTAAAGCCAAAATGAATTCCGGCACCGAACAAGCAAATAAGGAAAAATCAGCGGTCGCAGCAGCGTTAGCTCGGGTCAAAGCGAAAAAAGCCCAGGCACAAACAGAACAAACCACAGGTACTGAGCCTGAAGCAAATTCGCCAACCAATGAGAAAAAATCTCAAGTCGCTGCCGCAATCGCCAGAGCCAAAGCGAAAAAACTCGCCGCCATGCAGGCAAAATCAGCACCAGCTTCAGAGAAAAAAGACAGTGAAACTAGCGATGCGATAACGCCAGAGAACACTTCTAATAGCTCTGATAACAATCAGCAGGCAGCTGTTTCACCACAGGACGACAAAAAGGCAAAAATAGCCGCGGCAGTTGCCAAAGCAAAAGCCAGAAAAGCCGCGTCTCCTGCACCAGCACATACTGAAAATACAGCGCAAAATAACGCCGAGCCTGAGCCAACAGATACTCCTGACGAAAAAAAAGCTCGAATTGCCGCGGCGGTTGCCAAGGCGAAAGCAAAAAAACAGGCAGCAAGCAGCGCCGTACCGAGAGAAACTAACGGCAATCAACAAACGCCAGCTTCTCAGACTGTACAAACAGCTCAAACTACTCAAATGAATAATAACGAGACGCCATTAGCAGAATCGGCCAATCAAGCTGAGCAGGAAAACCAAACGGCAATGGATAAAAAAGCCCGAATAGCAGCGGCAGTGGCAAAAGCCAAAGCGAAAAAACAACAAGCAGAGTCAAAATAAATCATGGCATACTGGATAGCAAGTTCACCTCATAATCACCAGCAGAACAAAACCTCTGCACTGATGCGCTTAGTGATTTACGCCACTATTCCCGGCATTATCACCCAATGGTATTTTTTCGGCTGGGGCAACCTTGTTCACATTTGCCTGACGGTGCTTACCGCACTTGCCGCAGAGTTTACCGTATTGTCTTTAAGAGAAAAAAAGGTTGCAGAGCCCCTGTTTGATGGCAGTGCAATATTAACCGCAGTATTACTTGGCATTAGTTTACCGGCACTCGCCCCCTGGTGGATTTCAGTGCTCGGTAGCCTGTTTGCCATTGTTATCGTCAAGCAGCTTTACGGCGGTATCGGTCATAATCCGTTTAATCCGGCGATGGCCGCCTATGTAATGCTATTAATTTCATTCCCGGTACAAATGACTTCCTGGCAGCCACCACTGGAATTGATGGCATTGCCGCTGGACTTTGCCAATACTTTATCGGTGATTTTTACCCAGTACACTTTTGATGGCTATTCCATCGAACAGCTGAGAACTCATGTCGACGGTTTTACCATGGCAACGCCGTTAGATACGGTAAAAACCAATTTAACCTTAGGTTTAACCATAACGGAAAGCATGAACAGCCCGGTAATTGGCAACTATGTCGGCGAAGGCTGGCAATGGCTTAACTTGGCGTTTTTAATCGGCGGTCTGTTTTTGATCAGTAAAAAAGCAATCCCTGTGGTTACCCCATTTAGCTTTTTGCTTAGTATTTTTATCTGTTCATTTATCGCCTATTCCATCAGCCCGGACACCAACGCCTCAACCCTGTTCCACTGGTTTAACGGCGCCTGCATGTTAGGCGCATTTTTTATTATCACAGATCCGGTCTCCGGTGCCACCAGCGTTAAAGGGCGAATAATATTCGGTGCGCTCGCTGGCTTTTTAGTGTTTATTATCAGAAAGTTTGGCGGCTACCCGGATGCCGTGGCATTTTCAGTGTTACTTTGTAATATGGCAGCGCCGCTGATCGACCAATACACCCGCCCGCGCACTTACGGCCATTCTTAAGGAAAAACAATGCGTAAAGCGATAGAAAAAAATGCCAGATTACTCGCCCTGTTCGCGATTAGTTGTACGGCTGTCGTTGGCCTGGTGCATCTAGTCACTAAAGACACCATAGTTGCCCAGGAGCAGCAGCAATTAATCAACACCTTAAACAGCCTGATCCCGATAGAGAACCACAACAATGACATCAGCCAGTCGTGTTTTTTCATCCAGGACGAACTCTTAGGCAACGGCCAGCAAAAAGCCTACCTCGCGATGCAAGATCAACAGCCAGTAGCTGCCGCGATCACAGCTACCGCACCCGATGGCTATAACGGTAATATTGAATTGTTAGTGGCGGTTAATATCGATGGTAGCGTCAGTGGTGTAAGAACTTTAAAACATCAGGAAACACCTGGGCTAGGCGATAAAATAGAGCTAAGAAAAAGCAGGTGGATTTTAAGCTTTGCCGGCAAGAAAATTCGCGGTGAAACGGATAATCGCTGGGCAGTGGCTAAAGACGGCGGTATGTTCGACCAGTTTACCGGTGCTACTATTACTCCAAGAGCAGTAGTTAAAGCGGTTAAACAAACAGTAGATTATTTTAACCTCCACAAAAGCGAATTATTTCAACACCAAGCAAATTGTCAGGTGAGCAAATGAAAATCCCAAGTGAATACAAAGAATTAACCTGGCAGGGATTGTGGAAAAACAATCCGGGATTAGTTCAGTTATTAGGTCTATGCCCGCTATTAGCGGTCACTTCCACTGTGGTAAATGCCTTAGGGCTTGGCCTTGCAACCATGTTTGTGCTGATCTGCTCAAACGCTACCGTATCTGCCATTCAGCACTGGGTACCAAAAGAAATTCGTATCCCGATTTTCGTGTTAATCATCGCCGCCTTTGTCACCTGTGTACAACTGTTAATGAATGCCTTTGCCTATGGCCTGTATGAATCTTTAGGGATTTTCCTGCCGTTAATCGTTACCAACTGTGCGATTATCGGTCGCGCCGAAGCTTATGCCTCGAAAAATCCGGTCAAACAGGCTAGCTTTGACGGTTTGATGATGGGCTTAGGTTTTCTACTGGTATTAATGACCTTAGGTGGCATTCGCGAAGTATTAGGCCAAGGTACCTTGTTTGACGGCGCCCAATTGCTGTTAGGCGACTGGGCAGCTGGTATGCGCATCGAAGTCATGCACCTCGATAATCAGTTTTTACTGGCAATACTGCCACCTGGTGCCTTTATCGCCATGGGCTTTTTAATCGCCGCGAAAAATAAAATCGATGCAAAACTCGCCGAGCGTCAGCCCAAAGCAGAACAAGCACAAATTGAACGGGTGCGCGTTAACTTTGACGGTTAACAACTTAGATTGACGATAAAAAATATAAAATGAATAAAGCAAAACGTTTAGAAATCCTTACCCGGTTGCGTGATGACAATCCGCATCCGACCACTGAACTCAATTTTAACTCGCCATTTGAGCTATTAATCGCAGTGCTACTTTCCGCCCAGGCGACCGACGTTAGCGTTAATAAAGCCACAGGGCCACTGTATGCCGTTGCTAATACCCCACAAGCGATACTTGATTTAGGCTTAGATAAACTCAAAGACTATATCAAAACTATCGGGCTATTTAATACCAAGGCAGAAAACACCATCAAAACCTGCCAAATGCTGGTGGACTTACACGGCGGCGAAGTGCCGGAAAATCGCGAAGCCTTAGAAGCCCTGCCCGGCGTTGGCCGTAAAACCGCTAACGTGGTCTTAAACACTGCCTTTGGCTGGCCTACCATAGCGGTGGACACGCATATATTCCGTGTTTCAAACCGTACCAAACTCGCTATGGGTAAAAATGTTGACTTAGTCGAACAAAAACTTTTAAAAGTGGTGCCTAAAGAATTTAAAGTCGACGTACACCACTGGCTTATTCTTCATGGCCGTTACGTTTGTGTAGCAAGAAAGCCTAAATGTGGTGCGTGTATTATTGAAGATTTGTGTGAGTTTAAAGATAAAACCGACTAAGTTAAAAGTCAGTTATGAGCGATTTGCTGACGTTGATAAAATTTTCATCAAGGTATCTGCATGGATAAAAAGACTTTTCTCTCAAACATAAAGTTTTCAGCCCAGATGTTATGGCAAAGAAACAAACTTTATGTTGTTTTAATGGCATTGATTATTACTCACCAGAGTTATTTATGGTTACCTTGCTATACATCTTATTTTGGTTTTAGTTGTTGGGCGAATGATACATTTGAAGAGGTATATCCATTTTTTCTCAGTTTTTTTGGCTTTATACTGATTGTGGTTTCTATTAATGGGAGTCTTCGCACAACTCATGACATGAGTTTACATGGATATTTTAAAAACAAAATTCCACCAAACCCTTTTCGTGAAATTAAACCGATTAATGTTAATGAGAGCAATGTGACAATTACTGTTGCCAAACCTAAGTTTGATGGTATCGGTATGGCCTTCAAAGATCCTGAAACTATAGATGACCTCCACGACATACTGAAACAGCAAAACATTGCACATAAGAATATGGTTCACGCAAGCGAACAGCGGATAGGTGAACGAATTGAAAATTTAAGGCAAGAAGTATCGCCAGAGGCACATGCAGCCCTAAAAAATACGTTCCAGCTTCAGGAAAAGCTTAAAACGGTCGTCATCACATCCATAGATGGACAGTTAGTTGGCTCTTTGTTAGTTTTGTACGCTGCATATATAAATTTATAATGTCCTCAGTTGGCACAAAACAGACAATCTCGCAATTAGAAAGCCAAGCATCTACTTTTATTATCTTTTGACTGGCCAACTATCGCAGTTGATACTCACATTGACCGGGTATCAAACCGTACTAAATTCGCCATGGGTAAAAACGTGGTTGAAGTTGAGCAAAAGCTCTTAAAGGTTGTACCGAAAGAATTCAAAGTAGATGTACATCACTGGCTTATTCTTCATGGCCGTTATGTATGTACCGCACGAAAACCAAAGTGCGGCGCTTGTATAATAGAAGATTTGTGTGAGTTTAAGGATAAAACGGAGTAGTCGAAGATATCTCTCGTGATGGAGTCTGTAATACGCAATTCACTCGCTACACAGGCACTTCTAAGCCTAATTTATTTGATTGGATTGCAACCTTAGAGTTGAACTTTTTAACGTTCGAATTAGACATTAATAAACGACGAGTTAAGCTGTCAAATTCGCTCATATTTTTAACCACTATTATCAAGACAAAATCTACCTCCCCTGCGGTATAGTAAAATTGTTGTACTCGTTTTTCATTATTAAGCCTATCAATAAAATCATCTAGCGCTTTCTCCCCCCCCTTATCCAGGTTTACATCAATAATAACCGTGGTAAAGCCATCTAGCTTATCGCGGTCAAGTATCGCTACTTCTTTTTGGATAATGCCTTGAGCTTTAAGCTTTTTAATTCTTCGCTGACAGGCTGATGAAGACAGGCCGACAATATCGCCGATTTGCTCCGTACTGATTCGACAGTTACTTTGCATAATATTTAAGATCTCACTATCAAAATCGTCCACGCCCTTTTTCCTTTAACATTATAAAAAATTCGCCTAAAGAAAGGCGTGATTTTGGCATTTTAGCGGCGATTGTACGCCACTATCAACATAAAATATGTTTTAAAAATCGTTGTTCAATAGCACGAGGTTAGAGTGAATAGAATTTTATATAGTGGTAACAGAAACGCATCAAGCTGGGCATTTCGCGCATGGCTAGCATTAAAAGAGCAAAACATCCCCTTTAAAGAAGTGATAGTTGATATCCGTAGGCCACAGCGATGGAATAACTTAACGAAAATAGGTGAAATTTCACCAGCTGCGGCAGTGCCAGTACTAGATGACAATGGATTTATCATTTTTGACTCTAACGCCATCATGGAATATGCAAGCGAGTTAGGCGAAAATTCTTTACTTCCCGAAGATATTAAGGCTCGCGCGAAAGCGAGATCATTGATTGCATGGCAACATTCTACCTTTGGCCGTATATGCCCTTGTTTATTTTTTGAAAGTGCGTTTTATCCTGAAAAGAAAAAGCTATCTACAGATGAAATGGAATCAATTAAAAATGTCTATTCGATTTGGGAGGACTTTATTCAGCAATTTAAAGGTGAATACCTAGTCGGGGATTATTCGTTAGCAGATATTATGTTTCTGCCTTCAGTGATAAGACTCACATCTCATTTTCAGCCAGAAGAGCGCTGGCCTAAAGTTAAGCGTTGGGTAGAAAAACTCCTCGACCGCCCTTTTGTTAAGGAATGGATAGATGAAGCCAAGCAATTGGAGCCCATATATTTGCCGGGCTATCGAAATGACCCTTAACATCTAGCATATTTATACTTTGGCTGGCCGACCATAGTGGTGGACACTCATATCGACCGCGTATCAAACCGTAAAAAATTCGCCATAGGTAAAAACGTGGTTGAAGTAGAACAATATTAAAGGTAGTACCTGCTGAATTTAAAGTCGACGTGCACCATTGACTTATTCTTCACGGTAGATATACCTGTGTTACACGAAAGCCCCGCTGTGGTTCTTGTATTATTGAAGATCTGTGTGAGTGTAAAGATAAAACCAAGTAGCTAAAAATCTAGGTTTAATAAAAACTAACTCCCCTATAGCCGCGGTATTTGCAAAGGCTTATACTCGTTCAAAATAACAAATCGATGGAAGGTAAATGAAGCTATTACATACCATGGTGCGGGTCTTTAACCTGGATGCATCACTGCATTTTTATTGTGACTTATTAGGGCTTAAAGAAGTCAGACGCAGAGAGTTCCCTGAAGGAAAATTCACTTTAGTGTTTTTAGCCGCTGACGACAATGAGCACGAGATAGAATTAACCTATAACTGGGAGCAAACTGAGCCCTATTCTGACGGTAGAAACTTTGGTCATCTTGCACTGCGAGTTGACAATATTTACGACACTTGTCAGAAACTGATGGATGCAGGTGTTACCATTAACCGCCCGCCACGCTGCGGCCATATGGCGTTTGTTCGCTCACCCGATGGCATTTCCATCGAATTGTTACAAGAGGGACACCTGCCGCCTCAAGAACCTTGGGCAAGTATGCCAAATACCGGCACTTGGTAATCAACTTAGGGCTGACAATTTCTTCAGTCAGCCCTGAATTCTCTTTATCTTAGCTCGGCGATCACTTTAACAGTGACATTAAGTGACTAAAATCATCCGTCCATAACAGCTCATTTTTAATCACCGGCATTTCGCTTTGATATACTTTTGCCACGCCGCTGTTTAATAATGCCTGATTGTTAGTCAACCACACCCATTCGGTATCATGACCCTGTTGGCTCTGCGCCTTAGTATTGAAATAACGCAGTGATTTTTCAGTGGATTTAGCAATACCCTGCATTAACGGCAATAAGTTTAAATGACTATTAGAAATATGCACCGCAATCACACCATCAGCAGCTAAATGCTGCCAATACAGCGCCATAGCTTCAACGGTTAATAAATGCTGGGGAATACTGTCGCCGGAAAAGGCATCGATCACTAAAACATCAAAAGGCTTGGGGTTGACTCCTTGAGCTTTTTGCTCAGCCAGTTCCTTTGCCAATGATAATCGACCATCCCCCACCACCAATGTAATAGTGGCCGCAGAATCTGCTAGATAGGTAAAATATTGCTGAGCCGCATTAATCACCGCGGGGTTAAGCTCATAAAAACGATAATCATCCCCTGGCTTACCGTAAGCCGCCAAGGTGCCAGCGCCAAGACCAATTAACCCTACTTTAAGCTGCTGCCCTTGTTGCTGCTTAAGCAAAGACATTTGCTCTAGCGCCAAAGCAACACCCGTGTATTTACGATAATAACTTAATGGCGTGCCGCGCTCGTTTACATTAAGTGACTGGGTGCCATGAGAAGTAGTACCATCAATTAAGCGGCGTTCATTCATGTTATCGGTTTGAATATCTTTAACACTCAATACACCGTAAAAATTCCGTACATTAAAAACATCGTTTTGCAAATAACGGGCATTTAATTGCCATAGCGCCAGTGAGCAAAACACCGCAAAACCAGCACTTGCCCAAACAAGTTTTGTCACTCTTTGGTGACTTAAATAAACCGCATAAGCCAACAAACAAAACACCATAACTATGGCTAGCGGAAACTCCAAAAACTGCACAAACAAAGCCTTAGCAACAAAGGCAACTAATGCACTGCCTAGCACGCCACCAAAGGCGATCACCAAATAAAACCAGGTAAGTCGACTAACCTCAGGTTTAAATCGGGCAAGTTCACCATGGCAGACCATACACGCGGAAAATAAGATGCTGGAATACAAAACCACTTGAGTAACAATGCCAAATTGCGAACCGATGAAAAACATAAAAATGGCAATAATCGCGCTTGGTATAAACAACAATAACCAATACCAACGGACATACCATTTCGGGCTATGAAAACTGATAATAAAACTTAATAAATACAAACAAAGCGGTAATACCCATAAAAAAGGCACTGGCGGAATGTTTTGCGTCATCGCATTGGTCGTGGCAACCAGCAATACCACACCCGTTGTTGATAAACCAAGCCAGAGCCAACTGTGATGCCGGGAATTTATAGGTTTTTGATGATTATTTTTTTCATCAATCAGTTGTTTATCCAAGGTTTGTGAATATAAGTATTTGATTAATAACAAGCCTACGACAACATAGCCTATGTATCCGAGCGACCACAACTGTGTTTGCTGGCCACTGGTTAATAATGGCTCAATTAAAAACGGAAACGACAACAAGGCAATTAACGACGCAATATTGGATAAGGAATAAAGCTGATAAGGTAATTTTTCTTGGCTATATAAACTAAACCAGCGCTGCACTAACGGCCCGGTGGCGGCAAGTAATAAGTATGGAATACCAATCGACAGAGTGAGCAATAAAAGAATACTGGCTAATGGCTGCTCGTTATCAACCCTAGTAACCTCTTCAAGCACACCTATGGGCAAAAACACTAAGCTTAGCACTAAAATCAAGGCATGTAATTTAAACTGCTTTTTCATCGAATCTAGCTGACTTAACAAATGGGCATACAGGTAACCAAACAGCAAAAACGTTTGAAAAAACAATAAACAGGCGGTCCAAACAGCCGCGCCACCGCCAAACGTCGGCAAAATAATTTTTGCGATCAGCGGCTGCACCTGAAACAGTAAAAATGCCCCTAGGAAAATGGTAATTAAAAACAGCATATAACACCCTTTAAAAATCGTCAGGCGCTATTTAATTACATCAGTACAGATAAAGCAAAGGGTAAGGTAACAATATAACCTAGTTTAACCTCAGCTTTGAATAGAAATAGTGCTACCCAAAATAAAACAGTAACTTAGATATCTAGATTGTTCATATGGGCGAAGCTGGTTTCTTTAGGAGCACCGCTCCGCCTGGCGTAGCGACCAGACATGGATGTCTGGACTGGGTGCCGATCATCAGGGATGTGTTTACTCCAAACCTGAAAGGCTTAAATGCATGTTGGGTGGGGAAGAATGGCAACCAGATCTACGACAGTAGAAATTAATGCTAAGGCTTAGACATGAAACAACTGGAGATTATAAAGTAGTATCTACGACAGTAGAAATTAATGCTAAGGCTTAGACGGAGAATGAGTGATGAAAGGCCTAGTATCTACGACAGTAGAAATTAATGCTAAGGCTTAGACCACATAAATTATTAGATGCTAACTTTGGATCTACGACAGTAGAAATTAATGCTAAGGCTTAGACGAAGAACAAAAGCAAAAGGTGCTAGAATATCTACGACAGTAGAAATTAATGCTAAGGCTTAGACTTTGGTTACTTAAAGAAGAAGGGCATAAGTATCTACGACAGTAGAAATTAATGCTAAGGCTTAGACTTCCCTTAATTTCAGTTGCTAAGTCAGATCTACGACAGTAGAAATTAATGCTAAGGCTTAGACTGTAACAGTTGTTCCTGAGAACATATTATCTACGACAGTAGAAATTAATGCTAAGGCTTAGACGACTCAACAATAGCAGAACGTACATCATATCTACGACAGTAGAAATTAATGCTAAGGCTTAGACAGCGGGGCGTTAAATATCCCAGCTTCTGTATCTACGACAGTAGAAATTAATGCTAAGGCTTAGACGGAATCAGGCGGTTTAACTCCAGTAAGATCTACGACAGTAGAAATTAATGCTAAGGCTTAGACAAACCCACCATCCGCAAGCCGCTGCAATCTACGACAGTAGAAATTAATGCTAAGGCTTAGACGATAAAGTTTTAAAGCGCATCATAGTATCTACGACAGTAGAAATTAATGCTAAGGCTTAGACGGGATTTCACCTGTATCTACGGAAGAAGATCTACGACAGTAGAAATTAATGCTAAGGCTTAGACGGCGCTAAACTATATCAATATGCTCTAGATCTACGACAGTAGAAATTAATGCTAAGGCTTAGACTCTGTTGTATTCATTAACGTTTGCTCTATCTACGACAGTAGAAATTAATGCTAAGGCTTAGACCTGGGTTACACTAACAGACGAATCATATCTACGACAGTAGAAATTAATGCTAAGGCTTAGACTACCTGAGCTTGATGGTGTTGATTTAATCTACGACAGTAGAAATTAATGCTAAGGCTTAGACTGTGGAATGATGGCGTACCAAACCACGTATCTACGACAGTAGAAATTAATGCTAAGGCTTAGACAATTTGAAGAAGGGTATGGGCTATGAAATCTACGACAGTAGAAATTAATGCTAAGGCTTAGACAACTGTAAAACATGCAAAAACTGTAATTATCTACGACAGTAGAAATTAATGCTAAGGCTTAGACTCATTAAGATCAAAAAAGACGGCTTATCTTATCTACGACAGTAGAAATTAATGCTAAGGCTTAGACTTATTATCAAGCTAACAAATAGATTGAAATCTACGACAGTAGAAATTAATGCTAAGGCTTAGACTCTGCAAGCGGCTTATATGGAAACACCAATCTACGACAGTAGAAATTAATGCTAAGGCTTAGACGTACTTTCATTACTTCTTTGCATCCTATCTACGACAGTAGAAATTAATGCTAAGGCTTAGACTTGTATTAGAAGACGGTACAGGCGTTAATCTACGACAGTAGAAATTAATGCTAAGGCTTAGACAGACATAAACAAAGACGGTATTGTTTCGTATCTACGACAGTAGAAATTAATGCTAAGGCTTAGACTTGATCG
>CAZUHQ010000021.1:0-39231 GCA_964620605.1 uncultured Thalassotalea sp.
GAGATCTGAGTGGGCGGTCATAATGATAACCGGGATCATCGGAAAGCGGCTGTTAATATCATTTAACAAGGACATACCGTCGATATTTGGCATCCTGATATCTGAGATAATGACTTCTGGCTGACTATGATCTAGGGCTATCAGCAGGTTTTCGGCACTATCAAATGATGCTGAGCTGATATTAGCATTGGAAAATGCCTTTTCTAACACCCAGCGGATGGAACTGTCATCATCGACAACCCAGACTTGTTCAGTGATCATGATGTTGCCTCTTGTGTAATTGGTAATAAGATAATGAATTCAGTGTGGCCAGGTTGACTGACACAGGAGAGTTTACCTTGGTGCTGATTTACTAACGTTTGGGAAATTGATAGTCCTAAGCCTGTGCCGTTTGCTCTGCCAGATACCATAGGATAGAACAAGGTATCCTGGAGTTTTTCCGGGATCCCGGGGCCGTTATCGATAATACTAATTTGGGCGGCCAGTTTGACTTTTTTTCCATTAATCGTCTTATTGCTGGCAGCTCGAGTTTTTAAAATAATCTGGCCATCATTAGCGATGATTTGAATGGCATTATTGACAATATTAAGTATTGCCTGATGGATTTTATCTTCATCAAAGCAAATATCAGGGAGTGACGGATCATAGTCTTTGATGATTTCATTTTGCTGCGGGTTATTGAAGCTCATCAGTTGGGCGACTTTTTCCAATACAAGGTGAATATTTTGTGTGGTCATTTTTGGCACTTGGTTAGGGCCGAGCAGTCGGTCGACTAAGTTAGTTAACCTGTCTGCTTGTTCAATGATCATTTGAGTATATTCTTGTTGATCTTCTGTGAGCTCACGGCTTAATAATTGTGCCGCACCGCGTAAGCCGCCAAGCGGATTTTTGATTTCATGGGCTAAGCCGCGGATAAGATCACGGGCAGACTCCCACTGCTGTTGTTGAAACGCTTCGGCACTGATCTGTTTTTGCTGATCAATTTGTTTAAATTCCAGCAAAATGTGCGGATTTTTATCAAATGCTACAGAAGATGCTGTGATTTCGACGGTGATTTTTCTTCGATCAAAAAATTCTAGCGTAACGTCACTATCGCTAAATTCTTGCCCTGAGGTTAATAACTGCTTTAGTCGACTATTGTTGATTGGGTTATTAAAAAATAACGTATTAAGCGTGCTACCTTTAAGTTTGTTGATACTTTTGATCAATAAAGCTTCAGCTGCAGGATTGGCATATTGCACGCGAAGCTCGCTGTTAAGCACGATAACTGCGGTGACCATTTGGTTCGCTAAATTTTGCTGGTAATAAAGTTTATTTATTGGCATCTGGTTATTTGAATTATACATATAATTTTATGCACCAATTTAGTGCAACCGATGTTTCAGTGTAATGCGTTAAAAAATTATTTGCACCTTTTAAATGCTTTATAACGCTTACTTTACGGAAGCTCGATGCATATAAAAGGTAATAGATGCAGACGATGCAATAACCTTGCCTTTTTCGTCTATCAATTCCATTTTGACCTGATGTTCGCCGCGGTCGACGTCACGCAAGACAAACATCGAGTGGGGCTGAGGGGTATCGTAGGGGCTGTTATCTAGCAGTAGTTTTACTTTAAGTCCTTGCTTAAAAATAGGCTTAATTCGGCCTGAGACGTAAACAGAACCTGTGTTGTCTCTTATTGTTGCCTGATGAGCCGGTTGGGTAATTTCAACCTGGTATTTTTCTTCAATGGCTTTAGGGGTAATATCTAGGATGGATGTATCGATAGACGATGACATTTGATTGGATTCTTTAACTTCAACTTCTTCTGCACCAGGTTTTGGACTGTCAGAATAAACTAAAACGCCGTCTGCGTTGCGCCAAACGTATATTTTAGTCGATGCTGCTGATGCCGGTACAGAAAGTACGAATGCTAACAGCATAAAAATGATCGTTCTTAACGAAGTCAAATAAATACCTCTTTCCGTAGATATAATTATAATCTATCCAAAATATTAGGATATAGCCACAAAAAAAGCCCACCGAAGTGAGCTTTTTTATTAATCAATGATTGATTGCTAATTAAATGCTGTAGTACATATCAAATTCAACTGGATGTGTGGTTGAATTTAATGTTTCTACTTCTTCACGTTTTAATCCAATGTAGGCATCGATCATGTCGCTGTCCATTACACCACCGGCCATTAAGAATTCTTTATCGACTTCTAAAGCGTTTAACGCTTCTTCTAATGATGAGGCCACTTGTGGGATAGCTAACGCTTCCTCTGCTGGTAAGTCATAAAGATCTTTATCCATCGCATCGCCAGGGTGAATTTTGTTTTTGATGCCGTCAAGACCAGCCATTAACATTGCAGAGAATGCCAGGTATGGGTTTGCTGATGGGTCAGGGAAACGCACTTCGATTCGCGTTGCTTTTGGCGATGGAACAATTGGAATACGGATAGATGCACTGCGGTTACGTGCAGAATAGGCAAGCATTACCGGTGCTTCAAAACCTGGAACCAGACGCTTGTATGAGTTTGTTGAAGCGTTAGTGAAAGCATTCAATGCCTTAGCATGCTTAATAATACCACCTATGTAGTAAAGTGCTGTTTCTGATAATCCACCGTATTTATCACCAGAAAATAAGTTAACACCATCTTTTGCTAAAGATTGGTGAACATGCATACCTGTACCGTTATCACCTACTAGTGGCTTAGGCATAAAAGTTGCCGTTTTGCCGTAAGCGTGAGCAACATTGTGTACTACATACTTATAAATTTGTACTTCATCTGCTTTTTTCACCATAGTATTAAAACGACAGGCAATTTCGTTCTGACCTGCAGTGGCTACTTCATGATGATGTGCTTCAACAACTAAGCCCATTTCTTCCATCACTAAACACATGGCTGAACGTAAATCTTGTGAAGAATCAACCGGAGCCACCGGGAAGTAACCGCCTTTAACGCCTGGACGGTGCCCTGTGTTGCCTTCTTCATAGCTAGTACCTGAGTTCCATTTTGCTTCTTTGTCGTCAATGCTGTACATGGAACCGGCCATATCTGTGTGGAATTTTACGTCGTCAAATACGAAAAATTCTGGTTCAGGCCCAAATAAAACGGTATCAGCAATACCAGTAGAGCGCATATATTCTTCAGCTCTATGAGCAACAGAACGTGGGTCACGGCTATAACCTTGCATAGTTGCAGGTTCTACAATGTCACAGCGGATGTTTAGAGTCACCTCTTCAGTAAATGGATCCAGTACCGCAGTCGATGCATCTGGCATTAATACCATGTCTGATTCGTTAATACCTTTCCAGCCAGCAATTGAAGAACCATCGAACATTTTGCCGTCTTCGAAGAAGTCTTCGTCAATTTGATGGTGAGGCAGAGAAACATGTTGCTCTTTACCTTTTGAATCAGTGAAGCGTAAATCAACGAATTTTACATCGTTGTCTTTGATCATATCTAAAACTGCTTGTGACATTGAGCGTCTCCAGTGAAGTTATCGTTTACATTAAATTTTGTTGTTTGCTAGTAAGCTAAATTCGTGCCAAGCATTAATTTCTTTAAAATCAATAACATTTTGTATTGTCGCTTGTTTTGTTGCACCAAGATGGTTCATGTATTGTGCTTGTTTGGTGCAACAAGAGTTTAGTGCACCCTTTGTGATTATGCTAGTGGTGAAAATAAGCAACTTAGCTATGTTTTATTTGTCGCCATGTGCAGTGTTCTCCTGTACAATACGCGCCCAATTATTAGGCCTTAAGAGCATATGCCCGTGTTAGAGAAGTTACGTAATATCGCGATTATCGCGCATGTTGACCATGGTAAAACAACATTAGTTGATAAATTGTTAGATCAATCAGGTACTTTAGACTCCAGAACTGATCTGGAAGAGCGCGTGATGGATTCAAACGATATTGAAAAAGAACGTGGTATTACCATTTTAGCGAAAAATACAGCGATCAATTGGAATGATTATCGCGTTAATATCGTAGATACTCCAGGTCATGCCGATTTTGGTGGTGAAGTTGAACGAGTAATGTCTATGGTGGATTCTGTGCTCTTGATTGTTGATGCACAGGAAGGTCCGATGCCACAAACTCGCTTTGTGACACAAAAAGCATTCGCTCAAGGTTTAAAACCTATTGTCGTGATTAACAAAATTGACAAGCCAGGTGCTCGTCCTGAATGGGTGATGGATCAAGTTTTTGATCTGTTTGACAACTTAGGTGCAACTGACGAACAGTTGGACTTTCAGGTGGTTTATGCCTCGGCAATTAATGGTTGGGCTTCGCTTGAAGAAGATCAAGTGGGTACAGACATGACACCGTTATTTCAAACGATTGTTGATCAGGTTCCACCACCTAATGCGGATCCTGATGGTGCATTTCAAATGCAGATCTCTCAATTGGATTACAGCTCATATTTAGGTGTTATTGGTGTTGGCCGAGTAACTCGTGGTACTGTTAAGCCTAATCAGCAAGTGACTGTGCAAGGCTCGCGCGGTAAGATTCATAACGGTAAAGTCGGTAAAGTGTTTGGCTACTTAGGCTTAGAACGTCATGAAGTAGAGCAGGCCGAAGCTGGAGATATTATTGCGATTACCGGTTTAGGTGAATTGAAAATTTCCGATACAATTTGTTGCCCTACAGAAGTGGAAGCTTTACCTGCACTATCTGTTGATGAACCAACCGTTACTATGACTTTTCAGGTCAACACTTCACCGTTTGCTGGCCAAGAAGGTAAATATGTTACCTCTCGTAATTTGAAAGATCGATTAGATAAAGAACTAATCCATAACGTTGCGTTACGCGTTGAGCAATTAGATGATCCTGACAAATTCAAAGTTTCTGGTCGTGGGGAGCTTCATTTAGGTATTCTGATTGAAAATATGCGCCGCGAGGGCTATGAACTTGCGGTATCCCGTCCTGAAGTTATTATGAAAGAAGTTGACGGTGAAGTTCAGGAGCCATATGAAACGGTTACTATTGATGTTGAAGAAGAGCATCAAGGTTCCATTATGGAAAAAATGGGGCTGCGTAAAGCTGAATTAACTGATATGTCTCCTGACGGTAAAGGACGTATTCGTATGGACTTTATTATGCCAAGTCGTGGCTTAATTGGTTTCCAAACAGAGTTTATGACATTAACTTCAGGTTCAGGCCTTATTTACCATACCTATTTTGAATATGGTCCTCATAAAGGTGGTGAAATTGGTCAACGTATTAATGGTGTATTGATCGCGAATGCTACAGGTAAGGCGTTAACTAATGCTTTGTTTAACTTACAAGAGCGTGGGCGTTTAATGATAGGTCACGGTGTTGAAGTGTATGAAGGCATGGTCATTGGTATTCATAGTCGTGATAACGATTTAACGGTTAATGCATTAAAAGGTAAGCAGTTAACTAATGTTCGTGCATCAGGTACAGATGATGCGCAGGTGTTAACACCACCTATTAAAATGACGTTAGAACAAGCACTAGAGTTTATTGACGATGATGAATTGGTGGAAGTTACGCCGGAGAACATCCGTATTCGTAAGAAATGGTTAAAAGAATCGGATCGTAAACGCGAGAGTCGTGCCACTAAAAAATAAACATAATATGCTTTGTTGAAGATTAATGCCGTAGTGACTATTCACTACGGCATTTTTTGTCACTGTCGTTTACTCAATTGATAAACTGTTGGCTGTCGTTTTCAACATTGCCAGTGTAAGACATATCTTAAACTAATGTCAGATTTAGGTCTGTTCAAGCCTAAGCTTTAATTCGCTAATCATTTAACCTTCTGATTTTATTTTATTTTTATAATGTTAATTGTGCTGTAGCTTTATCGCTGGTATCTGAAATTTTTCACTGGACTGGCTGAACATTAAATACTTGCTACACTTTATAAAATAATTGAAATAGCCCTGTGTCATTGACTGTATATGTGTGGGCTAAGGTACTTAAAGCAAACATGGAGTGAGTACCATGGATAAAAGGAAAGTGAATCGGCTTAATACATTATTTGAAAAAATGGTGTCTGATAAGGCCAATTTAAATGAGCGTAGGGAATTAGATCAGCTATATCAAGAATATATTAATGATGGTCGCGATAATCCGCGTAGAAAATCGCTAGATGATTCTATTAGAAAAATCGCAATGAATTAATAGCTTGGATAATAATAACATTAAAGGGAATTGAAAGATGTCTCCTGAACAATTAGTGACGCTTCAAAAGCTTAGTCGTATGTTTGAGGAAGGGCTTGCCGGGTCTACAGAGATTAAACAGTTGTCAGATTTACTCGCGACAATTAATCATCATAAAGATTTTTTGGATGATCATGAGCCTAAGTGTATTACCAAGTTGATGGAACAAATTTAACGTGAATCTAAGCTGAAGGCAGATAAAAGCCCCATTTATATTGATAAGTGGGGCTTTATTTTGGCTATGTTTCCGATAGCAGTTAATGGCTATCTTTGAGTGAACTAACAAAACTTTGGGAGTTTTCTATCGCTCTGTTCATTTCTGCTATCAATAACTCAATATCTTGTTTTAATCCCTGATATTCACCTTTTAATGCACCAATTGCCTGGGCATTTAAATTATGCTTTAAAAATAAGCTATGGTCTTTTAACGTTGCCAACACGGGCGGCATTTTATCCGCAGCTTTATGCATTGCCTTAAGCAAAGTGTTATAGCGCGCTTGGGTGCTGATTAACTTGCTTTGGCTTTGCCGTTTTAAACTGGCACTTGTGTATTATGCGATTTCGTCTTGCCATTCATCAAACAAGGCTTGGGCGACATCTTCGATTGCCGCTATTCGATCATTAAGCTGTTCGGCAGCCTGTGCGCTTGCTTGGTAATGGGCTTCGCTTTGTTGATAATGTGTTTGTAATTCTCCATCGCTAAAGTTGATCAGCGTGCTAAATTGCTCTAACGCATTTTTAAATTCTTGCTTTGCTTCTTGTTGTGCTTCACTGGCCTCTTCCACTCTATCAATAAGGATATCGCGTTTATGCAGACCAACTTTCTCCATGGCGGAGTAATAAGCAGATTGACAACCGATAGCACTAAAAATGATTAAAATCAGCGTTATTTGGCGCCATCGACTAAGCAAAATTTTCATTATGAATCATTAATCCGTGCTTTTGTATTTTGCGGCATCGATAATAGCCCAAAGGTGAAAAATAACGCCTGGGATTGCCATAAAGAATAAGATCCCGGTGGCGGCCAAAGAATAATTTACCCAAGTTAGCAAGAAAAAGATTATTGCCGCCATGATCCTTCCTTGTACCAGTTGGCCTAAACCTGCGATAAAAAAACTACAGATAGCTGCAAGTACGTTACCGCCTGAACCTTGTCCCGACATAAAAACTCCTGTTGAATAAAAAAATCACTATAGGCTTATCTTACCCATTCATAATATACTGTAAAGATAAGATGTTAACTATAAAGCAATATGACTTTTATCAATAGAATATTTGTGCAGGACACATGGAATATTTTAAAGCAATTTGGCCGTTTTTTTACTCATCGCCTTAAAACTGAGCAAGTGCATGTCAGTGCCGGTTATCTTTCCTATGTCACGCTAATGTCATTGGTGCCTATGCTGGTGGTGATGTTATCTGTGATGACGGCGTTTCCGATTTTTGCTGAATTGAAAGAAATGATAGAAGGCTTTGTTTATCAGAACTTTATTCCGGCTGCCGGTGAAGTGGTGCAAAAGCACATCACTAATTTTGTCAATAACGCATCTAAAATGTCTGCGGTTGCTATTACCTTTTTGTTTTTATTCGCCTTATTATTAATTTCTTCGATAGATAAGACTTTGAATAAATTATGGCAGGTGGATAAAAAAAGGAAAGTGGTCACCGCATTTTCCATGTACTGGATGGTACTGACGTTAGGCCCGGTGCTAGTTGGCAGCAGCATAGCGGCGACCACTTATATTGCCAAGCTAGTGTCATTGGAACAATATGATTTATTTGGCATTGCGAATATTTTAGTGCGTTTGTTACCGATTTTTGCCTCAATTTGTGCGTTTTTGATCTTGTATTTAGTAGTGCCGAATAAAGATGTCAGTTTCAAATGTGCCTTATCCGGTGCGGTATTGGCCGCTGTGTTGTTTGAAGTGGCGAAACGGGGGTTTGCGTTTTATGTTACTCAGCTACCTTCCTATAAGGCAATTTATGGCGCTCTGGCCAGTATTCCCATTCTGTTCTTATGGGTGTATTTGTCCTGGTTAGTGGTATTATTTGGTGCACTGTTTACCGTGTGTTTGGAAGATTTCCTGATAGAGAGGAACAATGATGTCTCGTAGTCTATTCCCTAAAATTGCTACTGATAAAGAGCAATGGCTCGAGGTTGATAATATTCATCGCCTTTACTTAGAGCAATCGGGTAATCCACAAGGTATACCTGTGTTATATCTGCATGGTGGGCCAGGTGGTGGTTCGAGTGAAAATCACCGACGTTATTTTGATCCTCAAAAATATCGCATTATTATTTTTGACCAGCGTGGCTGTGGTAAATCTACCCCTTCGCCATCGACAGAGCAAAACACCACAGAGCATTTAATCAATGATATTGAAACGATCCGTAGCCATTTAAAAATCGATAAATGGCTGATTGCCGGAGGTTCCTGGGGAACTACTTTGGCTATGCTGTACGGCATTGCTTATCCTCAATATGTCCTGGGTTTTATTTTAAGAGGGGTGTTTTTAGCCACTCAGCCTGAATACGACTGGCTGTATAAGGATGAAGGCGCAGCCAGGTTCTTTCCTGAATATTATCAGGAGTTTTTAGCGCCACTAGCAGATAAGGACAAAGCGGAGCCGTTAGTGGGATATCAGAAAATTTTTGCCTGTGATAATGAAGTGGCAAAAATTGCTGCCAGTAAGGCCTGGTATTTATGGGAGCTTAGATTGTCCACCATAGAACATCATCATATCGGTAGCGCGCAAATTGAAGATCCGCACCAGGCACACTGCATGGCGCAGTTATCGCATCATTATTTTTATCATCAAAGCTTTATTGCCGAAGATTTTATCATTAATCATATTGATAAGATCAGCGATATCCCGGCAATCATCGTCCATGGCCGTTATGACATGGTGTGCCAGTTAGCAAATGCCTATCGTTTAACAACTGTGTGGCAAAATGCCAGTTTGCAAATATTGCCCCAGGCCGGACACAGTGGTTTTGAGCGCCAGACCATAGATGCTCTTTGTAAGGCAACGGAAGTGATGGCCAACTTTTTACAAGAGCACAATGAATGATCGCATTAATTCAGCGTGTTAGCAGCGCCAGTGTCGAGGTTGAGCAGCAAATCGTCGGTGAAATTAATCAAGGCTTGTTAGTGTTACTGGCGATTGAGCCGCAGGATGATGAAAAAAAAGCAAAACGTTTAGCAGAGCGGGTCGCTGGCTATCGGGTATTTGAAGATCATCAGGGCAAAATGAACCTCAATGTTAAACAGGTTGGAGGTGATATTCTTGTGGTCTCGCAATTCACTTTGGCCGCCGACACTTCCCGAGGAATGCGGCCAAGCTTTACCAGTGCCGCACCCCCCGATATTAGCCAATCCCTGTATCAATATTTTTGTCAACAGTTAAGGGAGGATGGTTTTACCGTGCCGACCGGCGTTTTTGGTGCGGATATGAAAGTTAGCCTGGTGAATGACGGCCCGGTAACCTTTAGCTTAACGATTTAATACATTAGCCTGTTGCCACAATTTACGATAGCGATTGATTTGATAGGGTTTTAGCGGTGATATCTGCTGATTAATTAAGCCGGGTTCAGGATAAAGCTGGACTATGATATTGCGATATTGCGGTACGATAAAATAGTTCATTTTCCGAGAGCCTTTGGTTTTATTCAGGTAATTGAGCAGTTTGTTAAGTTGCGGCTCTGCTAAGTCGACCAGATTAATACTGAGCCAGCAAGTGTTTGCTAACCGCTGCAGTAATTCGCTGATAAGCGCAAGAGCACTGTTATCGTCTCGATCATTGCGATAAATATCAAATATCAGCCAGTCGCTATTAACTGAGCTCTGCTGTGATAACCAGCTGCTGGCATCCTGACAGTTTATCGTCAGCTCGGTTTGTTGCGGATTAAAATATTGCTTAAAACATTGAATCACCTGAAAGTTTTCTTCAACACTGGTGAGTTTGCAGCTCGGCAGTAGTTGGCGAGCAAACTTTAGAAGGTTACCGCCGCCAAGGCCAAATTCTATGATGTTTTTCGGCCTGATAAATAACAGTGGCAAGGTAAGGAAATATTGATGTGGCAAAGTCAGGCTCGCGGGTCTGCGTTTGAGCATAATGCTTTGTACTACATCGGCAAAGCATAAGAAGCGATAATGCTGGTTTTCTTTAATAGCAATATCTTCACTATCCCGGATCAAATATAATAATTTGCTTTGCTGGAGGTGGATGTCTAATTTCATTAATTATCAAATAAGTAGCAATTAAATTAAGCATAGACAATGATTGAGTGTAGAGCACCGAAAACTAAAAAAGAATTTCAACAATACTATCAGCTGCGTTGGCAATTGTTGCGGGCGCCGTGGCAGCAACCTGAGGGCAGTGAGCGTGATGAATTAGAAGATCAGGCGATTCATCGCGCGTTGTTTGATAAGCAGCAGATAGTGGCAGTCGGCCGGCTACACTTTGTTGAGCAAAGCCGGGCACAAATCCGTTATATGGCAGTCAGTGATAATGTCCAGAGCCTGGGCTATGGCAGCATATTACTCAGCGCACTGGAGCAGGAAGCTCAGCTTAGGGGGGCGAGTAAAATCAGCTTGCAGGCGAGGGAAGCTGCCTTGGGTTTTTATTTGCAACAAGGCTACAGCCAGCAAGAAAAATCTCACCTGTTGTATCAGCAAATTCAGCATTATCGTATGGAAAAAATCCTGATGCCGTTAGCCGCGCATCAAGTGAGTCAGGCGACAGCATTACAACAAACCTGGCATCAAACTATTCCACTTAGCAAGGCGATGAATATCGCTATCGGCTATTACGATGGCAAACAGCTGTTTACTCATTGCGACCCTTTGTTTAATAAAAACCTGCACAATACCATGTTTGCCGGTAGTATTTACACGCTGGCAACCTTGACCGGCTGGGGCTGGGTGTATTTGCAGTTGGCACAAGATGGCTGCCAGGGCGATATAGTGTTAGCAGATGCCAATATCAAGTATCTTGCCCCGATAGCCGGTGTTGCCAGTGGACAAACAACTAATGATTTAGCAAGCGGTGACAGTTCGCCGCTATTGCAAGAGAAAAAAGCGCGTTTTAACGTCGAAGTACATATTCTCTCTGGCGATAAAGTTGCGGCAATTTTCACTGGAAAATATGTGGTGCTTCCGAAAAATGATGAAACTTAAACAAAAAATATTCTTACTGTTGACCTTATTCAGCTGTCATTACTTGATGGCTAATGACGTCGTTAATAAAGTGTTGGATAGTTATCATCAAGCGGCCGCCGACGCTGATTTTGAGCGCTATTTTGCACTCCTGGCGCAAGAAGGAATATTTCTCGGTACCGATGCCAGCGAGCGTTGGACTAAACAAGAATTTGCCGATTATGTTAGGCCTTATTTCAGTCAGGGCAAAGGCTGGAAGTATGTCAGCACCAAACGTAACTTGTCGCCAGTTAGTGGTACTAATCTGGTATTTTTTGATGAATTACTACAGAACGAACATTATGGACAATGCCGTGGCTCTGGGGTGTTGCGTTATCAAAATGAGCAATGGCAAATATTGCAATATAACCTCTCAGTGATGGTGCCAAATCAAGTGTCGAAACAAGTGGTTTCAGTGATCAGCACTTTAGATAATCAGGAAGGTAAAAAGTGACAACCTCCATCGGTATCATAGGCTGTGGCTGGTTAGGCACGGCATTAGCGCAGCGGCTATTACAGGCAGACCATCGGGTGATTGCAACCTGTCAGTCTGAACAAAAACAAAATCAGCTAGCTGAGCTTGGGATTAATGCCGAGTTATTAGCTTTGCCATTGGCAAAACTCAGTTTATCTGAGTATAGGGTATTTCAATGCGATACTTTAGTTATCGCCATTCCACCTATGATCAGGCAGGGGCGTCAGGATTATCCTGAAAAAATTGCCCAACTCGTCGCATTAGCTGAGCAGGGGCAAGTTAGAAAGATCATATTGATCAGTACCACTGCTATTTATCAAGGGCTTAGCGGCTCAGTTGTAGAAGATAGCGCTTTAAAAACCGAATCAGCTAAAGTCAAGCTGTTAGTGCAGGCAGAGCAAAAGGTGCTTAATTTTTCAAAAGCGAGTGTGGTATTGCGCTGCGCCGGGCTAATTGGTGGTGATAGGCATCCTGGCCGTTTTTTTAATTCTGACAGAGTGCTGAGAGAGCCAGACGCTCATGTCAATTTAATTCATCAAACTGATGTCGTTGCCATTGTTTATCACTTGATTGGTTCGCAGCACAGTGGAATTTTTAATGCGGTGGCTGATGTACCAGTGAGTAAACAGCAGTTTTATGCTCTTGCTACTCAGGCATTAAAGCTGCCCATACCAAAATTTGAGCCCAGCACAGGCAATACCGCCAGCCATAAGGTAGTAGGAGATAAATTACTAAATGTCCTTAATTACCATTTTCATTATCGTGATATAGTCAGCTGGCTGTCACATCCTGCTCAAGGAAGTCAGGACGATCTAAACGGTTCAACCAGCAAGGCACAATCATCCTGATAAATAATGGTAGCATAACTGCCTTTTTCCAGTTGCTGGCCATTGCCAAGCGCTTTCCAGTTAGCGCCCTGATAATTCACTCGTCCTGGGTGGTGGCCAGGGCCAATGCGTTCGGTTACCCGGACTTTTTTGCCATAAACCGTCAATTCTCGATAGAGCTCATCACTAGTATATTCTCGGAGAAAAAATTTTTTGCTAAAGAAATACAATATCGATAGTAAGATACTGGTGAAAGTGCACCAGCTGAACAGCGTAGCCTGCCAGCTAGTTAACCATTGTTGTTGTAACCCGATAGCGACGAGTAAAGAAGCAATTCCCAGGTTGAGAAAAATGCCGCTGGAAATAAAAATTTCCAGGCAGGAAAACAGCAGTGCCAGCACGATCCATAGCTCAAAATATAAGATATATTCCACGGATAACTCCTTGCGGGTTACCTCATAACACCCAGTTAATGACTTTTACATTCGCGCCTGCTGTTCCTTGGTGAAATACAGCAGGCTTAGTTAACACTATAGTACAAAAGTAAATATAATGTTTATTTTATGTAATTTTTAGGTTATTTGATAATAGAGGTGGTTACTGAAGTTGAGTGGTGGGTTCTTTATGCGCTAATTTGGTGGATAGCGGGCGAAAAATGCCTTCGGCTACTATCGCCGCGTATAAGATGATTAACAGGTTTACTGCAAATGCTGGATAAAAAATGCCTTCATTATTAACAGCTTCTTCACTGGAAAATATTGCGATAGTGCCTATCAACAACGCGATAAAAGCTGCGCCATAAACAAAGCTCACTTGCTTTTTAAAAATCAGCGATAGAAATTCACTGGCTGGGGTGTGGTTGATATCGCTAGCCAATAGATAACCTAAGCCACTAATTGATTTTACTAAGCCATGTGAACCAAAGGCTATCACCGTAGAAGAATAAGTAAACAATATCAGGAATAACACGCCGTAAAAGTCGGCGAACATGCCTAGATCTCCTCCCAACAAAATTAACATTAAAATCGCGCCGCAAACCATGGTTAGTGCTAAAAAACTTTGCATAATATTTTTCCTTTTCCAATTTACATCAGGGTTATTTGAAACAGGAAATAATTCTTGTGGAGATATATCAAATGCCGCCGCCAGTGCTAACTGGGTTTCTGCTGAGCTGTTGCCATATTTTTCTGCCCGCTGAATGGTGCGTAAGCTTAAGCCAGAGGCTTTGGCTAACAACTCCTGCGACCAGCCGTTATTCTTACGAAAATATTTGACACGCTCGGATGATAAATTAGCATTGAGGTTTTGCAAAAGAGACTCCAAAATTATTTCAATTAATGGTATTACTTGTTTCGCTGGAAAATATCGCTGGAATTGTTCAGTATTGCGAGTAAATTGTTACGACATTATAGCGTCATAGCTATGACAAGCTAGTAAAAGTAAAGGCTGGCGCTTAGCAATAAAAAAACCGGCTGTCGCCGGTTTAATAATAAACTTAGATTAAAAATCGTAAAATTTAGCAAATTACAACGATAAGTTATCTAAAAGCTCGTCGTCTACCAGATTCGCCAAGGTGACTTTCAGCTTAGGCGTACGTGCCATTTCTCGTTTAATAGCGAAGATGGCTTCATCGTTACGTGCCCAACTGCGACGGGCAATACCATTGTTGACATCAAACAATAGCATGGATTGTAATCTTTGTTCTGCAGCGTTTGAGCCGTCAAGTAGCATGCCGAAACCGCCGTTGATCACTTCACCCCAGCCAACGCCGCCACCGTTATGGATTGACACCCAGGTCGCGCCACGGAAGCTATCTCCAATAACATTGTGGATCGCCATATCGGCGGTGAAACGACTGCCATCGTAGATATTCGAGGTTTCTCTAAACGGCGAGTCAGTACCTGAAACATCGTGGTGATCGCGGCCAAGAACTACCGAGCCAATTTCTCCGGCGTTAATCGCATCGTTAAATGCCTTGGCTATTTCCATTCGTCCTTGGGCGTCGGCATATAGGATACGGGCCTGTGAACCCACTACTAATTTATTCTGTTTAGCGTCGTTGATCCAGGTGATGTTATCCTGCATTTGTTGCTGAATTTCCTCTGGCGATTCGGCCATGATTTTTTCTAGCACTCGTGCAGCAATAGCATCGGTTTTGTCCAAATCTTCCGGTTTTCCTGAGGTACATACCCAGCGGAATGGGCCAAAGCCGTAATCAAAACACATAGGACCTAAAATGTCCTGAACATATGAAGGGTATTTAAAATCAATACCGTTTTCCGCCATGACATCGCCGCCGGCGCGCGAGGCTTCCAGCAAGAAAGCATTGCCGTAATCGAAGAAGTAAGTGCCACGTGCCGCGTGTTTGTTCACCGTATTCGCGTGACGTCTTAAGGTTGCCTGTACTTTTTCTTTAAATAGTTCAGGTTGTTCCCTGATTAAGCGGTTTGATTCTTCGTAAGAAATATCAACCGGATAATAGCCGCCTGACCAAGGGTTGTGCAGCGAAGTTTGATCTGAGCCCAAGTGAACAAATATTTCTTGCTCATAGAAAGCTTCCCAAACATCGACTACGTTGCCGATATAAGCAATGGAAACCACTTCCTTATTTTCCTGTGCAGTTTTAACACGGGCAACCAGTTCATCCATGTTATCGATCAGTTCGTCCACCCAGCCTTGCTGATGACGTTTGATTGCCGCTTTTGGGTTAACCTCGGCACACACGGTAATACAGTTGGCAATATTACCGGCTTTTGGTTGCGCGCCACTCATGCCGCCAAGACCTGCGGTAAGGAAAATCTTACCTTGTGGCGTTTCTCCTTTATTCAGTACCTTACGAAACGCATTCATCACCGTGATGGTAGTGCCCTGTACTATCCCTTGTGGGCCTATGTACATAAAGGAACCCGCGGTCATTTGGCCGTATTGAGTGACACCTAAGGCGTTAAATTTCTCCCAGTCATCCGGCTTGGAATAGTTAGGGATCATTATGCCGTTAGTGACGACTACGCGCGGCGCATCGTCACTTGACGGAAATAAACCCATAGGATGACCAGAATAGATATGTAAGGTTTGATCACTTGCCATCTCACTTAAATACTTCATCGCCAACAGGTATTGTGCCCAGTTCTGGAATACCGCGCCGTTACCGCCATAAGTGATCAGCTCTTCCGGATGCTGTGCAACCGCCGGATCCAGGTTGTTATCTATCATCAGCATAATGGCGGCCGCCTGTTGGCATTTTGCCGGATAATCTTTGATTGAGCGCGCTTTCATGTCATAGCTTGGCTTAAAGCGGTACATGTAGATACGGCCAAAATCTTTTAGCTCCTGAGCAAATTCAGCCGCCAGCTCTTGATGCCAATCTTTTGGGAAATAACGCAAGGCATTTCTTAATGCTAACTGCTTTTCTTCTTTTGACAGAATATCTTTGCGCTTGGGTGCGCGGTTAGCATCAGCTGGATAAGGTTTAGCCGATGGTAGCTCGCTCGGGATCCCTTGGGTGATTAGTTGTTGAAAATTCATTATCGGTTCTCCCTTAGTTATTTGCGCCAACGGTTTGGTTGACATTGACGTTAAAGCTCTGTGCTTTGACCATTGTGATCAGGGCATCGATATCTGGCTTTAATAATCTGTCTTCTTCCAGTTTGGCAACTTTAGAGCGAATTAAGGCAAAGTTTTGCTCGATAATATCAGAGCATTTATTTGGGCGTCTAAAATCTATCGCTTGTGCGGCATACATTAACTCTATCGCCAATATCTTCTCCAGATTGCCTAAAATCTGATTGAATTTTCGACTGGAAATGCTGCCCATGGAAACATGATCTTCCTGACCCATAGAGGTCGGCACACTGTCGGCAGATGGTGGGAAACACAGGGATTTATTTTCGGTGACCAGTGCAGCTGTCGCGTATTGTGGGATCATCATGCCGGAATTTAAGCCGCCCGAAGTGGTTAATAACCGCGGCAGGCCGTGTAAACCTTCCAGCAATAAATAGCAGCGACGGTCGGCAATATTGCCAAGCTCGGCTACGGCGATAGAGGCGTAATCCAGCACCATGGCTAATGGCTGGCCGTGAAAACTGCCACCTGAAATCGCTTCCTGGTCACTGATAACAATTGGGTTATCGGTGACTGAGTTCATCTCAGTTTCTGCTAATTCTTTTAAATGGTTATAGGCATTGCGTGATGCGCCGTGAACCTGGGGAATACACCTGAGTGAATAAGGATCCTGTACCCGATCACAATCGGTATGAGAGGCCATATTTTCTGAGCCGTTAAAGAAACTTCTCATCCGCGTTGCTACTTCAATACAACCGGCGAATGGCCGAGTGGCATGCAGTTCTTCTCTAAAAGGCGAACCACTGCCTTGCATGCCTTCGATACTCATGGCACCGGCTAAATCGGCAAGATCTAATAAGTAACGCATTTTGGTTAGGCCGGTAATGGCGTGCGATAAAATAAACTGAGTGCCGTTGATTAACGCCAGGCCTTCTTTCGCTTGTAATTCCATTGGTGCCAGGCCGTGTGCTTTAAGTGCCTGCGCTGCTGGAACAATATCATCTTGCCCATTATTGCTTACCCAAAATTCGCCTTCGCCAAGTAAAGGTAAGAATAAGTGCGAAAGCGGCGCTAAATCGCCGGATGCACCGACCGAGCCTTGCTCCGGCACGACAGGAATAAGGTCAAGTTCGATGAATTTCAGCATTCTTTCTACGGTTTCCAGACGAATTCCCGAGAAGCCCTGACTTAACGCATGTACCTTAGTGATCAACATTAATTTTGAAATCGCTTTAGCAATTGGTTCGCCAACACCGACAGCATGGGTAATTAACAGGTTTTTTTGCAGCAGGTTGGTTTCTTCTGGGGTGATTTGCGTATCACATAAGGGGCCAAAACCGGTATTAATACCATAAACTGCTTGATCGGAAGCGGCCATCTTTTCAACTCGTTGGCGGCTTTTGTTTATTTTATCAATGGCTTCTTGGCAAAGTTCTGCTTTGATAGTGCCATCGGCAATATCATTAACAATATCAAGATTTAGACGGTCAATACCATAGTTAAACGTCATCTCAATGCTCCTAAATTAAAAAATCAAATGGCTGCCTAAGCGGTATTTGTTACCAGGCGCCGTTAATATTGCCAAGCTGACCACACCCTGGCTTGACCAGGTGCGACGCTTAACTTGTAAACAGGGAATGCTTTCATCAATCGCCAGTAACTGGCAGACGGTTTTGCTAGCAATAACTGCTTCTATTTCGTGAGTCGCCTCGGTTAATGGCGCTTCATTGGAAAGGTATTCATGCGGCGTTATTTGAGTAAAGTTCTGTGTTAAGTACTCTGGTACCAATTTGCTATTCACATAGCGTTGTTCCAGTTGAATTGGTTGGTGATTTTCAAAATGCAGTACTTCAGAATAAAAGACGCTGTCATTTTCGCTGACATCGAGTAAAATCGCGATTTCATTGGTGACAGGGATTGCCTTTAGCGTTAGTTGCTCCGCCTGATGTTGATGGCCACGAGCATGAATTTCATCGGCAATATTGCGAATTTCCAGCAATGATGATTGTGACTTGAAAGTTGCGACAAAAGTACCAGCTCCTTGTGAGCGGATTAGTAACCCTTGCTCGGTCAATTCTTGCAGGGCACGGCGTGCGGTCATTCGACTGACGGAAAACTGCTCTGCCAGTTCATTTTCCGATGGTACTTTGTCATGCTGCTGCCACTGACCGGATACGATCATCTGGCAGATGTGCTCTTTAATGACAGTAAATTTTGCTTTTGCTCGTGTCATAACGGATAACCGATTATTCACTTGATTTGCTATAACTTGTATATACAATTTCATATTTCCCCAGGCTTGTCAATACTTGTATATACAAGCTTGAGTAATGCTATGGCTTGTTGTACAGTGCAGCTATTAACTATAGCTTAAGCGTGAAACTATTCAGGACAGTGCATGACCATTTTAACTGCCAATTGGCACACTTTATTTACTAATGTCAATTTAGCGACCATGACAGATGGCGCTAATAGCTATGGCGCTATTGAAAACGCCGCTTTGGCGATTAGCGATAGCAAAATTGCCTGGGTTGGCACTATGGAACAATTGCCTGGGTATGATAAATGCCAGACTCAGGTGATAGATGGCAAGGGGCAATGGCTAACTCCGGGGTTGATTGATTGTCATACTCATTTGGTATACGGCGGCAATAGGGCGAATGAGTTTGAAATGCGCCTTGAAGGTAAGAGTTATCAGGAAATCGCCGAGGCTGGCGGTGGTATAGTTTCTACGGTTAATGCCACTAGAGAGGCAAGCGAACAAGAGCTGTTTGATTCAGCGCTGGCGCGATTAACTGCCTTGCATCATCAAGGGGTAACGACGATTGAAATTAAGTCTGGCTATGGTTTGGATACCGAGAGTGAAATCAAAATGCTCACCGTGACCGGCGAACTGGCAAAGGCGCTTCCGGTAACGATAAAACGAACGTTTTTAGGGGCGCATGCCTTGCCGGTGGAATATAAAGACCAACCGGATGCCTATATAGATCTGGTATGTGCTGAAATGCTGCCTCGTATTGCCGAGCTTGGTCTGGCCGATGCGGTCGATGTATTCTGTGAAGGAATAGGTTTTGACATTAAGCAAACCGAGCGGGTTTTTGCCGCCGCGAAACAGCATGACTTGCCGGTAAAAGTGCATGCCGAGCAGTTATCTAATTTAGGTGGTACTGAGTTGGCGGCAAAGTACCAGGCGTTGTCTTCCGATCATGTCGAGTTTTTGGATGCAAAAGGGGTTGCTGCAATGAAAGCTGCTAATATGGTCGCGGTATTACTGCCGGGCGCTTTTTATTTCTTGCGCGAAACCCAATTACCGCCAATTGATGAGTTGCGTAAGCAGCAAGTAGCCGTGGCAATTGCCACCGATGCGAACCCCGGCTCGTCACCAATTAATAATATTCAGTTAATGCTCAATATGGCTTGTACCTTGTTTAAGCTTAAGCCGGTAGAAGCTTTGGCCGGCGTGACTTGCCATGGGGCGAAAGCGTTAGGTGAACAGACGAGTAAAGGGCAACTGGCAGTTGGTTTTGATGCCGATATTGCGCTGTGGAGTGTCAGTCAACCGGCGGAGCTTTGCTACCAATTTGGTGTCAATCCGTTAATTGCCTTGTATCAATTGGGTCGCAAGGTTCTTGGCTAAGTGCTTTACTTGTCTAATTTATTGGTGTTTATTTAATAGCCAATGATCGTTAATATCATTGGCTATTAAAAGGAGAACCCTTCTATACTGTAGAGATGTGGTTGTGCCCAGATTAGGTAGTAAGAGGCTTATATGAACCCGGTAAAGTGTATTTCAGTAATCTTATTCTTTGTGTTGTCATTAATGTTCTCAAATGCTGCATCTGCGGCTGTCGTTAACGATATCCTGCCTCATTATAATTTCATCGAAGTCAATATTGCTTTTATTCTCGGATTAAGCTTGCCGGTTGTGGTGATGATTGCATTTTTACAGCCTATGTTATCAGTGTCATGGCGTTATCCTGCGTTGATGGCTCTTGCGCTGTTGGTACAATTTTTTGCATTAATCTATTTACAGCAATCCCAAACGCTAGCCTTGCTTACGGCGGTGTCAGTCTTTTTAGCTCTCGCCTGTTTGTGGTTAGTGGAACAACAAAAAGAGCAACTAAAACAACAACGCTTTAACTGGCTGGTGGCCGGGGCGTTATCGAGCTTTCTAGCTCTAACGTTTGGACTGCATGGTTATGATATTTATCCACTGTGGCTTGGTTATGTGGCAGTGATAACCGTCATTGCCTGTTTTGCACAATATTCGGCTAGCAATCAGATCGATGTTCGGGTTCTTACTACCTGGGGATTGACAGCAGGCTATGGAGTATCTGTTTATTTATGGCTAAATGTTCAGCTAGAACTTGTCGTTATGCTGACACTCGCTGTGCTCAGTTATCTAGCGAATGTCCTGACGGCCTGTTGGACCATAGTGCAGAAGCTGATTGATAAATTTGCCCAGATCAAGCTGGCGATAACTAGCAATGAACCTTTAGTGGTTAAGCCTGAGCCTGTGTTTGATCCTGTTACTAACTTACCTAGTTATCAGCAAGGGCTGGCTGAGCTTAATAATGTGTTGCGAACTCAGCGTGATAATCGTTTTGTTGCTATCGCGTTTAAGCCATTGAATTTTGAGCAAGTGAATAAAGTGTTAGGGCATCAAAACTCCGATATTTTGTTATTACAACTTGCCTATAATGTGCAAAAAAGTGTTAGCGATAATGAGCTATTGTTAAACTTTTCGGTTCCAACAGCGCCAGTTAGGATTTGTCGTTTAAAGGGGCTGGACTTTCTCGTTGTGGTTAATACCAGTTTGTCGAATCACCCTAGTAAAATAGTGGTTGAAGATATTTGCCAGCAGTTAAAAAAATCGGTGCCACAAGCGGTAAGTTTTAAGAGCTTTTCATTAAATTTCCAGCTGGCATTTGGCATTGCACTACAAACGCAGGACGTTTGTAGTGGGGATGTTTTGTTGGCACAAGCGAGTGATGCCTTATCTGAAGCGGAACGTAGTCATCAGGCGCTTTGTTATTTTGACCAACAAACCAGTTTATATACTCAGCAGCAGTTAGCAAAAATGGAAAAACTCAAGCAGGACGTCAAAGGAGAAAAAATACGTTGGCTGGCGCACCCTCAAATGTCATTAGAGGATGAAACATTGTCTGGTATTGAGTTGGCAATTGACTGGTGTGATAACAGTGGTAGGGCGTTCTCGTCACAGGAGTTTCATCAGATTGCGGAATACAGTGGTGAAATTTACCAAATCAGCCGACAGTTAGTGCAACACGCTTTTAAATTACTTGCTTTAATGCATGGTTTAGGTGTTGAGCAAAAAGTCGCTATTAATCTTTCGAGCACCGCATTATTAGAAGCTGAGCTTGCTGATTTTATTGAGCAGCAATCGGCAGCGACAGGTGTCGCTATGAGTTATTTAACGGTTGAGGTGACCGAGCAGGTATTATTAGGCGCACCTTTTAGAGCTCGTATGGTGATAGATCAGCTCCGGGTATTGGGAGTAAATATTGCCATTGATGACTTCTCTGGCAGCTATGAAGCGCTGCGCTATTTACGCAAAGCATCGATTGAGCAAGTGAAAATTGACTGTACGCAGCTCGATATTGGCGAAGGGACACAATCGGAGAAACCGATAGTGAATGCCTTGATTAATGTCATCCGTAAGATGAACATTCCATTAGTGGCAACCGGTATTAATAACCAAGATATTGCCAAGTCTTATTTGTTAATGGGGGGCAGTGTTGCTCAGGGGAAAGCTGTGCAATCGGGTATTGATTTATCCGAAATGAAAAACTGGCTTAGTGCATGGCAAGCCAGGAAAGAAAGTGTTTAATCTCAGCTTAGCGTTATTCGATATCTAATGGATCGGGTGACAAGATAATGCCGGTATTATCGGCATAAATATGATCATCAGGAAGAAAAGTGACGCCGGCGAAGTTCACTGCCAAGTCGCTTTCACCTTGATCATGGTCGGTTGCGCCGACCGGAATAGAAACCAATCCCTGAATGCCAATTTCGATTTCTTCTAAGGCATCAACATCTCTAACGCTGCCGTAACAAACAATGCCTTCCCAGCCATTTTTCGCCGCCGCTTCTGCAATATAGCTGTCGATCAAGGCGCGACGCGTCGAACCGCCACCGTCAATAACCAGTACCTTACCTTCACCGTCGGTTTCCACTAATTGTGTGATTAAACCATTGTTTTCAAAGCATTTAACCGTTACCACTTTACCGCCAAATGAACTTCTGCCACCATAATTACAAAAAATTGGCTCTACGACATCGACTAAATCTGCGTAAATATTACATAACTCTGAGGTGTTGTATTCCACAGTGCATTCCTTAGTGAAGAGTACCTATATAGTGCTAGTATACCTGTCCTTATACCAATTGAAATAATTAATTCACTTGGTATTATTTAGGCACAAGCGCCCGGATTAATATTGTGCTTGTAATCATCAGGGAAACGCTATTTAATTGAATCAGGTCAAAGTTTTAGGAATATACAATAGACGATGACGGGTAATATTTTTGCCTTGGGCTTTTTGCATGCTATAGAAACTACTGTCTATAGTGTATTGGCGTTTTTACTTTATTCGTTTTATCAAAGCTTTGCCCGGCGTTATGTTAAATATTGGGCTTATAGCTTAATCTGTATGAGCGTGCAATACGCCAGTTTGGCGAGCCAGCAATTTTTGCCTCAGTATGCTGAAACCTCGGCATTACAAGTCATGTTAACCAGTCTGAGCCAAATATTTCAGTATCTGTTTATTCTGCTATTTTGTTTAGGTTGTTATTTTACCAGTGAAAAAAATCAGCTCAATATCTGGGCTATTCGTTTATTAATAGTGCTTGCTATTGCAACAGGTTTAGTGTGCTCACTGGCATTTGCTTTTAATGAGGCGGGAGTTTTCAATCGCTTTTATCTACGAGAAACCATAGTTGATCTAGTTTTTGCCGGCGCGTTTTTAACCATCGGCTATATGCTTTACAGCAGCCAGAAAAGGCATTTTTCTTCGGTATTGCTAATGATTTTCTGCAGCCTGTTAGCGGTACGCTATCTGCTATCGTCTTTTATGTCTGTGGTGTTTTTAACCTCCGACTGGTTTGGAGAGCTGAACGCGGTGCTAGTCAACTTCGACTTTGGGGCGTATGCCGTACTCGGTTATGTGATGTTATTGTGGATGCAGGGTGCAGAGCGTAATATTGCAGAGAAAGCGATCAGCCGGGCGAGCTATTTGGGCAAGCACGATCAGCTTACCGGTACGTTAAACCGTGAACAGGTGATTGAAAAACTGCCGCTTGCCATTGAACAGGCGGTGGTAAGCCAGTTAAAACTCTTAGTGTGTTTAATCGATCTTAAACGTTTTAAGTTTGTTAATGACACCTTTGGTTTAAAAACCGGAGATATGATCTTAGGCAAGATTGCCAACAGGCTGAGTAATAGTGTTTTATTGCCGAAAGTAGTAGGGCGGCTGAGCGGTGACTCTTTTATTTTTGCACTTGAGATCACCGAAGACAGCCAGCAGGAAAAAGCTGCCAAGCATTTACATGATTTGATTTCTCGTCCCTGCTTTATCAATCATCAGGAAATACACTTGCAGGCAAGCATAGGCTATTGCTTAGCACCCGTGGACAGCGCAAATGCTGAAGAGTTATTGCAGCAGGCAAACTTGGCGCTGTTTCAGGCGGAAAGCCAGAACATCGCCAGTGTTAAATATGCAGATGGTATGCAGTCTCAGGGGCGGCGCTTGGTTGAAGCAGAAAAAGCAATCCGTAACGCATTGACAAATAACGAGTTTATTTTATATTATCAACCACAACTAAATTTATTAACAAACCGAATTGACGGTGTTGAGGCGTTAGTACGCTGGCAACATCCGGAAAAAGGTTTGTTAACACCGGGAGACTTTTTACCGGATATTGCGGCATTAGGCTTAAGTGGTGAGTTGGATAATTATGTACTTGAGCTTGCTTGTCAGGCAAATGCCAGCTGGTACCAAGCTTATAAACGACGCGTTGCTATCGCGGTTAATTTAAGTGCCACCGAGTTTCAAGATCCTAAACTAATCGCTAAAATCCAAGGTTTATTACTGAGCTATGATATTCCTCCTAAATATCTCGAACTGGAAATCACGGAAGATGTTGTCATTACAGATATCCAATCGGCAATGGACACCATAGTCGTATTACAAAATATGGGAATTAAGGTGTCGATTGACGACTTTGGTACCGGTTATTCATCACTGGCATATTTAAGAGAATTACCGATCGATAAAATCAAAATTGACCGTAGTTTTATTATGGAGTTTGCCGCCAATGATTCCGATCTGACGATAGTGAAGTCGATGATCCGCTTGTCTCATGGCTTGGGCAAACGTGTGCTGGCGGAAGGAGTGGAAACTATCGACCAGTTAAATCTGTTACGCAAGCTCGGTTGTGATGCCGTACAGGGCTATTTCATTAACCCGCCGCTGGCGGAAGAAAAATTTGTCAGCTATTTAACTCGTAAATAAGTTTTTCTTCTAATAGCAACTATACTTCAACTAGTTACAGATTGTTGAGGGTTTCTCTATGCAAATTAAGCACAAGCTGATTGTAAATACATCAATTTTAATTACTGCGATGTTATTTATGTTAGGGCTTATTATCTATGCGGTATCTTCATTGGACTCGGATGTCAGTATTGCAACCAGTATTGGTAAGGTTGAAAGCTCGGTATTGCAGCTAAGGCGACATGAAAAGGACTTTTTTGCACGAAAAGATCTAAAATATTTCGATAAATTTGAAAGCACGTATAAAAAACTACAAAGTGAAATTACCGCTTTGGATAAGGGCTTTGATAGTGTTGGCCAATCAATGCCTGAAATTTCAAGGCTACGCCAGATTGTTAGTGAATATTTTGACCATTTTAAAGCAGTAGTTCAGGCACAACAAACTATAGGCTTACATCCTAAAGATGCTCTGTACGGTAAATTGCGTGATGCTGTTCGTGGCGTAGAAGAGTTGATCGGTGATAACGACTATCAACTGCTTGCCGGTATGTTGCGGCTTAGGCGTAATGAAAAAGATTTTATGTTGCGCCTCGATGATAAGTATTTGACCAAATGGCAGGATAATGCTGCCATTTTTATTGATAACGTTAAAGCCAGTAGTTTATCCGGTGGCTTGGCTGAGCAAATCATTAGCAATATTGGTACTTACCAAAGCGCATTTACTAACCTGGTTGAGCAGCAAAGGCTCTTAGGTTTTTCAGCCAGTGAAGGGCTTAATGGTAAAATGCGACAAGCGGTTCATCAGGTCGATCAGGTGATGGCGAGTTTAACAAAAGCAAGCCAGCAATCGGTAGAAGAGCATGTATTGTTTGTTGAAACACTGTCATTTACCGTGTTTTTTGTTGTGATGGTGATTGCCACTGGTTTTGCAGCGCTGATTTCTCGTGGTGTGATTGGCGCCATTAATAAACTTAAAGAAGCGATGCAAAATGTCACAGACACGAAAAATCTCGCAATTGAGGTTGATACCAGTGGTAAAGACGAACTCGCCGAAATGGCGAAAGTGTTTAATAGCATGATTACCAGCTTCAGAAACCTGATTATTGAAGTGAATCATTCGGTTGATACCGTTAATGAAGCAACCCGCAATTTGTCACAAAATATTCATGCCGCCAATGAGGGCGTTGATACTCAAATACAACAAACGGATATGGTGGCGACTGCGGTTACCGAAATGGTGGCAACGGTGGATGAAATAGCGAATAACACTAAAGAAGCAGCGACGAAAGCGGAAACCACTCATCACAATGCGGAAAAAGGTAAATCCGGTGTTGAAACTACCATAGTGCAGATTGATCAATTATCCAATACCTTACTAGAGTCCGAGCATGTGGTACAGGAGCTGGCGAAAGACAGTGATACTATCGGCTCAGTGCTGGATGTTATTCGAGGCATTGCTGAACAAACCAATCTCCTGGCATTAAATGCGGCGATTGAGGCGGCGCGTGCGGGCGAGCAGGGCAGGGGCTTTGCAGTAGTTGCTGATGAAGTGCGCACCCTCGCCAGTCGAACTCAGGACTCTACTCAGGAAATCGAGGCGATTATCAGCTCATTGCAAAATCGCACCAAAGAAATTGTCAGTCATATGGCGGCGTGTCGTACTCAGGGACAAGATAGCGCCGATCAGGCGAGTTCTGCAGGTCAGATGCTCGAAGAAATCACTCATGATGTCTCTACCATTATGGATATGAATACCGCAATAGCTACTGCTATCCAGCAGCAAAGTGCGGTGGCATCAGAAGTCAATCAGCATGTTGTTTTGATCCGGGATGTTGCAGAAAGCTCGGGTAAAGCGGCACATCAAAATGCGCAAATGAGTGAGGAATTATCACAACAGGCGGATGTGTTAAACCGCGAAGTGAACCAGTTTGCGGTTTAGTTGGTTGTGACTTGATGACTCATTTAAGCCTTGAAATGTAGTTCGATCTGAGTGCAGTGAATCTCGACATTTGATGAAGTGCAGAGAAGTAGAAAGTAAAAAGGCGCAATCGATGCGCCTTTAGTATTTGTGTTAGCTTTGCATTACAAGATAAACCGGCTTAAATCTTCATCTTTGACTACGTCACTAAGGATGTTTTCAACATAAGCCTGGTCGATAACTATGCGCTCACCACTACGATCATTGGCGGTAAAAGAAATTTCTTCGGTCAGTCGTTCCATCATGGTATGTAAACGACGGGCACCGATGTTTTCCGTCGATTCATTCACTTGCCAGGCTGCTTTGGCAATGGCATTAATTCCGTCTTCACTGAAAGAAATTTCAACCCCCTCGGTCGCCATTAGCGCGATATACTGCTCGGTCAATGAAGCATTAGGCTCGGTTAAAATACGGACAAAATCATCGCTGGAAAGTGCCTGTAGTTCAACGCGAATTGGCAGGCGGCCTTGCAATTCAGGGATCAAATCCGATGGCTTTGCCATTTGGAACGCACCTGATGCGATAAATAAAATATGGTCGGTTTTTACCATGCCGTGTTTGGTGCTAACGGTTGAACCTTCCACTAATGGCAGTAAATCACGCTGCACGCCTTCACGGGATACATCCGGGCCTGAGCTGTCGCCGCGCTTACAGATTTTGTCGATTTCATCGATAAAGACAATGCCGTTTTGCTCAACTGCTTCTAGTGCTTTAGTCTTAATATCTTCCTGGTTAATGATCTTCGCCGCTTCTTCTTCCTGTAGCGCTTTTAATGCGTCTTTGATCTTTAACTTACGTTTTTTGGTTTTCTCACTCGACATGCTTTGGAACATGTTCTGTAGTTGCGAGGTCATGTCTTCCATGCCCGGAGGAGCCATGATCTCAACGCCCATTTGCGGGGCTGCCAGATCAAGCTCTATTTCTTTATCATCTAACTGACCTTCACGTAATTTTTTACGAAAAACCTGGCGAGTGCTGGCGTTATCTGTTTGCTCCTGGTTACCAAAAGTATCGCGTGGATTGGGTAATAACACGTCGAGCACTCGCTCTTCTGCGGCTTCTTCAGCCAGGTGTTTTACCCGCGCCATTTCCTGTTCTTTAGTCAGTTTAAACGCCATATCGGTTAAATCGCGAATAATCGTTTCTACTTCTTTACCGACATAACCAACTTCGGTAAATTTTGTCGCTTCAACCTTGATAAATGGGGCATTGGCAAGCTTTGCCAAACGGCGGGCGATTTCGGTTTTACCGACCCCGGTTGGTCCTATCATTAGAATGTTTTTTGGCGTTACTTCGCTGCGCAGTTCCTCATTTAATTGCATACGGCGCCAGCGGTTACGTAGTGCAATGGCGACGGCACGTTTAGCATCGGCTTGACCAACAATGTGGCTATCGAGTTCGTGAACAATTTCACGGGGGGTCATATTCGACATGGTATTTTCCTTATTGCTGATTAAAGCTCATCAATGGTTTGGCTATGGTTGGTGAATACGCAAATGTCACCAGCAATTTTTAATGATTTTTCAACGATTTCACGGGCAGAAAGCTCAGTGTTTTCTAATAGCGCAATCGCGGCAGATTGGGCAAAATTGCCGCCACTGCCAATGGCAATTAAATCGTGTTCCGGTTGCACGACATCGCCGTTACCAGTGATGATTAATGAGGCAGTTTCATCGGCGACCACCAACATGGCTTCGAGCTTTCTCAAGGCGCGATCGCTACGCCAGTCTTTGGCAAGTTCGACTGCCGATTTGGTTAAATGGCCCTGATGCATTTCAAGCTTGCTTTCAAATCGTTCAAATAAGGTGAATGCATCGGCAGTGCCACCGGCAAAACCGGCCAACACTTTATCATGATATAAGCGACGTACTTTTTTGGCATTGCCTTTCATTACGGTATTGCCAAGGGAAACTTGGCCGTCACCACCGATGGCGACTTTGCCATTACGTCTTACGGAAACAATCGTAGTCACAACTAACCTCTACTTTAATTGCCGGTAAATGACTCCGGCAAGGATCAATGTAGATTAAATTGGGATCTTGTCTGATTTTTCAAGGAATAGGGCTTAATTAATTCCACAGCCAGATTTGACAGGTAGTAATGCCGTTACTTTTTAATTTATGTTTGTCTTTTTCTGCCGCGCGTTTGCGTTCATATGGCCCTAAAAACACCTTATACCAGGTGCCATTCGATCCACTGGCCGAGCTGATTTGTGAACTTAAGCCGCTAAAGGCGATGGTGGCTTTCATTACTTCCGCCTGCTTACGGGTTCTAAATGAACCGCATTGCATTTTGTACGGGCCTTTTTCTTTGACTTGATACTGACCGACTTCGACTTCCTTGGATTTTAATTCTTCCATATATTGCCATTTTTCTTCCGGCGGTTTCGGCAGTTTGCTTTCTTTTTGACTGTGTTTTGCTGGAGGCGTTACTACTGTGGTATCAGGCTTAATGTCTTTAATGCTCCATAAAAAATAGCCAAAAGCGGCAACAGCCACTATTACCAGAAGTGCGATAATTTTCAGTCGTCTCGGTACGCCTGTCGGGGCATCCGGCTGTTTTTTATACGGGTTGTGCTTTTTTTGTGGCGACTTGGCACGGGAAACGTAATCTTGGTGAGTCATTGAATTTTTATTATTAAACTGTACTACTGGAAAATGCCATTTTAACTAAGTTAACTTAAAATGGTAGCGCTTAATAGCGGATTAGCGTTAAGCAGATGAAAACTACCAACTTAAATCTTGTGGATCTATATCAACCGACCACCGCACTTTATTTTGCCATTCATTATCTGAAATGTCGCGAATAAGCAGAGCGACTGCCTGGTGTAAGGCAGCCCGACTTTTTGCCTGTAAGATTAGATGGTAGCGATATTTTCCGGCGCGTTTTTCAATCGCCGCGGGCATGGGACCCGCCAGTTCACAACCGTTTAGGGAGCGTAAGCTTAAATGCCGTAAAAATTTTTCCGGGTAGGAAGGATAATTGGCATCGGCTCTAAATAATGCCTGATAGCCAAAAGGCGGAAGTAGTGCCATCTGGCGCTCATCTAGCCCTTGCTGGGCAAAGTGTTGGTAGCCATTATTGACCAAATCCTGCAATAGCGGATGCTGTGGATATTGAGTTTGGATCATCACTTTGCCCGGTTTGCTGGCGCGTCCGGCACGACCTGCCACTTGAGTGATTAATTGTGCCATGTTTTCTGCAGCGCGGTAATCAAAGCTAAACAGCGCGCCGTCAATATCCAGAATTGCCACTAAGGTGACATCTGGAAAATGATGTCCCTTGGCCAGCATTTGGGTACCAATCAGGATCTGATGCTCTTTATTGGCAACTTGCTGTAATAATTTGCTGAGCTCACCTTTGCGTCGGGTGCTGTCTCTATCTATTCTGACGGTGCTGTATTGCTGAAAGTGCTCGGCTAAGTATTCTTCTATCTGCTCAGTTCCCTGACCAACAGGGGTGATACGGACACTGCCGCAATCCGGACATTGAGGCGGCACGCGTTTTTGGCTGCCGCAATGGTGACAAATCAATAACCCTTGGGCACGGTGTAAGGTATATGGCCGTTCACAGCGCTGACAGTTGGCAACCCAATGGCATTCCTGACAGTTTATCGCCGGAGAAAAGCCGCGGCGGTTTAAAAATACCAGTACCTGTTCACCACGTGCCAAAGTTTTAGTGATCATTTGTTTTAATGGTGTTGACAGGCCAAGAGTTAACGGCTGATTTGCGACATCAATTAAGGCAATTTTCGCTTCTGTACTGCCAGCGGCGCGTTTGGTTAGTCTGTGGTAATGATATTTGCCATTTAATGCATTGTGCAAGGATTCAAAGCTTGGGGTTGCACTGCCGAGAATGATCGGAATATTGAGCTGTTTTGCCCTGAGAATCGCAACGTCTCTGCCATGATAGCGAAAACTGTCCTGTTGCTTAAACGAAGCGTCGTGCTCTTCATCGACAATGACCAACCCAAGGTTTGGCAAAGGGCTAAAGATTGCTGAGCGAGTACCAATAACAATTGCGGCATTGCCTTGATAAGCGTTATGCCAGGTAGCGAGCCGTTCTTTATCGTTTAACCCCGAATGATGGAGAAAAATCGGCACGTTAAAGCGTTGTTCAAAGCGGCTTAGGGTTTGTGGTGTCAGGCCAATTTCCGGCACTAATACTAATACTTGCTGGTTTTGACTCAGCACTTTGGTCATCGCCTGTAAATAGACTTCGGTTTTGCCACTGCCGGTAATACCATCGACCAAATGGCAGCTATATTGATTAAGCATCTGGCCGACGGCAGAAACTATCACCGCTTGTTCTGCGGATAAGGTCAGTACATCTTGCTGATTTAGGGCATCATCCTGCCAGTGAAATGCATCATTTTCTTTTTCAACGCTAACAATTAATTGTTTTTGCTCTAATGCAGTTAATTGCGCTTTACTAAAGCCTAGCGTTCTTATTTCTGGCCAGCTAAGCTGCTGATGCTGTTTAAGTAATTGATAGAGTTGTTCTTGCTTTTTTGCTCGCGCTGTCGCGAGTTTGGCTATTTCTGTTTGTTGTGCTTTATCTTCTATCGTTTGGCATTGCCAATACTGAGTTGGCGCTAAGCCGATATCTTCAACCTGTCTTAATAATACCGGCAGTGCTTGTTGAAAAACGTCGCCGATGGGATGGTGGTAATAGCGGGCACAAGTGGTTAATAACTGGATCAAGGCACTAGGAATTTTATGATGTGCCGTGACTTTCGCGGTGATTGATTTAAGCTTGTCCCGGTCGAACTCTGTGTTATCTGATACGGCTAAGATAATACCAATTACCTGTCGATTACCAAAAGGCGCTATTACTCGTTCACCGATAGTAAATTCGTTATTTTTCAAGCTGTCAGGTACGGAATAGCTAAATAGCTGACGCATGGGTACCGGGATGGCAAGTTGTAAAAATAACGGTTGAGACAAGGTGGCGATCTGTACTGATGTTAATTAACTTATTGTGAATGTTTCTTTTGCTAATGCCAATAGGGAAATTAGAATTTTACTTTTCGATAAATTAACGAGATTTTTGACTATTTATTTACCAGTTTATCTTGCACCTGGGGCGGTGATCCATTATTATTCGCCCCCATTAATTTTAACTCGTATGGTGCTTGGCAGCGATTTGGCGTTGACTAAGTGGCGATACGGCCTATTTAGAGGTTTTCCATGAAAGACGGTATCCATCCTAATTATGTTGAGATCAAGGCAACTTGTTCTTGTGGTAACGTGATCAACACTCGTTCAACGTTAGCTAAAGACATTCACCTTGATGTATGTTCAGAATGTCACCCATTCTACACTGGTAAGCAAAAAGCTGCTGAAACTGGTGGTCGTGTTGATAAATTCAACAAACGTTTTGGTGCTTTGGGTAAGAAGTAAGTTCTTGCTGACAGCAAAATGTTTGAAAAAGCGCCTGAGTGGCGCTTTTTTTATGCCTGAAAAAATTTAGAAGAATTTTTTAACTGCTTTAAACCCTTTTACGGCATACTGCATCTAATCATTTAAAGATTGAAAAGAGAGAATTCGCGGCTTGGATAATTCACAGGTAATTGATGCCAAAGAGCTGTTTCACACTGATGATCAGGTTGAGTTGGTAACTCGTGCTCAGCAAGGTGATCAGCAAGCGTTTCATCAATTGTATTTAATTCATTATCGCAGAATTTATGCATTGTGCTGGCGTATGCTTGCCGATAAAGACAGTGCCGAAGATGTTTGTCAGGAAGTGTTTGTTCAGCTGTGGCAAAAAATAGCGAACTTTCGTGGTGAAAGTAAGTTTACCACCTGGCTACATAGTGTCGCGACGCATATTGTTTTAGGGCATCTGCGTAAGCAAAAAAACTGGCTGCAACGTATTTTTAGTATTGAAGATCAGCAAGTCGATGTTGGCACGGTCGAGTTGGTAGATGAAAAAGTATCGAGTGAATTAGATAGCAAAATTCAGCAGTTACCAGAGCGAGCCAGATTAGTGTTTGTCTTGTTTGCCGTTGAAGGTTATCGGCATGAAGAAATTGCGAAAATGTTAGATATGGCGGTTGGTTCGAGTAAGTCGCAATATCATAGAGCCAAACAGTTGTTAAAAGAAATGTTAAGTGAGTAAGCCGATGAAAAACCTAATATCAGATCAATCACTTGAACAACAGATTGCGCAGCTGCCAAAAGAAATGGAGCCTAAGCGTGATTTATGGCGCGGTATTGAAAAAGCGATTGCTATGACACCGCAACAGCCGACGAAAAAAACACAGCTCCTTCCTGTGGCATGGGCGGCTTCCATTTTAGTGGCAGTAGTGGTTTCATGGCTATCTTTTACACCGCAGCAGTTAACAACACCTGTAACATTGACGATTGCTGCGACGCTACAGCAGGAGTTTGAACAGCAAAAGCAACTGATGTTAACGAGCTTTGGTAGCCCTAAATTATCTGAGTTGCCACAAGAGATGCAGCAACAGTTGACCGAGTTGTCATCGGCGCGCAATACGATTAGCAAGGCGTTGGCAAGTGATCCAGAGAATAAGGAGCTACTGAATTTGTTGCGTTGGACTCAGCAACAGGAAATTCAGCTATTGAAACAGCTTTATACGCCACAGTGGCAAACAATTTAGTGGCAGACGATTTAACGGCAAATGATTTAGCGGTAAGAGGTAATGATGAACAGATTAGTGAAATTAACGGCATTAGTGTTAACAACTATTGCTTTGAGTGCACATGCCGGGCAACAAATTCATAAGAACTTGCCGATTGATGGCATACATACAGTTGCAGTGGAGAATCAACAGGGCAAAGTGACAGTCAGCACTTGGGAAAAAGACAGTGTTGAAGTGGATGGTATTATTGCCGATGAAGCAGAGGAGTTTATCTTTGAGCGAGCAGGTGACAGGATCCTTATTAAAGTGGTATTGCCACATTATGATCATCAAGGTTACAGACGTGGTCAGGATTCGCGCTTTACCGTCAAATTACCAAGTTCAATGCGCTTTGATTTTTCCGGTATTTCCAGCGATATCAGCCTGAGTGGTTTATCGAAAAGTAGTAAAGTGGAAACCGTCAGTGGTGATATTGAAGTGAAAAATTTATCTGAATATATCGATGTTTCAACGGTGAGTGGCAACATAGAAAGTTATTCGCTATCAGGAAAAATCCGCCTGGCAACGGTGAGCGGTGATATTGAGGATATTGATTCGGCTGGAGATCTTGAATTAAAAGTGGTCAGCGGTAATGTAGACACCCGATCAAAAGCAAATGAATTGAGTATTAACAGTGTTTCCGGCGATATTGATTTTAGTTTAAAGCAAGTTGATGAATTGGAAGTTTCGACTGTCAGCGGTCAGGTGGAAGGTGAATTATCACTTAATGATAATGCTTTATTGGAGATGAATAGTGTCAGTGGTGACTTTGATGTTGCGTTTACTCATGATGTTCAGGCGAGTTTTAGAATGTCGGCTAATGCGGGTGGGAATTTTATCAATAAAATTACTGATGATAGAGAGCAAAGAGCCAAATATGGCCCAAGTGCGAAATTACATTTCACTACCGGCAATGGTAGTGCTTTGGTGAAAGCGACAACAGTGAGCGGAGAGATCCGTGTTTCGAAAAAATAAATGATAAACGCGGACCAGTGCAGAAAGTCCACGCTGTTTTAGTCCGCGACTTACAACTTATTTGCTTTAAAATTGACCCTATCTAATACATAATAGCCTTTCTATTAATCTCAGGTTTTTTCGGTTCGAAATAAATTCGCCGTTTAGTTTGAAGCAAGTAATACAGGTATCTGAATGGCAGATCGTAAACCCGCCAAATTTTCAAAAAGCAATACTGCATCGCATGATCAGCAAGTGGAAAGTTTAAAAGTTCCACCGCATTCGTTAGAGGCAGAACAGTCAGTGTTAGGTGGACTGTTACTCGATAATGAAGCTTGGGATCGTGTGGCTGAACGTGTGGTTGCCCAAGATTTTTATAGCCGAGCGCACCGTGTAGTCTATGAAACTATCGGTGGCTTGATTGAACTCGGTGAACCAGTGGATTTGATCACCTTGTCTGAAGCGCTGGAAAACGACCAAAAATTAGAAGACGCCGGTGGTTTTGTTTATCTCGCTGAAATGATGAAAAACACGCCAAGTGCAGCAAACATTACGGCATATGCAGAGATTGTGCGTGAACGTGCGGTAACGCGTGAGATGATCAGTGTTGCCAATGAAATCGCCGAAGCGGGCTTTGATACCCAAGGACGTACTAGCGCTGATTTATTAGATTTAGCGGAAACCAAAGTCTTTGCTATTGCGGAGCAGCGGGCGAATAAATCTGAAGGCCCGGAAAACATTCATACCGTACTGGAGAAAACCGTTGATCGTATCGAAAAGCTCTATCAGCAGCCGCATGATGGCGTTACTGGAGTTTCAACCGGTTTTTCCGATCTCGATAAAATGACCGCTGGCCTGCAACCATCAGATTTAATCATTGTCGCAGCGCGACCTTCAATGGGTAAAACCACGTTTGCCATGAACTTGGCGGAAAATGCTGCGATGACCGAAGACAAGCCAGCACTGATTTTCAGCTTGGAGATGCCCTCAGAGCAGATCATGATGCGGATGTTAGCGTCACTAGGTCGTATCGACCAAACCAAGATTCGCACCGGACAATTAGGTGACGAGGATTGGGCACGGCTTTCTTCTACCATGGGGCTGCTGATTGAAAAAGGCAAAATGTATATTGATGATGCCGCTGGCTTAACGCCTACTGAAGTACGTTCGCGTGCTCGTCGCATTGCTCGGGACAATGGTGGCTTAAGTTTGATCATGATCGATTACCTGCAATTAATGCGCGCACCACAGTTTGCCGATAACCGAACCTTGGAAATTGCCGAAATTTCCCGTTCATTAAAAGCCCTGGCCAAAGAGCTGGAAGTGCCGGTAGTCGCATTATCCCAGCTAAACCGTAGCTTGGAGCAACGCGCCGATAAACGTCCAGTAAACTCGGATTTGCGTGAATCAGGTTCAATCGAGCAAGATGCAGATTTGATCATGTTTATTTATCGTGATGAGGTTTATCACGATGATTCAGAGTTTAAGGGCATGGCGGAGATCATTATCGGTAAGCAACGTAATGGTCCGATTGGCCGGGTGCCGCTAACTTTCCAGGGGCAATTTTCTCGTTTTGATAATTATGCCGGTTCGCATGTCCTGGAAGAAGACTAAGTGCTTATGACCATTAAAACGGCAACGGCGCATATCGACCTTAATGCTTTAGCTGATAATTTTCATTTTGTTAAATCGAAAGCACCAAACAGTAAGGTATTGGCTGTATTGAAAGCCAATGCCTATGGCCACGGTTTAGAGCGTATTGCCAAGGCACTACAGGCCAATTGCGCTGGAGTCGATGCCTTTGGTGTTGCCCGTATCGACGAAGCATTAGCACTGCGGGCTGCCGGTGTGATTACACCAATAGTGTTATTGGAAGGTTTTTTTGATAGTAACGAACTGGCGCAGTTAGCTGTTAATAATTTACAAACCATAGTGCATAATGAGCAGCAGTTAGCTGCGCTATGTGACCAAGATTTAACGCTGGAGCGACCGTTAAAAGTCTGGCTAAAAATTGATACCGGCATGCATCGACTCGGGGTCAATGTTGAAGATTTTTCGCGTTATTATCAGCAATTACAGTCAAGCGTTAATGTAGAAAAAGACATTGTATTAATGAGTCATTTAGGCTGCGCTGATGATCTTGCCAATCTGGTAACTGAACGTCAAATAGCGTTGTTTGATCAGCTTACTAAAGGTATTGATGCTGAGCGCAGTATCGCTAATTCTGCCGGTGTTGCCGCCTGGCCAAATTCCCATTATCAATGGATCCGCCCAGGCTTGATGCTTTATGGCGTTTCACCAATACAGAGTGAAAGTTATAGTAGTGAAATCTGCCCGGTAATGACCTTGCAATCGAGTTTAATCGCAACCCGTAAGCTGGCTAAAGGCGAGTTTGTTGGTTATGGCGGTGCCTGGCAAAGTGAGCAGGAAACCATTATTGGTGTTATTGCCATCGGCTATGGTGATGGCTACCCAAGACACGCGAAAAACGGCACGCCGGTGTTGCTTAATGGCCGAAGAGTGCCGTTAGTTGGCCGGGTCTCTATGGATATGATCACCGTTGATTTAGGTATCGACAGCCAAGATAAGGTCGGTGATGTTGCAACTTTGTGGGGGCGAGGCTTACCGGTTGAAGAAATTGCTCATTGGGCGACCACTATTCCTTATGAACTGCTATGCAATATTACCCGTCGAGTGCAGATTGCGGTTAGCTAACGATTAAATCCTCTCTCCCTGTATAGTGGCGATTATTGTTCGTTGGCCGCCATGATTTCTATGTTCGCCTAAGTAAATGCCTTGCCAGGTTCCGAGTTTTAATTTGCCATTTTTGATTGGAATAGTGATACTGCTGCCTAAAGTGCTGGCCTTGATATGGGCAGGCATATCATCGGCGCCTTCGTAGGTATGTTGGTAATAGCGAGCGTTCTCAGGAATAAATTGATTGAAATGTGCCTCTAGATCCGAACGCACTGTAGGGTCGGCATTTTCATTAATGGTCAAAGATGCCGAGGTGTGTTTGATAAACAGGTGTAATAAGCCGATGTCAATTTGTGCCAGTTGTGGCAGTGCTCTTGTTACTTCATCGGTGATCAGGTGAAAGCCCCGGTATTTAGCCGTTAGTTGGAATTCTTTTTGCTGCCACATGTGAATAATTTTATTGCTAATTTCGTAAAAAAATAAAGCCTCTAATGAGGCCTTATCTGGATAACACTTTGTTGACTATCTGCTACTTATCAAAACTAAATTCGATATAGGCTTTACCATGGGGAGAATTCAGTGGGATGATAACAATAGGACCATCGGCTTTATGTTTAATGGTGTGATTTTTGCCAGAAACTACCATAGGGGTTGCCATATCAAATTCGAAACCTTTTTCACTTAACATGCGTTTAGCACCACCTGTGACCATGTTAGTTATTTCACCAACCAGATCGGTAATTTCATCATTCACTTCATCAGGGGCTTCTCCTACCATGCCTTTCATGGTGGCTATGGCTAACGGACCATCAAAGGTAATAGATAACGAGCCTTTGGTTTGATCACTAACCATACCAATCAGGCCAGATACATCACCCATCGCCATCTCGTCTTTTTTCAACTTTGGTTTTTCAGGAGTTAATTCCATTTGAGCCATAGTCGACATTACGTTGAGCATCGATGATAAAAATGGGTTAATAAACTCTACATTCATGAATATTCTCAAAACCTTGGTTCGCACTAGTATTCTGATTTTGCACGTTAAATGGCAAAATGTAAATCAATGAATACTAATTATTATTTTTCGATCATACTTATTCGCTTTGACTCGGTAAAGGTTAAGCTACCACTCAATACAGAGTCTTGATAATTCACAGTATTTACTTGTTTGCTATAAGTATCGACGAGTAAATCGTTTTTTACCACTAATCCGGCTAAATTATTTTGAAATGCCGCTTCCTGGTAGATAAACATTTGACCATTAACGATTTCCAGACCTACCCAAGTTAACAAGATTGGTTGTTGTTTGAGCATTAGCTGAAAGTGCTGGTTGAAGTAAGTTTGAATATAGTTTTCATATTGAGGATGTTCTGGTGAGAAATGCTCTTGCCGGGTTTCGGCAATGAGGTTTTCCAGATCATGGGCGGTGAATTGATGGATAACTTCCAGGTTGTGGCTTCTTGGATTAACGGAAAGATCCGTTAATCCGAAGAAGTATTTATGGGCAGAGGCGAATGCACTATGCCCAATGATCAACAAAACAAAGAAAAGTTTGAATGCATGAGTTTGCATTGTTATTTATCTTCTTTTTTATCGTCGTCAGTTTTTAATTCTTCATTATAATCACGCATCATGTCTTGCTTTTTGCGCTTATAAAGTTCAAAACGTGACTTGATCGGACGTGCCGGCCAGTAGTTGTTATTCACATCGGTATCTGCGGTTTCCCAGTTAGGGTCGATAGCTATGCCGGTTAACTCTTTTTCACGGATAAATAATTTCGACACTTTATCCGAGTTCTTGCGCCAGATCTCAGCCGGTAAACGTACGTGTTCAGTTGTACCGTCGGCATAAGTTAAATCAAGCAAGATTGGCATAGGCAGGCCGCCTTTATTTTCAAAGTCAATGATATAAAAGTTTCTGTTATCTACCAGCAGATCTTTTTCCCATTGCTTTAACTTCTTATGTTTTTTGTTATAGCTGTTACGATCGGCATTGGTGGCAGTGAATTTGTCATGCTCGTTGTAAAAGTCTAATAACTCAGGTTTCTCTGCGGTTCTAAGCCATTGGCCTTTATTGCGTAAATCGCTGATAAATTCAGGCTTCTCATTTTCCAATGCGCGTTCCCAGGCTTCTTCGGTATCCGGGTTTTGGCTGTTTGGACGGTATAAGTGAATATCACCTAAGGCAATATCGACATGATCTGT
>CAZUHQ010000022.1:0-39043 GCA_964620605.1 uncultured Thalassotalea sp.
AAAATGTGAGATTACGAATATGACTTTCGGTTACCTTTTCTAATGAGTCAACGCGAGACCATTTACCAAAAAATGAGATGTGCTATGAAATATATGTGGGTTACTGTGCTAAAAAGCCTTATGAACGAAAGGGCTGTAAAAAATAAAAAGGTTGCAAATAGAAGAAATGGTCGGGATAGCAGGACTTGAACCTGCGACCTCACGTCCCCCAGACGCACGCGCTACCAGACTGCGCTATATCCCGACAAGTTGCTGTATAATAATGAAATCATTACCGATTGCAACGAATATTCATTATTTAACAATTAATCGAATAATTATTGTTCAGCTTGATTATGTTTGGCAAAGCGTTTAATAAAGTTCACCCCGTCGATCATTAGCGGAAAATCAGCACTGACAGTGATCGGTGCTTCCAGCTGGCGGGAATAGCTTTGAAAATTACCGTTTTGATCAACAAATACTGACTTGTCTTTATTAAACACCATAATGCCGTCATCCATGGTATTAGCAATGACACGATTTTCGGTTAAGCTATTGATATCACTCCCGGCGCTGTAGTTAATCGGCGCTAAATCACAAGTGAGCCAGTTTTTCATTAAGGTTGCCTGAATATCCATCTGACTGGTTAACACCTGAGGGTTGTCTTTGTTAATGCTTGGAGAGATCAATAACGCCGGTTTAATCGACAATGCGCTCGCTTTATCGCGATTGCCAATTGAGCTGATATAAATAGTGTCTTTTATTTCTTTGTGACGTTGGGATAACAACAGGGCATCAATAAACAGTTCATATTGATAATCATCACTATTGGTAAAGTAGTATACATGCAAGCCAGGAGCGTTATTGACTAATGAGTTTTTGATCACTAAAGAGGAAATATCTATCACTTGCAGCTGACTATCAAATAAATTTTGATAATCTTGTAACTCATTTTTCGCTGAATTCTCACCGATAACGGTAATACTTGCGGTTAACTGCTGACGTTTTAACATGCTAAATAACAATGGCTGGTAGTTCGCCGCTAATACCTGATTTTTATAGGCTGAAGGCAAGCCGTATAAGAGGTTGAACCAGGCATCTTTTGGTAACGCGTTATCAATATGTTTGGATAATTCTTGCTTATTTGTCGTCGCGCGCTGGGCAAAACGTTTGATTTGTCCCGGTGATAATTGCTGTTTGGTTAATAATAAATAACTGGACTGGGTGATGCTATTTTTGGCTCGGCACTGCTCTGAAATATCTGATAGCTGCGATAACGTTTCGGTAAAGGCAATCGGGCTGGTTTTACGGGCAAGATAATCATTGCGATCAAATAAGCCGTATTTAGTTAACAAGGTTTTTGCCGTCGATGGATACGACAATGGCAACACAGTATCTTGTTTTAAAATGTCATATTCTAAATTGGCGTCTGCCCAGATATGCAAGATATGACTAAAGAAAAACGAAGCGACTAGGCCGATAACAACAAAACGGGCAAAGACAGTTTTTTGCAAATCGCGCAGATGTTTCCAGGCATAGTTACTGACGATAAGTTCAAACATCAGAATTGCGATAAATAGCAATAAGGTAATAAACCAGAACGCTCGGGTATTTTGGCTAATTTGCGTTTGGATCAGCGCGAGAATTTGATCTATCGACGAAGCGTTTAAATGATAACCCAAGCGGCTATAGATAAAAGCATCAAGCAGTAGCAGTAATAATCCTGCGGTAAAAATTACCGATGCTGAGCCTCGGATGAACCGGGTATAGGGAAAAACTAAAGTGATGGGAAATAAGAGCAACACAAAACCAATAAAAGTCAAAAAACCCATATGGCTAAGCCAAGTAGTTAATAAATATACTGAGCCGAGCAAGGTTTCAGGTGCCGATTCATTAAATAAATAAAATGACGACAGTAATATTGCAGCAATAATATTAAAAAAGGTAAACCAGTGGCTCCAGCTAACTAACAGGAGCAGACGCTTGCTATAGGTTTTTTGTTCAGCAGAAACCATGAAATATTATTATTCTCGTTATCGATAGTTGTTTAATTTCGTTAGTTTAATTACGTTAAGTATATTGGTTTTATTCGTTTTTTACTTTATAGACTGTTTTAAGGCGTTAGTAAAATTTTCAACAATTGCTGCACGTTTCTTCTCTGGTACTTCATTAGTAATAATATCGCTAATGGTATTACCTAAACACATAAGGGCTAAATCCGGGGTAACTTCGGCCGCCACTAGCACATTTAGCAGCTCTTGATTAATTTTTTCTACACGTTCGTTTGAATACTTAGATACAATAGGCATATTATTTATTAAATTTTGCATTGGGTAATAGGTTAATAGCTAACAAGTTTACCAAATGCTTTAACAATATCATACAGACCTTTATCTATGAGTTTAATTATTTCCAATATTGCACTGCATTATTTATCGAAAAAAGAAGAAACCGGCGAAGTCGTTTTACGTCTTGGCCCAGAGTCTATTGACATCACGACAAAAATCGAAAAATTTGTCGATGCCCTCCATCATATTTATAACGGCAAAGGCAGCAAGGCTTATGGCCATTTTTCAGCCATGCCGGCAGAAGGTGATAAAGCAAGGTTTGTCGATATTATGGAAAGCTATTTATCCGAGGTGCAAAGCTTTAGCGATTTTAGCAAGCAGGCGGCAAATTTATTAAAAAATGAGCTGGAAAAATACGAGCTGGCAGAAACCGGCTATTTAGTGATTTGCCATTACGAGTTTATGGGCGGGCGTTATTTACTGGCGGCGATTATTCCGGTGTCTGAGCATTACTCGGTTGATGGTGAATTAAATATCAGCGCAGATCAGCATCTGGACACTGCACGTTTGCAACTGGCAGCACGTATCGACATATTCGATTATCAGCAAAATGCCGAAGGCAATAAGTACATTTCTTTTATTAAAGGTCGGGCAGGGCGTAAGGTTTCAGACTTCTTTTTAGATTTTTTAAGCTGTGAAGAAGGCTTAGATGCTAAGGAGCAAACAAAAACCTTAGTTCAGGCGGTTGAAGATTATGTGTCTGTACAGCAATTTGATGCTCAGGAAAAACAAACTACCCGCAAAGAATTATTAAGTTATTGTAAAGAGCAAAAAGATGCGGCTCAAGATGTCTCGATTAAAGAGCTTGGTGAAGTTATCAGTAAAGACACGGATAATGGCCAGGATTTTTATCAGTTTTGCCAGGAGCAATCTTATCCGATAGAAGATTCTTTCCCGCACGATCAGGCGGTGGTCAATAAAGTCACTAAATATTCAGGCTATGGTGCGGGGATCAGTTTAAGCTTTGAGCGCAGCCATTTTGGTCAGGATGTCGTCTATAATCCAGCTAATGACAGCATCACTATCTATAAAGTGCCGCCTAATTTAAAAGATCAGTTGTTGTCGCTTTTACAGGCAAAAGACAAAGAGCAGCAAGAACAAGCGGCGCAAGATTTTTAATTAGCGCTGATTACACGTAAAATAACATTATCTACAGAAGTAAAAGATTTATCTATGACCATAACTACATTAACTATTACCCGACCTGATGACTGGCATGTTCACCTACGTGATGGCGCAGTATTAAAAAATACCGTTGCCGATATTAGCCGCTATTTTGGTCGCGCGATTATTATGCCTAATTTAGTGCCACCTGTGACCAATGTCGAACAAGCCACTGAGTATCACAGCCGAATTATGGCAGAAAACCCGCAACCACATTTTACCCCGTTAATGGTGTTATATTTAACTGACGACACCACAGCAGAAGATATCAAAGCAGCAAAAGACAGCGGCTTAGTGTATGCAGCAAAATTATACCCGGCAGGTGCAACTACTAATTCATCATCCGGTGTTACTGATGTAAATAATATTACTTCAGTACTCGATGCGATGCAGGAAGTGGAAATGCCGCTGTTAGTTCACGGTGAAGTCACTACTCATGAAATTGATATTTTTGATCGTGAAGCAGTATTTATCGATACTATTTTAAAGCCGTTAGTTGCAAAATTTCCAAAACTTAACGTGGTATTAGAACATATTACCACCAGACAGGCGGTAGATTTTGTTACCAGTGCTGGTGATAATGTTGCTGCGACTATTACTGCCCATCATTTATTGTTTAACCGTAACCATATGTTAGTTGGAGGTATTCGTCCGCATTATTTCTGTCTGCCAATTTTAAAACGCAATATTCATCAGCAAGCGTTAATTGATGCGGCAACCAGCGGTAGTCAAAAATTCTTTCTTGGCACCGACTCTGCGCCGCATACTCAGCAGGCAAAAGAATCTGCCTGTGGCTGTGCCGGTTGTTACACCGCTCATGCGGCTATTGAACTTTATGCTGAAGCATTTGAACAGGCTGGTGCGCTTGATAAATTAGAAGCTTTTGCCAGTTTAAATGGCCCTGCGTTTTATAATCTGCCGGTTAATCAGGACACTATTACGTTGGAAAAATCAGTGTGGCAGGTGCCACAAGTCATGTCTTTTGGTGCAGATAAAGTCGTGCCACTTAAAGCGAATGAAACCATTGCCTGGCAAGTCAAATAAGGAGTATTGATGCAATTATTTGTAAATGACTTAACCGTTATTGATTTTTCTTATTGTTGTGAGCAACGCGGCATTGTGGGTGAAAGTTGGATTGTTGATGTTTTGCTTGATGGCTCATTAAATGAAATGAGCATGGTACTGGATTTTGCCGTAGTGAAAAAACAGATCAAGGCAATTATCGACCAGGCAGTTGATCATAAACTGCTTGTGCCAATGCAAAATGCTGCGGTTGGTGTTAGTGAATCGAGCCATCATAACAATCATCAATATGTTGATTTACGAGCAAAGCGCGCCAGTTACTTTCTGCAATCTCCCGCTTGTGCTTTTGCATTGATCGAGACATCAGAAATTAACATTGGATCTGTTACCGAGCATTTAACCAACATTATTCTGCAACAACTGCCGCAAAACGTGCAGGGGCTTAAACTAACGCTACGGCCAGAAAAAATTGATGGTGATTTTTATCATTATACCCATGGCCTGAAATTGCATGATGGCAATTGCCAGCGTATTGCCCATGGTCATAGATCTAAAATTAACTTGGCAAAAAATGGCGAGCGTTCAACGGATCTAGAGTTTTTCTGGTGTAATCGCTGGCAGGATATTTATATTGCCTCTGAAGATGATAGGGTCAGCCGGGAGGAAATTGAACTGTCTGCAAGCGCAATGCAGGATTTAGCACCCGATCATCAATTTTTTGCTTATCAGGCACCACAAGGTCGTTTTGATATTGCTGTACAAAGCAAGGCACTGGAAGTTGTTGATTGTGACTCTACCGTTGAGCTATTGGCCGATTACATCGCCAGGCAATTAAAAGCGCAACAGGCTGATCATCAGTTTACCGTTATCGCTTACGAAGGTGTCGGTAAAGGAGCGATCGCCAATGTTTAGAGCACTAGCGACAGGACTATTAGTTACTTCAATAGCTAGTTCAGTATTAGTTTCAGTTAATGCTAGTGCGCAAGTTGAGCTTGCTGGCGAGATCACCCAGGGAAGCCTAGTATTGGGAAAAACGGCTCCGGATGCAAAAGTTACTTTTGATGAGCAAGTATTGATCGTATCGTCATCTGGTGATTTTGCCTTTGGTTTTAGCCGAGATGATCAAAAAACTCACCAGTTAACTGTCACTTATGCCGATGGTAAAACAGAAGTGAAAAGCTTAACACCAGCTAAACGTCAGTATAAAATTCAACGGGTTGAAGGTATCGCGAAAAAGATCATGAACCCTGATCCAAAAGCCGTTGCCAGAGCGAAAAAAGACAGTATTGAGGTTAAGCAGGCGCGCAGCCAGTTAACTGCCAATACCGCATTCGCCCAAGGATTTATCGCGCCAATAAAAGGCTCTATTACTGGCGTTTATGGCTCGCAGCGTTTTTATAATGGACAGCCAAAAAGCCCGCATTATGGCCTAGATTACGCAGGAAAAACCGGCGATCCGGTCAAAGCCCCCGCTGATGGTATTGTTTCTTTGTACGTGCCTGATATGTTTTATTCTGGCGGCACTATGATCATCGACCATGGCCATGGTGTTAGTTCCAGTTTCCTGCATTTAAGCGATGCTTATGTAAAAACCGGTGAGAAGGTAAAACAAGGTCAAATAGTTGCAGCTGTTGGCTCAAGCGGCAGGGCAACTGGCCCACATCTTGACTGGCGCATCAACTGGTTTCAGGTGAGATTAGATCCAGCATTGGCACTAAAATTAACGCCGATAAACTAGATGTTTATTACGAGGTAAAACCATGAAAAATCACATTAAAGTATTAATATCTTTAGTTATTTTTTATGGTTGTTCCTTATATACTTGCGCGAAAAGCGAAACTTTATCCGTTGGCTGGGAGCTATGGTATCCATACCAATACCATAATAATCAGCAGCAATTAGTCGGCTTGGACTTTGATATTTTTAATGCCATTATCAAACAAGCCAAGCTTAATGTGAACTATACTGAACTGCCATGGAAGCGTCATTTACAGTACCTTAAAACTGGCAAAATGGATGTTGCCATGGGCGCATCTTATACCAAAGAGCGCGAGCAATATGCATATTTTACCCAGGCATATCGCACAGAATCTGTTCGCTTGTTTGTCAAAAAAGGCAATGCAAACAATATCAAATTAGATTCACTCGCACAGCTTTCAACCAGTGATTATATGTTAGGCGTTGAAGGCGGCTATTATTATGGTGAAGATTATCAGCAGCTGATCAAAAGCGCCGAGTTTCGCGCGCATATCACTGAAGTGCTCGATGTTGAACAAAATGTCGATTTATTAATGAAAGGTTTTATCGATGGCTTTTTAGTTGATCCGATCACCTTAACGGCATTTGTCGAAAAATATAAACTCCAGGGCGAGTTTGAACTGCATCCGTTAGCCATTTATCAAGATGATATTTTTATCATGCTCAGTAAACTGTCGCTAGATAAAAACATGCTAGATAAATTCAATCAGGCAATAGATATACTAAAAGCAAATGGCACCATAGATAAAATCAGTGAAAAATGGGCCAGCTTATTAAAACAGGATAAATTGCTGTAGCCAGAAATACGATTATCATTGAATACAAGTCGTTATTTAACTTAGCATTAATTTTAAATTCTGAGCATGATCACAGACAAAATCTCTCTAGATTTTACACAGAACACTAAGTCCGATACTAAAAAGTATCGGACTTAACAAAGTTGGTTTTCTATAGTAGTATTACCCTTAAATCTACATTTAAACGATTAATAACGATCTGCTTATGTCTGTAAAAATACCGCTGCCATCTCCGTTATATCCTATTTATCAAGAATTAGTCATTCTTGATGCTGAGGATTACCCAAAGCTTAACGAATTTCTCGAATCGCATACCTGGTGGCAAACCCAATGGTCTTGGGGCAAGGAATTTTTAATCTACACCGGCCGTAATAAATCCGTTCATACCTATGACAGATTCAGAAATGAAATTGAAAAATTTCTGCTGTGGTCGTTTTTAGTCAAGCAGCAGCCGATTGATGATTTACGTAAAGCGGATATTCTTGAATATGCAGATTTTTGCTGGCAGCCGCCAGTTAGCTGGATTGGTACCAGCAATCAGGAACGTTTTAAATTAGAAAATGGTTACTTTATCGATAACACGAACTGGCGCCCCTTTAAAATTCAGGTGGCGAAAAGTCAGCAGCTCAAAGATGTTGATAAGAAGAAATACCGACCATCGCAGCAAACCTTAACTTCTACTTTTACTGCGATTATCGTGTTTTACAATTATTTAATGGGTGAAGAATTATGCTATGGCAATCCGGCGCATATCGCAAAAAAAGACTGCCGACACTTTATCAGTGATGCCCAGGTCAAAGAAATCAAGCGTTTATCCGGTGTACAATGGCAATATTTATTAGATACTGCTATCGAAATGGCTAATGAAGATGCGGACTATGAGCGCAATTTATTTGTTATTGCTGCCTTAAAAACTCTGTTTTTAAGGGTGTCTGAGTTGTCTGAGCGTGCGAACTGGTCGCCGACTATGGGACATTTTTGGCAAGACGAAGATGAAAACTGGTGGCTGAAAGTATTTGGCAAGGGCCGTAAACTCAGAGACATTACCGTACCGCCGGATTTTCTTAAATTTTTATCTCGCTATCGTATGTCTCGCGGTTTGTCAGGCTTGCCGTCAACCGGTGAAAACATGGTGCTGGTTGAAAAAATTCGTGGTCAAGGCGGCATGACATCTAGACATTTACGACGCATTGTCCAGCAGGTGTTTGATCGTGCCTATGAAAAAATGAAGCAAATTGAAGGTGAAAACCGGGCATTAAAACTTAAGGAAGCAACCACCCATTGGCTTAGGCACACAGGTGCCAGTATGGAGGTTGAGCGCGGCCGGGCGTTAAAAGACTTATCAGAAGATCTTGGTCATGCCAGCATGGCAACAACCGATACCATCTATGTGCAATCAGAGAATAAAATGCGCGCTGAAAGCGGCAGCAAGCGTAAGGTGGATTAGTATTACTGCTCTAACGTCTGGCACCTGCGTGCTGGCTTCAACAAATTCCTTATGGACAAAGTATTTGCTTTTATTTCAACTGGTTAATGCCATCATTAAAAAATATCATATTTATTAAGTAAATGACCCATTTTCTCTTGTTTGGTGAGCAAGTAACTTCGATTATGGTCATTGACTGTGAGTTTCATTTCTATTCTTTTGTTGACTGTAACCCCCATCTTTTCAACGGCGGCAATCTTTTCTGGGTTATTGGTCATCAGGTCGATGCTGTTGATATTTAGGAATTCAAATATCACCTGACAAATATCATATTTTCTTAAATCAGTTTCAAAGCCTAACAGGTGGTTGGCTTCGACGGTATCAACCCCTCTATCTTGTAAACGATACGCTTTAATTTTATTTAGCAGCCCTATTCCTCGCCCCTCTTGGCGCAGGTAAACCAGTACACCTGCACCATGCTTAGCAATTGCAGCCATTGCTTGCTGTAATTGCGGTCCACAGTCGCAGCGCAAACTGGTAAATGCTTCTCCCGTTAGGCACTCAGAGTGTATTCTAGCTAAAACAACATCCTGCTCGGACCATTTACCAAACGTCAAAGCAAGGTGTTCTTGCCCTGATTTTGGCTCAATAAAACCATACATGGTAAATGATCCCCATTGAGTGGGTAAAGATGACGATTCGACATATTGTAAACACTTAATTGCCGGTGACTGTTTTAATTGATCTCGAATGATCATTAAAATTTCACCCAATTTATTTTCTCCGTGATCGTCTCCACCGTCTCCCCAGTAATCATCTGTATGTGAATGCTCCTTGATGGTGCGGTCTTGGGTAGCAACGAGTAAATGAGCCAAGCGTTTATGTTGATTAAATTTTGCTCTGACAATTTCATACATGCGTTGATAACGAATTTGCAGCCAGTCTTCACGGATCTGGTGTTGAAATTCCCTACTCAGTTGAAACGCTACTTCGGCTGTTTCTGCTTGATGAATTAAACTAATGATTTTAGTATCAGTGAATTTACTGGCTTGATAACAATGTTCACTGGTGGGCCACACACGTTGTTCAAACTCAACTGTGTATGGTGCGAAGTTTGATAAAAAACCAAAACTATCTTCTGGTTCATAAAATAATACATCCCTGTTCATATATTCATCCTGATTTGTCACTGTACTATTAAGTGTAGAAGCATACTGATATTTGTCTAACTGAAGTGATGTTATAGGTTAAGTTTTGTTCTTATATACTTCTACATCCTGCTTATTGATGTTAAAAATGCTAGGCACCATGCCGAGGATAACTACTCAACATAAATGCTCGTTTATATAAATACTACTGATACTGGTTAATAATTTGCGCTAGAGTTCCACTTTTTTTCAACTGCTCAACGCCACTTTCTATTTCTGTATATAAACTAGGATCAATATTGGGTGAATAAGCCAAAAATAACGTAAAGTCAGGTATCACTTGCGCAAAGCTTTGGCGATTAAATGATGCTGTAGATAAGTTAAGTTTTTTTAAGTTGTAATTGATCCTTAAATCCATCTCAACAAAAAATGCTATTTTTTTCAATCGGTTAAGCATTTTAAATGCAAGTTTATAATTTTTTACCCAAAGCGCTTTAATTTTATTCGGCCCTAAGTGTTCTTCTAAGCCTGGGTAGTCAAAGCCACTTAATAAAATTGCTGTTTTACCATATAGGTCTTCTAATTGATTAAAATCTAATTGATGCTCTTTAGCTGTTACCAGTTGGTGACTGACGGTTAATAGTGGGATTTTTGATAAATTGGCAGATTGTATTCCTTTCCAGGCAGGTGTTCCGTACCAGAGCCAATTTTGATAGCGCCCTCCTTCCAGTTCCTGAACCATGGCATTAAATGGCTTAGTATGTATTTTAAGCTTATGGTTATTGGCTAACACCTTTTTTACTATATCCGTTATTATGCCTCTGTGGTTTTGATTATAATCTTCGATTTGCAGTGGGCGTGCTTGTTTTTCAATCACCATATAATGGATATCCTGTGCCTGAACACTAAACACCGCATTGCACCAAACAACGAGTAAAACCCGATAGTAAGTTAATCGCTTCATTATTTACTCCATTTCTAGTTGGTCTGCTTTTTTATACTGTTTAATAATTCTTCTAATGCTTTAACTGGCAATGGTTTACTAAATAAATAGCCTTGAATAATATCGCAATGATATCGTTGCAAAAATTCAAGTTGATACTGTTCTTCAACCCCTTCTGCGATCACTTTTAGTCCTAGTGTTTGCCCCAATGCAATAATGGCACAGACTATTTTTTCATTTTGTTCACTATCGGCAAGTGTTTGAATAAAAGACATATCTATTTTCAACATATCTAAGGGTAATACTCTTAAGTAACTTAACGAGGAGTAACCTGTACCAAAATCGTCAATTGAAATACTTATCCCCATCTCGTGAAGGCCTTGTATGATTTCTATCGACTTATTGACATCTTCCATCATGACACTTTCAGTGATTTCTATTTCAATACAGTTAGCAGGAAGTTGATGGCGGTTGATCGCCGATTGTATATGGCTGGTTAATGATGTATTTAACATTTGCTGCATCGAAATATTGATTGCCAGATGGATACTGTTATCAACTAAGCCATCATTTAACCAGTGCCTTAATTGTTGACACGCTTTATCTATTACCCAGTTACCTATGGGGACGATTAACCCCATTTCTTCTGCTTTAGGAATAAATCGACCAGGAGGTATAAATCCTTCACCATCAGGGTTCCAACGTATCAATACTTCAATACCGACTATTTCTTTGCTTAACGCATCAAACTGTGGTTGATAAAATAGCTGGAATTCATCTTTCTCTAGTGCGATGCGAAGTTTATCTTCTAATAATAAAGCATCATGAACTTCTCGCTCCATTTCATCGGTAAAAAAATGATACTGATTGCTGGTTTTTTCTTTAATTTTATACATGGCGATATCCGCACAACGTACTAAGGCATCTGCTTCGGTAGCTGAATCCGGGTAAGTGGCAATACCAACACTGACGCCAATATGCAATTCATGTTCTCTGATCAAAAAGGGTAAATTTAACTGAGCAATTATTTTTTCGGCAACTGATGCGATATTGCGCACATTATGGATACTTTCAAGCACTATAGTGAATTCATCGCCGCCAATTCGACTGATAGTATCACCATCACGAATACATTGTTTTAACCGAAGTGCGACTTCTTGCAGTAAAATGTCTCCCATTTCATGACCAAGGTTATCATTTACCCGTTTGAAGCGATCCAAATCGATAAAGAGTAAGGCGACGGAGTGATGATGACGCTTAGCTCGGGCAATGGATTGTTCAAGTTGACGATTAAACGCATGGCGATTGGTCAAACCGGTTAAACTATCGTATTCGGCTAATCTTGCTAACTGTTCTTCTGTTTGTTTTCTTAAGGTAATATCTTGAAAGGCAAGTACTACCCCAGCTGTTGATTGATCGTCATTCACTATGGGGGTCGCAATATATTCCGCTTGATAAACGCTATTGTCTTTACGGCGAAACAAGGCTTGGTTTTGTTGGTAACTTTCACCATGAATACAATATTTGTAGATTGCACTATTTTGCCAATGGCTAATTTCCTGCTGCTGTTCTTCACCAGATAAAATAGTTAATGCGTCGCGCCCTTCTAGCTCGGCTTCTTTAAAACCAAGTTGCTGCTGCGCGGCCGGATTACTAAAATTAATGCGGCCATTAATATCAACGCCAAGGATCCCTTCGCCAATCGATTTTAATAATAACTGGTTGCGTCGTTTTAATCGGTTAATATCATCCATTGACTGTTTTAACTTGAGTTTTTGGCATTCTAAATCAATAAACACCTTAACTTTACTGGTTAAGGTCATTGGTTTAACTGGTTTGAATAAGTAATCTACAGCGCCGGCTTCATAGCCTTTAAATTCAAATTCTTCGGTGCGATCTGCGGCAGTGATAAATATAATAGGCGTGTATTTGGTCTCCTGATTAATGCGTAACAGCGTTGCGGTTTCAAAGCCATCCATAATTGGCATCATGACATCCAATAAGATCACCGCAAAGTTATGTCGTATCGCAAGTGACAAAGCTTGCTCGCCACTTAAGGCACTATAAATATCCGCACTTAGGTTTTTAAGAATGGTTTCTAATACGCGATGATTTTCTTTTTTATCGTCAACAATTAATACTTTCACCTTAGCTGAACTTGTCGTTTGATTACTTTGAGATACGAGTAATTGGCTGGCTGTCATGATCTTATCTCTCCTTTGATAAAGTGCTTATACCCTAATAACTAGTGATTAAAACGCTAATAAAATAATATTTTGCAGGTAGTAAATTTAGCCATAATGCTGTGCTACATCCAGATAATGAGTTACCGATTGATTAACCAAGGCGCGTTTTTTAAAAATACGAGATTGTCTGGACAATACGTCAAATTGGCTCGCATTTTGATAGTTTAGTAGTGATTCTTTACTCCCTAAACATAAAATTCCACCGGCAGACAGACTTTGACTAAAAAGATCCAGTACCCTGTTTTGCAGGGCGATATCAAAGTAAATCAGCACATTTCGGCATATGATCAATTGCATTTCGGCAAACATACTATCACTGACCAAATTATGACTGGCAAAAGTGACTTGTTGTTTAAAGTAATCATCTACTTTTGCTGAACCATATTTGGTAAAAATATAATTATTAATAGAATGACGACCACCAGCCGCATGGTAATTCTCTTGGCATTTATCCAAAACTTCTTGATTAAATACCCCCTGTTTCGCTTTGTTTATTGCGCTATGATTTAAATCAGTGGCATAGATTCTGGCTTTTTGATACAAACCATGTTCTTCAAGTAGTAATGCTAACGAGTAAACTTCTTCTCCTGTAGAACAACCTGCGTGCCAAACCTTGAAAAATGGTAAATCTTGCAGCAATGGGAAAATGTTTTCTTGTAAATTTCTAAAAAACGATGGATCACGAAACATTTCAGTCACGCCAATAGTCATGTGACTAAGAATATGTTGGGCAACTTGCGGCTGGTGTAAAACTTTTGGGATCAGCTCTGCAATAGAATTTACACCTTCAATCGAAACGATGTTGTTAAGCCGACGGATCAAAGCACTCCGATTATAATGGCGAAAGTCATAACCTAGTCTCCGGTTAATAACATCAAGCAAGCTATCAATTTCTATTTGCTCTATTGCTTGTGCATTAAGCTTCATTTGCAAATCCATACTTTGATCATCGTCAGTAACTGTTCCATATCTACCGGTTTAGCGAGGTAATCGTTTGCACCAGCTTCAATACATTTTTCCCTGTCATCTGACATTGCTTTTGCCGTTAATGCTATTATTGGTACGTTAGACGCAAAATCTGAACGGATCCTGCGCATTGCTTCATAGCCATCCATTTCCGGCATCATGATATCCATCAGGATTAAATCAAAATGTTTTCCCTGGTCGATTTTTTCCAGGGCAAGTGCGCCATTGTCGGCAATATTGATCTCCATACCATAGTTTTTTAATACTTTTGAAAGTGCATAGGTATTACGCAGATCATCATCAACCAACAAAATTTTACGTTCAGCTAAATCGATATCGCCTTGTTGTACTAATTCACTTAAACCGCTGACTGGCAGGTGTTCGTTTACACTGTGTAAAAAACACTCTATTTCATCGTTAATACGTTGCTCACTGTTTTGGATATCTATATGTGCTGCGTAGGCCGTTAGCTGCCCAGTTACCGATTCGCTTAATTCTAGGTGGCGATAGATGATAAGAGGTGGCAAAGCATGTTTATACTCAAGTTGTTGTAATGGTTGTAACTCTTTATTCGCGGTTAATTGATGTTGATTAACGTCTAATATTAAACATTGATAGTGCTGCTCAGCCAGCTGACGGTTGAGTGCTTGCCATTGGGTTTTATTCTTTGGATAGATGAGTACTGAAACAGAGGTACCTAACTGCTCAATAGTTTCGATAATTTCATTGTTTTCTTGATTCGGGGCTCCTAGATAGAGTACTTTTTGAATATTTTGCTGTATTAACGTTGTAAACTTGCCCAGTATTTGTTTGAGTTTATTTTTATCAATAGGTTGTGCGATAACCTCTATTGCCTGCTGGCGCATTAATGTCACGTGTTCTTGGGTACGAGCAATAATATGAACGGGGATGTTGACGGTTTCTGGTGTCGCTTTTAATTTATTTAATACATCAATGCCAATAATGTCAGGGAATTCTAAGTCAAGTACTATTGCTTTTGGCTGATATTGTTGCGTTAATGCTAACGCTTGTTGACCTGTTGTTGCATGTAAACAATAAAACCCTTGCTGCCGGGCGACAGATTTTATCTCTTGTGCAAATATTGTCGAATTTACTGCGATAAGTACTGCTTTATCACCCACTTTTATAGTTTCTCTGTCATCGATAGCTATTAGTGCCTCAGGGCTGCTTTGTTGGGTTGTCACTTCACCAGCTTCTCGCGGCTGCGCGTAAGGTAAGGTTAAGCTAAAGCAGCTACCGACCCCAGATGTCGAGGTTAACGAAATTTCACCTCCCAATAATGAAGCTAGTTCTCTTGATATGGTGAGCCCTAATCCTGAACCGCCATAAGATCGACTGGTTGAACCATCTGCCTGTTGAAATGCTTCAAATATCACCTTTTGTGCTTGTGGGGTTATCCCGATACCAGAGTCTTCGACTTCTATTTTAATGCCTGGCCCACTTAGCTCTGACTCCGTAGGAGCTGCTGATATTGTTAACCTAACGAATCCATTTTGGGTAAACTTAAAGGCATTGCTTAGCAAGTTTCTTAGGATTTGATGTAGCCTATGTTCATCTGTGACAAAACTTTCAGGACAATCTGTGTTTTTCTCAAGCTCAAAACTTACTCCTTTTTCCTCAGCGACAGGATGAAAGAGTTTTTCTAAATATTGCAGTAAGTTACTGGTATTGGTTAGGGTAAATTCGGGAACAAGTTTACCCGCTTCTATTTTTGATAAATCAAGAATATCATTGATTAGCGATAATAATGTTTGCCCAGACTGATAAATAAACTCTAGATCGCTGATTTGTTCGTCTTCAAGGTTGTCTGTTGGATTTTTTGCCAGTGCTTGAGAAAGTATTAACAGGCAATTTAACGGAGTTCTTAACTCATGCGACATATTCGCCATAAATTCAGACTTGAATTGGCTTGTTTGATCAAGCTCTTCCGCTTTTTGCTCTAATGCCTGGTGTGCCGATTTGATTTCAGCATTTTTCTGCTCTAAATCATGCTTTTGCTGCTCTAATCTATGATTATTTTGTTTAAGTTCATCACCTTGCGCTTGCAGCTCTTCTTCTGAAACTTTTAACGATTGTGCTTGTTGTTCAAGTTCTTCATTAAACAGGCGTAATTCTTCCTGCTGCGTTTGTAGTTCTTTAGCTTGTTGTTGAGATTCAGACAACAAAGATTCTAATTTAGCGCGAGATTGAGCAGAGTCAATACTAATACTTAATGATTCTGACATTTGGGTGAACAGTTCAAGTTCTAGTTCACTGCATTCATGCGCTAACGCAAGAACGATCACCGCATTTACTTGGTTATTACTGAGCTGGCTGTTACTAATAGGGTTTACAACGACATGAGTGGCGCTAACATCAGCCAAGCCAGTATGAATTTTCAATAAGGATTCATCAGGAGTTTTAAAATGATAGGTTAATGGCGCTGCTTTTAATGCCGCCTGACCGACCAACCCCTGCCCCATGGGATAATTTTTTTTCATTTGGCCATCAAGTGTAAAGGCATAACCAGCTAGTAAATGGCAACTTTGCTGATCACACAGATACAGCGCACCAGCATCCGCTTTTAGATAATGGGCAATCACTTCTAACCCTTGATGACATACCTGCTCGAGCTCTTCAATGCCTTTTAATTTATCTGTTATGGTGGCTATACCACTTTTAAGCCAGTTTTGTTGCTCATTGCGCTGCTGATTTTCTTTTAAATGTTGAGTCATGCTAGACAGTGCCTGACTTAAATGATCCTGTTCACTTTGGGGAGTGAATTCAACATCGAAATTTCCTTGGGCAAGCAAGGTAGCATGATTTGCAATACGCCTTAGAAACAGCGTCATATTTTTGAGCGCTACCCCAAGGCGTTCTGTTTCTAAGGTGCCGGAAATATCAACTTCAACACTAAAATCTCCCTGAGAGATGCGATTTGCCGCTGCAATAACCTGGTTAACCGGTTTAACTATCAACTGAATTAACACAAACACCAGTGCGGTTGATAACACTATACCTAGCAACAATAGCGCTATACCTAAATTTATCGAGAGGTCAAAACCTGTAAGCATTGACTCAAAGCCTCCTTGCATCGAACGATTTTGAGTGGCAACAATTGCATTTATCTGATTCTTAATTTTTTCTGCTAATGGACCTATCCAACTATTGGTACGAAGTTTTGCCAGATCCCACTCGGGGCTTTGCCGATAGTCAAACAGTTGATCCGGATATTGAATAAACTCATCTCTGACTAACATTAACTCCTGCAGTAATACTTTTTGTTGGCTGCTCATCCTTGACACTAAGTTTTGTAGTTGCAACGCTACCTGTTCATTTTGCTCCCAGTTATTATCAAATTCACTGAGGTAGGCTTCTTGATTAGTGATCAAATAAATACGTAATGCAGAAATGCATTGTGCAAATTGAAAACGAAATTTGGCTAATAGCCTCTGTAATTCAGGTGTTATCTGGCTTTTCTTGGACTCTTCGTCAATTAATTGCGTTGTTAACTTAATCAATTTATTGGTTAAAGGGACAACCTGGCTGGTCAACATTTTTAATCCAGGCTTGCTTTCTAGGGTATGAGCAATTTGTTCAACATCTTGCTGATAGGATCTTAACTGTTCAAGATCTGATTGCAGAACGTTAAGATCAGAGAGTAAATAACGATTATCATTTTGACGTGCGATAGTGTTTAGTTTTTGAAACGCATGGTCTATGCCTTTCCAGGCTTGTTGCCGTTCATCTTTATATTTTGATTCACCAAGGGCAACCCAGCCACGTATTGCACTTAAAGAATGTTCAACATTAATAACAACATCAAGACTTGCATTAACGCCTGGCACCTGGTGTTCAACAATATCACTGGCAACCAATTGTAACTCTGAACTACGATATAGGTTAAATAGCACAACTATGGTTAACACTATAATAGCAATTAGGTATCCTGAGGCGATTTTTACTGCTAAAGACTTCCTGTCTATCATTTTCATTCCCAATGTTTTTAAAGTATATCGCTATGTCATTTGACTTTTACCCTATAAGCCACAGTCTAGTTTATGATTACAATTTATGCCATCGGAGAAAAACAACCATGTTATTGGCAGCAAAAGATTTTATTGACTACTAAAGATTAAATGAATTAGAGAATAGATAGCGTGCAGTAGCGATAACGCAGGATAGATTAAGCATTGTAGTTATCTATCCTGCTTCAGAGTTAATTTAAAGGTCGAGTGTTTGGCACCAGCGGCTGGCTTCAACAAATTCTTTATGGATAAAGTCTTTATTTAAACCATAAGTGTCGATTAGCGTATTAACATTGCCACCGTTACCTGTGATGTAGTCAGTGGTTAAAGATAATAGTTCGCCAAGTGGCCCGTCTTTATTGACTAGTGCTTTGACTATCGGCGAGGCTAATGGCATGGTTTTGACGATTTCATCCATCGGCATACGCAAAATCACTTCGATTGCGCTCAATAGCCCGGTGATAAAGGCAAAATCGCTGACTTCTTTAAAGATGCTATGGTTGGCAATCGAGGTCATTAATTTCGCGGTGATCAATGCCTGCTTGGTAATTTCGTCGGTTTTTTCCGTTGAAAGTTTAGATAAGGCTAAAATGGTGACAAACTGTTTGAGTTTTTCTTCACCTAAATAGGCGGTAGCCTGTTTTAATGAAGTGATTTCCACTCGGGTACCTGTGCCGACATTGTTGACCATTTTCAGCAGGCCAACAGTTAAATTAACATCATGACTGATAATTTCGGCAATCTTGTTGTAATCGAGTGGCGTATTAAAGGTTTCACTGATCAAATTCAGCATCTGGGTTTTGATTGGCGCCAGGGTCTGCCCTTCAATGATCTCTGGCTCGTGATAAAAGTAGCCTTGATAATAATTAAAACCCACTTCGGCTAGCGCCTGGAGCTGATAATTAGTTTCTACTTTTTCCGCGGCCAGCTTGATATTGTAAGGTTTAATACGCTGAATAATAGGCTGTAAGCGTTTCGGATTGATTTGCTCAATATCTACTTTAATAATTGATAAATAAGGGAATAGTTCGTCCCATTGATCATTAACATCATATTCGGTTAACGCAATTCGGTAGCCTTTTTCGCTGTAGTATTTAAGAATTTTAACTAAGCGCTCGGTTGGTGTTGAGTGCCCAACCAGCTCGATCACTATCGACTGACTGTCAAACATTAGCGGATATTTATTGATCAAACACTTTTCGGTAAAGTTGATAAACGCCAACTTACCTAAGCTGATGGCTTGAATATCACCTTGCAAGTGATTTTGAATAATTAATTTAGAACTGGCAACATCTTGATCTATTTCAGGAAACTTATTTTCAGGACTATCCCTGAACAGTAGTTCATAGCCAATAGTTTTTGAATGGCGATCAAGAATTGCTTGACGAGCAATATAGGTACTGTACATCTAGTTTTAGTTATTTGTTAACCTTGCTAACAAAATACCCTATTTTTACTACAAAAAGAAAGTAGTAAACCTGTAATTTACCGACTTTTTTATAAAATTTTCAACTTTTTAGCTAAGGTGAAACCAGCGGCGTTAATGATTTAGGGCGATTATTAAAGCTTAGCGGTAACTTTATATTCAATAAATGCGCAATAAACGGCATCACGTGGATATTTTCACATTCTGCTAAGCTAACGCCAGAGGTGATATTCGAACCATTGGCAATAAAAATCGCTTTCATCGACGGCGTCGTTTTAGCATCAAAGCCATGAGTCGCACCGCCATAAATACTGAACTTTTCGACAAAAATCGCCGGTGCAATGGCATCAACGACTAAATCAGGCATGGCGCTACTTGTTTGATCAAAGTGCCAATGTTTTGGATAGTCAGCCTTTTGATAAACATTAAATGACTTAGCTTGGGGTAAACTCAGTAAATGTGATCGGACATCGTTAAGCCGTTGTTGATCTTTTTCATAAACATAGAGCTGGGTTTGCCCGTTAACCACATGAAGCTGTTTGAATGGCTTAACTAAATTTGGCCAGTAAATCTCGCCGCTCTGGTTAATGTTCACCATGCCGTGATCGGACACTAAAATAATCGTTGGAGTAACGGCTAACTCTTGTTTGACTTTATTTAGTAACTGTCCGAGCTGTTGATCAAATTTTATAATCGCCTGCGCCAATTCTTTTGATTCCACGCCATATTTATGGCCAACGTTATCAATCACAGAAAAATAGCTCATGATGAGTTCAGGACGTTGGGCTTTTGGCAAAGCTAGCCAGCGAAAGATCTGTGCCATGCCATTTTCGCTCGGCGTATTGTGTTTGTATGGCACTAAATAGCTCGGTCTAGGTTGAGCTATTTTGGCTTCTGCTTCCGGCCAAAAGTAGACAGCAGTTTTAATGCCCTGCTGCTCTGCCAGGCTCCAAATTGGCATTGCCGTTAGCCACTCACTATGGTCTTTCGCCGCGCCTTTTTTATAGTGTTGCTTTAATCCGCGGTGGTAAAAATTATTGTGTACTATGCCGTGCTCAGCGGGATAAACACCAGTGGCGAGCGTAATATGATTTGGAAAAGTTTTTGACGGAAAAGATGGTATTAAGCCATTAATGGTTGCGCCGTTTGCCATTAATCCAAGGATATTTTTCGGTTGGTATTTCGCTAAATAATGATACGCAAAGCCGTCGATAGAAATCACTAGCACAGGGTTTTGCGCAACACTTTTTATCGAAAAAAACACTAAGAATAACAACAATAAATGACGCATAACCGGGTAATATCCTTTGTTTCGTCCTAAAATAAAAAAAGCATAATAAAACCTTATTATGCTTTGATGAAACTTGCTAGAGTAAAAGCTCTGCTTTAGATAAACAGTTCTTTGATATTGGCGAGATCTGTTTTTCCTTGCAAAATCTCGTCCGGCGTTAAGCCAGATAATTCATGTGGGAAAACCAGCCATTCATCCGATTCATGTACATAGTAATCAGGCACTAATTCGACCTTTGAGTTGGTAGGCTTATACCAAGGACAGGCAATACGAACATCGCCAGGCATATTTTTACGGGTTAACAGTTTTAATTGTTTGATCAAGGCGTCGATACTACGACCGGAATCAAAGACATCATCAACAATTAACAAACTGTCATCGGCATTGGCATTTTCAATAATATAGTGCAAACCGTGTACTTTAATTTCCTTGCTTTGCTGATTGATGCCGTAATATGAAGAAGTACGAACCGCAATATGATCAGTTTCTACCTTTTTAAAATCAAAATATTCCTGCACAGCAATGCCGATCGGTGCGCCACCACGCCAGATCCCAACGATATAATCAGGGCGAAAACCATCTTCATAGACTTTTGCTGCAACGCGAAATGAGTCTTCTAATAACTCTTGTGCGGTAATGAAACGCTTATTCATTCTAATACCAAAAAATTGACCAAATAGTTAAGTAACATTATAACGCCATGAATTATGAATTGTTAGATTTTGATAAGAGAAATTTTTAAATCAATTGATCCAACAAGAGCAGCTGATGATAAATAGTGTTAGCTGACTGAATTAACAGAATTTTATTGCTATTTTCAAACGTATCACGCCGGGTGTGGTAATTATTATGCACACCGACACCGTAATAAATAAAGGGAATTCCCTGACGGTGAAAGGCATAATGATCACTGGCTTTTAACCAGCGAACATGCTTGTTTTTATAGATTAAGTGGCGTTTAAATCCATATAGCACAGGAAAACCCTGATATGCCTGCTGTTGTTTAAATGTAGCAAGATGTTGCTTATTCAGAATCTTATTAAGGTTTCTGCTTAAATAATGTAAATAGCGGCTATCAGCGCTGCCAGCCAGCATGTCTAAATTAATGTTAAGTTTTATATTGGGCACTAATTGCGGGTTCTGCTGTAAAAACGCCTTAGCTCCTTTTAAGCCGCTTTCTTCGCCATCAGTAAAAATAACTAAGATATTATGCTTTAACTGCTCAGGGAGAATGCTGAGCTTTTTAATGATCGCCAACAGTGCGGAGCAGCCGGATGCATTGTCATCGGCGCCGTAATAAATATGACTACCCTGCTGGCCTAAATGATCCATATGCGCCGTTAACACAATAAACTGCTGGCTATTACTATTTCCCCTAAGTTCTGCAACAAGATTGCCAGCTGTTATTTGCTCACCAGTAAGATTAGTAAAACTAAACTGATGAAAATAGCTACCGTTAAATGGTGTTAACCCTAAAGATTGCATCTGCTGAATTAAATATTGCTGCGCTAGCCGACTGCTGAAAGTGCCTACTTTTCGTCCGGAAAATTGCTCGGATGACAATTGCTGATATGTCGATAATAAATAGTGCTCATCTAGGCTAAAGCGCAAAGATGCCTGCTGCTGATGAGTTTGGCAAGCGGTTATTAGTAACAGCCACCAGCAACGAACAATAAAAGCTTTAATCACTGAGGCTAGCTTGTTTTAAAAAGTTGAGCTTAGCAACATACAAAGAATCTATTTGATCTGCCTTGTTATATAAAATCGCTTTCTGCATCTCATTTTCTGCCCGGTCGATTTTATTTAATGCGTAATAGACTTTTGCCAGACCAAAATGAAACTCATGCACTCTATGATTCATTTTTATCGCTTTTTTAAAGTGTTTTAGCGCCTGTTGGTATTGGCCACGATACGCCGCTTCATCGCCAAGCAAAGCGTGATAGTAAGGGTTTTTAATACGCTTACTATGTAATAAGTCTTCAATTTCTTCGGCTTGTGCGCGGTTTCCCATGGATTTTAATAAAAACGCCAGGTTTCCTAGGGCACTTAAATTGTCGTTATCAAGCGCTATCGCATAATTATATGCTTGTTTTGCCAGATCATAATGTTGACTCAATCGATATAAGATCCCCAAATTTCCCCAGGCAGATGAGAACTGCGGGGCAACTTGCGTGGCTTGCTTAAAGTAGGCATAAGCTAAATCATATTGCTCAGCCACTATGGCATCTGCGCCTTTATTATTATAAAACATCGCCATTACCATAGGCTTAGTGATGATGGTTTTCGGAAAGGCACTTTTGTATAAATCAGGATCAAAATCAATTTGCAATAATTTCTTACCATAAATGATCATTTGTCCGGGATTTGGCCGCTCGGTTAGCAGCAGATTGACATGCCCGGTTAACATATTGTATTGACCGTTTCTGGTCCAGTATTCAGGAACCTGAATCTTTTGAAACTTAACATCTAGCTCAGCTTCTTTAGCCAACGCATAGGCCATTATCGTTAACGACATACAATTGGCTTTGCCGCTGTGATAAGCTTCTATCGCGGTGAGATTAGCCAAGTTTTGATACGCTAAATTAATGTTTTCTTTGGCAAATAATTGTTTTAATAACGCCTGGGCTCGTTTTTTACTATCTCTGACAATTAATAGTTTATCTTTGACCATAGCTTTCATCTCTTGGTCGATAGCAAAAATATCCTGTTCGCTTTCTATGTTATATCTTTGGTAATTAGGAAAAGCCTGATCTAAATACAACGCGGTATTAACCGCTACTTTTTGATTGGATGTTGTGGTTTGACAGGAGATTAACAGTAACATCAACACTGCTACTGGCAGCCGAAAAATAGCTTTAGAACATAGCGCAAACATAAGACCCCCGCTAATACGTCGATTTAATACCAAATTGACTAATTATTTAGTCAACTCAGAGCTATGTTAGCAGTGTGAGAACAAATAAAATTTGCACAGATATAGTCACTCTACATCAAGTAAATTTTCAGCAGTTATCGCGCTGCTAACAAGCTCCCAAAGGGCGAGTTTAAAAGGCTTATATGCAGTGTTGTTGATTTAAACAAGGGAATAACCATTCTTGGCAATCAACGCCTTGCCTCTAAGCCTTTTAATTCTCGCTGAGTGAGAAAATTATTAATCAAATTGGTATAATGCTTAACTTTAACTATAAACTATAGTTTTCGTATTTGATTAATATTCAAACAAATATTAATAGATTATTACAATTTAATGATTTTTAATCGCCTAGAAAGCAAAAAGCCCGATTCTTTCGAATCGGGCTTTTCTGAATATGGCGGTGAGATAGAGATTTGAACTCTGGTTAAGGTGTTGTACTACAAACCCTGCATTATTTTATCGCCTAAAATGACAAAAACCCCAACATTTCTGCTGGGGTTTTGTACTGAATATGGCGGTGAGATAGGGATTTGAACCCTAGAAGGGCTACAAACCCTTGCCGGTTTTCAAGACCGGTGCTTTCGACCACTCAGCCATCTCACCATAATGTAGTTGCTTCCTGGAAAGCGCTGCGAATATTAAAGAGTCGCTGTTTGTTTGTAAAGAATTTTTTTTAAATTTATCCCGTCTTAACTGCTGTTTGGCTAGTTTTTATCCTGATTGGGTATTTACCAGGCAGAATTTTGTTAATTCACCCAGCCATTAACCATAGAGAAAGTTATTTTTTAGGTAAAAAATAACTTTTTGTTGGAGGAAGTCACTTGCGCTTATTTGTCACTATAAATTGGCGTTTTATTCATCAACGTATGAATACGCCTTAAAAACATAATTCTAATAATTGACAAATTTGGGAAGATCAAAATGAAAGTGAAAGCTCTAACCCTGGCAATTTCTGCGGCCTTGTGTGGTTCGGTTTTTGCCACAGAAATTAATAATGACGATGATAAAACGGAAAAGAATCAAGAAGAAGTCGAAGTTATCGAGGTCACCGGCATTATCAGCAGCTTAAAAGAAGCACAAAGTATTAAAAAGATGGCCGATAACGTGGTTGATGCCTTAGTCGCCGAAGATATCGGCAAGTTTCCCGATGAAAATGTTGCTGAAGCCTTGCAGCGTATTCCAGGGATCAGTGTCACCCGCAGTAACGGTGAAGGACAAACCATTACTATTCGCGGTTTAACCGGCGACTATAACATCACTAGCCTTAACGGTCGTAAACTCGCTTCAGACAATGCCAGTCGCGATTTTAACTATGATGTGATTGCCTCTGAACTGGTTGGCAAAATTGAAGTTCATAAAACTCAAAAAGCGAAATTACAGGAAGGCGCCATTGGTGGTGTGGTCAATATTTTTACCCGTAAGCCGTTAGATCTTGGCGAAGCGCTGAGCGTTTCGGTTAAAGCAGATTATAACGAGCGCGCCGAGGCAACTAACCCTAAAACCAGCTTTTTGATCAGTGATACCTATGATAATGGCACCTTTGGCGCCCTGCTCTCGTTGGTACATACCAAAACCACGTCTCGTTACGATTCTTATTTCTCTTCTTGGTGGCAGGATAATACTTATGGTGATATCGGCAACAATGCCCCTATGCCTGACGGCAGTACCAGCGATGATATATTTCGCAGCCCGAGTTATCCAAAGATCAACATGAATCGCTCTGAACGTGAGCGCATGGGCGGCACAGTCGCCCTGCAATGGTTGCCAACCGACAATTTGGATATTAATTTCGACGCCCTCTATACCACTTATGATATTGAGGCCAGTGGCAAAGTGTTATCACTGGCAATGCCAAGGTCTTGGGGGCCTTTCGGTGAGTACACGGAATTTAATGTCGGCAGCGACGGCTTTTTAGACTCCGCATCCTGGAATGACGCGACCTTAGAGCTCCTTGAAGACAGTAACCCGCGAAAAAGCAACACTTATCAGTTAGGGTTAAATGCAAACTGGGTTCACGACCAGTTAACGTTAAATGTTGATGCCTCGCACTCTGAAGCGGAAAATAAAAATGACGGCGATACCAAATTTGTCGTGGTGCGCGCCGGTGTTGATGCTGCGTCAATCAACTTTGATAACGGTCAGGCAATGCCGGATATCTGGTTATCACAGGCGCTCGACGAAAACGCCAAATACGGCGCCCATTACTCGCGCATCGACGGCGATAACATCAAAGATAAGACCACCCGTATTGTCCTTGATGGCACTTATGAGTTTAGCGACGGCATAGTCACTGAGCTGTATTTTGGTGCTGGTTACAATATGCAGGAAAAGGACAAGGTGCATTACAGTCCGAAAAACGGCTCTATTTTTGCGCTTGATTTTATGAATGCCATTAACCCGACTTTTGATGCCGAAACGGTATTTATTGGCGGTCAGGAAATGTGGCGCTTACCGGATAACGTGATTGTTCCGGGCAATGGTGATAATTTTGGCGGTAATGCTAATGTGCCATCGAGCTGGGCCAGTATTGATGTAGATGCCTTGTATGATTTTTACCAAAAGCTCGATCCTGTCGCCTATGAAGAGGTGATCCCAAAACTTGTCAAATCTGGCAGCGACAGCTTTGCGGTCAAAGAAGAAACCATCCACGCCTATGTTGAAGCAAAAATTGAAGACCAATTATTTGGCCTGCCTTATATGCTGGACGCCGGTATTCGCTATGTAAAAACCGATGTAACTTCTCACGGTTATTCGCAAGACCCGGCTAATTTGGTATTTGGCGACAACGGATTGCCGGCAAATGATGCCTGGCTAGACAGAGTATTAGTCAACTTTAACGGCAGTTATTCAGAAGTATTACCAAGTGCTAACTTTAAACTTTTATTAACATCGGATGTGGTGTTGCGCCTGGCAGCGTCAAAAGCGATTGCCAGACCAAGCCTGGAACAATTACGGCCGATCACTTCCTATAACCCTATTATCACCGCCGATGGCGATGCCCGTTCACAGCGTAGCCTCTATGAAAATGATCCTGGCTTATCACCTTATAGCGCGAAAATGTTTGATACTGCGCTAGAGTGGTATTACAGCGAAACCGGCAATTTAGCCTTTGCCAGCTTTTTCAAAGAGTTGAGCGCATTTGTTAAAGATGAAATTACCAGCGAAACTATTGCAGGTAAAGAGTTTCAGGTAACCCGTCCCTATAACGACGATGAAAATAAGGCACTGATCCGCGGTTATGAAATTTCCTGGTATCAAACCTTTGATGAGTTTTTACCACAGGCGTTTGCCGGTTTCGGGATCTCAGCCAACTATACTTATAACAACAGCTCATCCGGTGAAAAAGACGGTGAAGGTCATGAAATTCCATTCTGGGGGTTATCGAAAACTCAGTCCAATATCAATTTGTTTTATGAGCAACACGGCTTTAGCGCGAATATCGCCTATAACAAGCGCTCGGGTTATAACGCCCACAAAGCTTGGCACTGGACTTATCAAACCTTTGACTGGACAGATAATGAACAGGCCAATGCCACTAACTGGGAAAGCTTGAGTATCAGCCTTGCCTATGATGTCACAGAAAACCTGCGCATTACCGCCGATGGCAATAACTTGCTCGATCCGGAAGACAATATCAGTGTTAATGCGATTAATACCGAAATGTTAACCGCTGGCGCTTCTGAGGGACACTACGGCTTAAGTTCTGCCAGTTACGGTCGCCGATACTCGGTGGGTATTCGTTATAAGTTTTAGTTGCTCTCTAACTAAAATCACAACCGAGGCGGGTGCAGCGTTAAGCGCCCGCCTTTTTTATTATCCTGCTTTCCTATTTTTCAGCTAATTGTTCCCGAAAAATAACATTTATATTGTATACAAATAAAATTTGCATTATTTTTTCAATAGCACAACCTATTGAGATAGTCTGATGTTAGATTGGATAAACCGGATCAAATTTAATCCTCAAAGCCCGCTGACCATCCAAGGTCATGAAAATAATTTCGGTTTTCAGCGCCATAAACCGGAAGTGATGGAGAACAGCCATTGGCATGGACATATCGAAATCAATTATCTGTTTAACTGCTCCGCCGACTATTTAATTAATGGCAGAAAAATTACCGTCCCCGAAGGCAGAATGATTATTTTCTGGGCATCTATCCCCCATCAAATGACCGCAGCCTACGGTGATGGTGAAATGGTTAATATCTATATTCCGTTATCGGCATTTCTTTCATGGAAATTACCGCAGGCATTTCTAGATCAATTGTTAAACGGCGAAGTATTAGTAGCCAATAGTTTACACCCGACCGATGAACATTCCACCTTGATGTGGCAACACGATCTTGAGCAAGGGCAAGATCATTTGATGTTGCAGGTAATTGATGAAATTAGAAACCGCATCAGACGTATGTCGCTAGAGTCATACAGCAGTTTTCATCTCAGCCAATACGATCAACAAGGAGAAAGCAAGTCACTGGTAAAAAGCCTGTCGCATATTCAGGTGATCTTGCGCTATATCGCCGATCATTACGATCAAAAAATCACCGTCGATGATGTCGCCAAACACACGGGGCTACACCCCAATTACGCGATGAAACTGTTTAACCAGGTGATGCGGATTTCGATCAAGCAATATATCAATAAACTAAGGTTGCAACATGCCCAGGCATTGTTAATCGATACCAACCAGGCAGTATTAAATATTGCGTTAGAAGCCGGATTTGGCTCGATCAGCAGGTTTTACGACATATTTCAGCGGGAGTTTCACATGTCACCGCAGAAATTTCGTCAGGAAGCATTTAGCCATTAGCAATCAAAGCTAGCCAATATAAATGTTAGTTTTTCGGAGAACTTTATTGAATAACGACAAGTGTTCGTTTGCTGCAATATGCTCCAATAGCTGAAACATTTTGACTTATTAACACGTTTGGAGAAGCTCAGTGTTAAAAAAAATCAGCCTCGCACTACTAATCGCAGCCGCTATGCCGGCCAGTGCATTCATCAAGAAAGACCCGCTTAATGATTTAGCAGATCAGCTTAATAATCGTTGGACAATCAATAACTCAGGGATTAACTGGCAAGTTAATGGAAGTCATCAGGATCACCTAGAATTTAGTGGTGAGCAGGTTTCCGGCATCATTTATTACGGCAGCGATCAGCAAGGCAATTTAACCCTGAAGCGAAAGGTCGTCTGGCCTATGCTGCGAACCATACCTAACGACACCCATGCCAGTTTAATTCATGAATTCCCATTAGATGTCTCACCCAGCATTTGGCTTGACGGTCAGTTGGTAACCGCTGAGCGGCTAACAGAGGTGAATTTTGACGGCACTTTACAGCTTACCAGCTCATTAACTCCTGAGGTGAGTATCACCAGAACCCTGTCCCCCAGTACCACTAAGCCGTTAATTATTGAACGCATCAAGTTTATTAACCATGGCAAAAAATCGGTAACCATCAAAACTTCAGATTTACATTACTTGCAGCAAACCTTAGAAAATAAAGGGGTTTACGGCAGCTATGCGATTGAGGCAAAAAGCGTCAGCAGTGGCAGTTTTACTTTAACGCCCGGCAGCAACAAAGCGCTTTTTGTCAATTACTTTGCGACAAAATCTGGACAAAGCAAGGAGTTTCACCCAGAGCTGGAGCTCAATAAGCGCCAGCAGTATGTGCAATCACTGAAACAAAAGCTGGTACTGGAAACGCCAGATCCGATAGTTAATAAGATGTTTGAATTTGCCAAATTGCGCGCCGCAGAAAGTATTTTTAGAACCAAAGGCGGTTTAATGCATGGCCCGGGGGGCGGCCGTTATTACGCAGCGATTTGGGCGAATGACCAGGCAGAATACATCAACCCGTTTTTCCCGTTTCTTGGCAATCACAATGGTAATCAATCCGCAATAAACAGCTTTAGACATTTCGCACGCTTTATAAACAACGAGTATACGCCAATCCCATCATCTATTATTGCTGAAGGCGTTGATATCTGGAACGGCGCAGGTGATAGAGGTGATTGTTCAATGATCGCCTATGGTGCTAGTCGTTTTGCGTTAACTTATGGAGATAAAGCTCAGGCAAATGCCCTGCTACCACTTATTGACTGGTGCCTAGCCTTTAATCAAAGAAAATTATCGACCCATGGTGTCATTGCCTCCGACAGTGATGAACTCGAAGGCCGTTTTCCGGCAGGTGATTATAACTTAAGTACCAATATGCTGGCCTACGGCGCTTTAATCAGTTCCAGCTATCTCAATAACGAGCTTGGTCATATAGCCAAGGCCAAGCAGCAACTCGCAGATGCAAACAGCTTATTAGCCAATATTGAACAATACTTTGGCGCCAATGTTCAGGGCTTTGACACTTATCGTTATTTTGACGGCAATAAAAAACTCAGAGCCTGGATTTCACTGCCACTAACCATGGGAGTGTTTACCCGCAAACAAGGCACTTTGGCCGCCTTGCTTTCTCCACAGCTGTGGAATGAAAACGGTATTTACAGTGAGGCCGGCAATAAAACTTTTTGGGATCGGGCAACCCTTTATTCGTTTCGGGGCATCTTCGCCGCGAAAGAAACGGATACAGCAATGCGTTATTTTAAATATTATTCACGCAAACGTTTATTAGGCGATCACGTTCCTTATGCGGTTGAAGCCTGGCCAGAAGGCGATCAAAGACATCTGTCAGCGGAAAGTGCACTTTATGCCCGGGTAGTAACTGAAGGTATTTTCGGCATAGAACCGACGGGCTTTAAGTCGTTTAAACTGGCGCCTTACCTGCCAACCAGCTGGAATAACATGTGTTTAAAGCACGTTCAGGCGTTTAACCGTGATTTTAATATTTGTGTCAAACGTAACAGTCTTAGTAATAACAATAAACAAGACTTTAGCGTTACAGTGGGTCAAGCCTCCGGCGACCAACAAACATTTCAATGGGATGGCGAAGCGTCATTTACCGTTAATTTAAAATAATTAATAGGTAGCGACTGTATACATTGAGCTACCTTAAATAATAAAAAGTAAGTCATATTATGAAAAAAATGCTTTCAAAAGCTAAATATTGTGCCTTGGTGCTACTTTGGATCAGTCAAAGTGCGATAGCGACACAATTTGTCTTAACTTCGCCGGATAAACACACTGAGCTTCACATTGAGGTGCCAGAAATAATCACTGAGCAACTGCCGGTACGCTATTCGGTCAATTATCACGGTCAGCTGCTAACAAAAGAGGCGCTAGCCTGGATGTCAATTGCTGCCGCTGACGATAAAACCATCAAGCAATATTTGCTGACAAATAGCGAAACGCGAAATATTAGCCGCATGGTAACGCCTGTGGTTAAACAAAAATCTGCGCAAATAGCGGAGAACTTTAGCGAACTTACGCTAAATTTTAACCACCAGCTCTCACTGATATTTAGAGCCTATGATGACGGTGTCGCTTATCGTTTTATCAGCCATCAGGCATCCTCCTTTAAGGTAATAAAGGAAATTGCGGATTTTAACTTTACCGCTAACCATAAAGTCTATTTTCCGGAAGAAAAAAGCTTTATTTCCCACAATGAACGCTTGTATCAGCAAACCCGATTATCCAATATCAGCGACCAGCAATTTGCCAGCCTGCCATTAATGGTGGCAACGAAAAACAGTAAAATAGTACTCACCGAAAGCGCATTGGAAAATTATCCTGGCATGTGGATAAAAGGCAATCAGGCAAACAGCTTAAGTGCGATCTTCCCGCACTTTGTGTTGGAAAGCCAGTTAAAGCCAAACTCAGACAGAAATGAAATGATAAACCAACGTGCTGACTATCTGGCGCAGTATCCAGCGTTAAATGCTTCAAGCGATACGTTTAATTTTCCCTGGCGGATCATGGTGTTAGCACAAGATGATAAAGCACTGTTAACCAATCAGCTGAGTTTTTTACTGGCAGCGCCGAATAAAATCGCTCAACCTGAGTGGATCAAGCCTGGCAAAGTTGCCTGGGACTGGTGGAATGCCAATAACATTTACGGCGTTGATTTTAAATCCGGCATTAATACTCAAACTTATAAATATTACATCGACTTTGCCGCCGATTATGGCCTTGAATATATCCTACTTGACGAAGGCTGGTATCAGCTTGGCAATGTGCTGAAAATTTCACCGGGTATCGATGTAAAAGAAATTATTCGCTACGGCAAAAGTAAAAACGTCGATGTGATCTTATGGGTGATTTGGCAAACCTTGGACAAACAGCTCGAACTGGCGTTAGATACGTATCAATCCTGGGGCGCTGCCGGTATTAAGGTCGATTTTATGCAGCGCGATGATCAGGCCATGGTGCAGTATTATTGGCGAGTTGCCGAGCAGGCCGCCAAACGTCAGTTGCTGGTTAATTTCCACGGCTCTTATAAACCGGCGGGTCTTAGACGCACTTATCCTAATGTTATTACCCGCGAAGGTGTTCGAGGCTTAGAGCATAATAAATGGGCAGATTATATCAGCGCCAAACACAATTTGACCTTGCCATTTATCCGTATGGTCGCAGGTCCCATGGATTATACGCCCGGCGCCATGATTAACCGCCAGCCGAAAAATTTCGCCATTAATTTTGAGCGGCCAATGAGTAAAACCACCCGCGCCCATCAGGTTGCCATGTATGTGATTTACGAAAGTCCGCTGCAAATGCTGGCCGATAGCCCGTCTAATTATTTAAAAGAAGCGGCAACGACCCGCTTTATTGCTGCTATTCCAACCGTTTGGGATGAAACGCGGATTATCGCAGCTAAGATGTCCGATCATATTATTAGTGCCCGGCGATCAGGCGATAACTGGTTTATCGGCGCGATAAATAATGAAATCGCAAAAGATTTTTCGATTGATTTATCTTTTTTAAGCGCTGGCGATTACCAGCTGGCTATTTTCCAAGACGGCATTAACGCTGACAGATACGCCAGTGACTATCAAATAAAGCATTTGATAGTGAATAAAAATGATAACCTCAGCATCCAATTAGCCGCTAACGGCGGTTGGGCGGCGCGCTTAACTCCGATAGCCAAAACAACTAACGAGTAATATCCTTATGGCCGAACGCGCAAAATTTATTCATAGCCTGCTGACGATTTGCATACTAGTCGCGATGATTGGCTATGGTTTGATTGTTCGGCCAATTATCTGGCAACAAACAGCGCTACCGCTGGAGATTATTTTTTTACTGTCTGCAATTATCGCCATCAGTTATTTGCTTGCTCTTGGCTATCAATGGCAGGAAATTTTAACGGCAATTACGACAAAACTTTCCCAGGCACTGCCGACCTTGCTGATTTTATTTGCCATCGGGCTGTTAATTGGCAGCTGGATGATTTCAGGCACTATACCTTACCTGGTGTATTACGGCTTAAAAATCATTTCTGCCGAGCATATTTACCTGGTAGCGTTTATTACTCCGATATTTTTTTCATTATGCACTGGCACTTCCTGGGGCTCGATCGCCACTATCGGTTTAGTGCTGATTTCGGTTGCCAAGGTTATCAATGCGGATCTGGCAATCACTACCGGGGCGATTGTCGGTGGTGCCTATTTTGGTGATAAGCTGTCTCCATTATCCGACACCACAAATATTGCGGCAATCGCGGTAAATATCGATGTTTATCAACACATTGAGTCTATGCTGGTGACAACTTTTCCATCTGCCCTGCTCGCCGCTATTGGTTTCGCGTTACTGGATTATTGTTATCCGGCAACCGTTGGCGTTTCCCAAGATGCTCTGACGAATGTCAGCTTGCTGGAACAAACATTAAATGGCATATCAGTGCTGTTTACTCTGGATATTTTGTTATTGCTGCCGCCGCTGATAGTGTTGCTCGGCGCGCTAAAAAAAGTTCCGCCACTACCAACCTTAGTGTTGTCATCTATGCTTGCCTGTGTACTCGCGCTGATTTTACAAAATGTCAGCATCTCGGATGTGTTTCAAACCTTATACCTGGGCTTTGATATCAGCATGCTAACTTCAGCTCAAAGTCTGTTGCCCGAATCGTTAACCGGGCTGTTTAATCGCGGCGGGCTTTATGCGTTAAATACCCCGATTATCATTGTCATTTTGGTGTTTATTTATCTCGGCGCTTTGGATTGTCTTAATGCAATCTCGACTGTAATTAATTGCCTGCTGGATAAAATTTCAACGCCTGGCGCACTAATATCTTCGACTCTGGTTGCTTCAGGACTAATAAACGCACTAACTTCCAGCCAATATGCCAACAGCTTTGTCGTTGGTGAGTCCTTTAAGAAAAAATACGATAACTGCAATTTACCGCGTAAGGTACTTTCTCGTTCGCTGGAAGATACCGGCACTATGATTGAAAGCCTGATCCCCTGGAGTACCACGTCGGTATTTATTTTCGCCTCACTCGGGGTTGCAGTGCGGGACTACTGGCACTGGCAACTATTATCATTAATCAACATTGGCTTAGCCTTTCTGTTTGCCTGGTTTGGCATCGGATATTTTCAGCAAAAGAACAAGGACAAAACATCAAATGGACAATAAACATCACGCCAGTACTCAAATGATCAGTGACCGACAACAAAATCACGACAGCTTTGGCGCAGTTGTACCGCCTATTTATCAAAACTCATTATTTACCTTTGATTCCTGGCAGGCAATAGAACAGGCGTTTGACGATAAACATAACAATCCCATTTATACCCGCGGCGTTAATCCGACGGTACGGATAGTTGAGCAAAAACTGGCTCAATTGGCGCATGGCGAAAAAGCTAAACTGTTTGCCTCAGGTATGGCGGCAGTATCTGCGGCGATGTTGCATTTTTTAAGCGCTGGCGATCATCTGATCACCTTAAAAAACACTTATGGCCCGTCGATCAGTTTGATCAACGATTTCTTAACGCCTAAGTTTAATATCGAAGTCAGCTATGTTGATGGCACGGATATCAATGGTTTTAAAAAACATATTCGGCCAAATACCAAACTGATATATCTGGAAAGTCCGTCGTCTGTGGTCTTTAAGTTACAAGATTTGGCAGCGGTCGCCGAACTTGCCAAGGCTCATAATATCGCAACTGTCATCGATAACACCTGGGCAACACCATTGTTTCAAAAGCCATTAACCTTAGGGATAGATTTAGAAATTCATTCCTGCTCAAAATATTTAGGCGGACATAGCGATATTATTGCCGGTACGCTAATCGGCAATGAGCAAGTATTAAATGCCATTCATAGTCGTGAGTATGAATTACTGGGAGCGAAAATGGCGCCGATGGAGGCATGGTTTTTACTACGAAGCCTGAGAACCTTAACTCTTAGGATGGAAAAACATCAGCAAAATGCGCTAAAAGTCGCACAATATTTACATAAGCATGCCAAAATCGCTAAGGTCAATTACCCTGGGCTAGCAACATTTGAACAACATGAATTGGCAAGTAAACAAATGACAGGATTTAGCGGCTTAATGAGTTTTCAACTTACGACCACTGAGCTTGCTAAGGTCAAACAGTTCGTAAACCGGCTTCAACTCTTTCAAATCGGCGTCAGCTGGGGCGGCCATGAAAGTTTAGTCTATGCCCCGGCCATCAGTGGATTAAAGGAACAATCAGCTGAGCAATTTGCCAAGATGGGCATTTCAACCAGTGATATTCGCATTTCTGTCGGTTTAGAAGAGGCTAATGATTTGATTGCTGATCTAAATAATGCCCTTAATGCGATATAACAAACTCAAACGAGGATCTATTCGCGCAGCTCATTACTAAAACCTTTAAGGTTGAAGGTTTTCAATTTCGATTTAGTGGTGAAGAATCTGCCATTTTATTTAGAGCTTATAACCAGCAAAGCGCGAATGGAGAAGTCACTACACAGGAATTTAACGGCGACGGCATAGAATTTTTCTATCTACTACTTAGCAAGCTGATACTTAACGTCTGTTAAGAAAAAGAGTTTTTATAAATATTACAAACACTTGCTAAATTATGCCTATACTAAGTAGCAGAAAGAAGAACGATAAATAAGGTTTTTACCTTGATACCGATAGTTGCTTTAACTGATAGCCGTGGTTATTCAAAGGTACTGCTAACTGTATTTGCTCTGATATTATTGATATCACTGGCAATTTTCTGGTATTTAAAAAAACTGAACCTGGAATTAGTGCATTCCACTACCCAAAGCAGCGCTGCCCAATATATCGACATACTGGCAGAATTTCGTACTTTATACACTTCCGAGGTGGTAGCGGCAGCCGCTGCGCATGGTTTGGAAATTACTCACGACTATCACAATAAAACCGGAGCAATTCCGCTGCCGGCAACCTTGAGTATGTTACTGATAGATAAACTTAGTGAGCACGGCAATCAGGTAAACGCCAGACTATACAGCGCCTACCCGTTTCCGTGGCGACAACAAACTGGAGGCCTAAATGGAGAATTTGAACGCCAGGCCTGGCAAACCCTTCAGCAACAGCCGCAACAACCATTTAGCCGTATTGAAATAATTAATGGCGTGTTAAGCCTGCGCTATGCCGTGGCCGATATTATGCGCCCTTCCTGTGTTGGTTGTCACAACAGTCATCCTGACACACCCAAAAATGACTGGCAAGTTGGTGATGTCCGCGGAGTTTTGGAAGTGATCGAGCCGCTGGATCAAGGCGTTAGCCAGGTTAATAATATTTTTTGGCAAATGGTGGTTTTGATCGGCTCGTTATTCTTGTTTAGTGCTCTCGCTGTGCTCATCATTCTTAGACAAATGCAACAAAAGCAAAGCCAGCTTTCCGGCCTGAATTTACAATTAACTGAAGAAATCACCGCCAAGCAAAAAGCAACAGAACAAATGCAACTGGCGATGGATGAAGCCGTGGCAGCCAATAAATCAAAATCGGCGTTTCTCGCCAATATTTCCCATGAGATCAGAACACCGATGAACGCCATTTTAGGTTACACCCAGATTTTACAACGCGGCAACGAATTATCAGGCGATCAACAGCATTCCTTATCTGTCATTGAGCATTCCGGTGAGCATTTACTCGGTATTATTAACGATGTGCTGGACTTATCAAAAATCGAGGCTAATGCCGTTAATTTAAACAAGCAAGTGTTCGATCTGGAAGTAATGTTCATTACCTTAAGCGATATGTTCAGACTCAAGGCAGAGCAGAAAAAACTGGAATGGCAAACGGTCAATAATATTTCCAGTAAAAGCTTGGCTGTGCTTGGCGATCAGGGCAAATTACGTCAGGTACTGATCAATCTGATTGGTAATGCCATCAAATTTACCAACAATGGTCAGGTACGCTTTATATTAACGCCAAAAAATGATCACTATTTTCATTTTGAAGTTATAGATAGCGGACCGGGGATTGCCAAAGAACTGCAAGACAAAATTTTTGAGGCATTTAACCAAGGTTGCATTAACGAGGGCATGGGCGGTACCGGACTCGGGCTGACTATCTCGAAAAAATACCTCAATTTAATGGCCAGTGAGTTACACCTTGAGTCAAACTTAGGCCAAGGGGCAAGGTTTTATTTTGATATTCAACTACCTATTGTTGAAGCAGAGCTCGGGCCGAAGGACGACTGGCAAGTCAAACAATTAAGAGCCGATCAAAGTAAAACCATCTTAGTGGTTGATGACATTGAAGTGAACCGTATTATCCTCGCACGTATGCTAAGTGACGTTGGCTTTACCGTCTATGAAGCACCGCATGGCAAAGAAGCGTTTAGCATCATGGCAGATCATGAAATTGATTTGGTGTTTACTGATATGATGATGCCAGAAATGGATGGTGATCAATTACTTAGTAAAATCAAAACCAGTTACCCTGAGGTGCTGGTGGTTGCCGTGACCGCATCTAGCATGCATTTTGAAGCGGATTATTTTCTTGAGCGCGGCTTTGATAGTTTTATTGCTAAGCCGTTTCATTTTGAGGATATTTATCAAATACTTAAACAGTTACTGCATATTGAATATGACTATCAGAATAAACTCGGCGCGCAGCAAAATGATATAGATTTAACAGCAATACACCAGTTAGCTAAAGCTTGCCTGCAACAAATGCAAACGCTAACTGAGCACTGTCAGCTCTATCAAATCACGGAAATCGAACAGATATTAGCGGAGTTAGCACAAGAAAATTCAGATCACGCCCCATTAGTTCAATATTTAAGCGAATTTGTCTATAGTTATGATATGGATGCGATGCTGGAATTTTTACAGAGCGTAATAGACGATGGATGAACACCAGAGCCTGCTGATTGTTGATGACAATCCGACTAATATCGATTTATTACGTCGTTACTTGGAACAACAGGGCTATCATATTTCCGCCGTCACCAGTGGTGAAAAAGCACTCAAGTTAGTAAACAAGCTAAAGCCGAATTTAATCTTGCTAGACGTGTTAATGCCGGGTCTTGATGGTTTTGAAACCTGTCGCCAGCTTAAAAGCAATCCTGAAACTCAAAATATCCCGGTTATTTTTGTTACCGCAAAAGTTGTCCCTGAAGATCTGCGTAAAGGCTTTTCAGTTGGTGGCGCTGACTATATTACCAAGCCGGTGGAGCGAGAAGTGTTACTGGCCAGGGTTGATCACCAACTAAGCGTTAATAAAAAACGTATTCTGGAGCAAGAACTGCTGGAACAAAGCCAAGCAATGGCAAGCCTAGGAGAAATGGTAGCCGATATCAGCCATGAAGTAGCAACACCTCTAGGCAATTTAAAGTTATCGGTGAGCATGCTACAGGATAATCTCGAGCAAATCGAACAGCATTTAACCGACGGCGTGTTAAAGAAACAAGAATTACTGAGTTTTATTGATGAGCACAAAAGCATTATCGAGCTCTGTGATAAAAACGGCACTCGGGCAGATCAACTTATGGCCAGTTTTAAAAATATCGCGGTTGGCCAGTGCAATTTAGTGATTAACGAATTTAACCTTAAAACCTTACTTAATGATATCGTTTTAACCTTATACCCTAAACTGAAAAAAACACCGCATCAGGTCAATGTTCTGTTAACTGCGCCCATATATATCAGTAGTTATAGCGGCATTATTTCTCAAGTGATCACTAACCTAATTAATAACGCTCTGTTGCATGCTTTTAATGAAACTGAACAAGGTACAGTAGAGATAGAGGCAATAAAGCAGCAAGATAAGGTTATTATCAAGGTAACGGATAATGGTAAAGGCATCATGGCCGAACAGCTGACAAAAATATTTGAAAAATACTACACCACTAAGGCCAGTCAAGGAGGCACCGGCCTTGGGCTTTATATCAGCAAAGGGCTGGTAGAAAATGAATTAAAAGGTGAAATCCAAATTGATTCCCCTCCAGGAAAAGGCACACAAGTATTGTTGACGCTGCCTAAAAGCTTGATTAAAGCTCCTTCTTCTCCTAATCGCCTGAGCTAATTCACCGGATTTTTTCTGAGAATACCCGGAATATGAAGCTACTTATCAAGGGGTTGCCCCCTAATATAGAAATTTATCAAAGAATGGAGATGCAAAAAGCCCGCAACCTAAGTTACGGGCTTTTCTCTATATGGCGGTGAGATAGGAATTTGAACCCTGGTTAAGGTGTTGTACTACAAACCCTGCATTATTTTATCGCCTAAAATGACAA
>CAZUHQ010000023.1:0-38221 GCA_964620605.1 uncultured Thalassotalea sp.
AAAAGCCTGATCGCTTTAGGCCGAAATCGGTGTTCGATTTTCTCCGAAATATGCATATTTAATACAGTACCATCCAAGAGGATTTTAAAGTCAGGAATATCATGAAGAATTTGTTTTGTTTTAATTAATGTTCTTTGTGATATTGAACCAGGTTTTTGACTTAATTCTTTTCTATTTTTTTCACCTTCCCTTATTAATCTAGCTTCCTTCATAACTCGATCAATTTCATGAATGAAAGGTTGATATAATTCAACAAGTTGAATTGCGCTAGCTAGAATAGGTTGATACATACCTATAGGAATTGCAATATGCTGCTTAGTTGGCCTTAACTCAACAAACTTTCTTAGGCTATTTCGATTTATTAATCTCATACATAGCCCGTACTCGTGAAGTTTTTTAATTGCAGTAACGACTTCATCAATGGTAGTTTCTGACTTTTTATTAAGACCTTTAACCACTTGTTTTGTAAATGAAGAGAATACATTATCATCTGACAAAGATGCCCAATTACAGCTATTTAATGCTGTTGCAATTTTAATAAGGCCATTCTTCCAGCGCTGTATTTGACTGCATGTGGTTTTTTGGTGGTGTTTTACTTCATACCTATCAGAAATAACCCCTAAAGCTCTTTGTATTCCTTCTCGATATGCTAAATCAATATTTTTAAAAGAAACTTTAAAAGGTTGCCCCACTGCACGTGCTTCTTGCCCCGAGTAAATCCATGTTTCATCATAAATTCGACTACGAGGCAAACCATCAGAACGAGTTGTTATTATAGTATCTGCACTAAATTCAGGTATATCTCTGAGTTTAACTTTTGCGTTTATTTTCATGAGAAGACCTCAAATAAGTCATTTAAACTGTAAACATTATTATAAAGCGGGTGTGCAGCTTCTTTTATCTTCTCTTCTGCTAACAAGAAGTTACTGCTGGATTTTTCCTTAAAGCGCTTGAGAATACTCTCAATAATATTGAAGAGCCATGTATATCGCTTTTCAGGCATAGAGTTAACAGCTGGTAACTGTTGAAGCTGCTGTAAAGTTTCTTTAAATGAAAGCATTAACCAAATATCCATAACATCAGCAACTAGAGCATGATGTTCACATTCAAAACATGATAGAAAATCTGTACAGAAACTTTCTTCTACGGTTGTATCAACTCCTTCTTTTTTAAGTAATTTTCTTATTATACTTGCAGAACCTTTTTTATTATCGTTACAACGAACACCAAGTGGTGTTCGTGATTCGTTATTTCTATCTTTTCCTGCTCTAAGATGCTCATACTCATAGTTATCAAGGATATCGGCAAATTTATATTTCGCAGCTTCCGTTGCTGCTTTTATTTCTTTTCCATTAGCGATGGCATATTTAGCATCCATCGCAGCCCCTAGATTATTCTGATGCTCTGTTTTCGTTCCATGAACATAGTTTCTCGCCACGACATTTATACTGTTATTTCCAGACATTGCGACTAAATAGACACTCTGTGTAACACGAAATAATGTATCCAACTTGGACTTTCTAAATCGTGACGGATTTATTGTAGGAAGCCCTAGTTTTTCAAGCAATTTGTTGATAGAAGTTTGCGGGGAATTGATCACTGCATCGTATGTAGTTACGCTTCCGTCTTGTTTGAAGTAGGGAAATACTGGAGCTGAAATGTCTCCTTCTGCCATAGTTTTAGCAACAGAAAGCCAGCTTTCTATAAACTCCTTAGCATGTTTATTAAAGCCGAGAGAATTATCTTGCTCTTGATTTCTAGCCCTACCTTTTGATGAATCAAAAATATACTTGCCACCTTGCACCTCTTTAAAATATATATCAGATATTTTAAGCTTTGCTAATGGATTAGTATTTATTCCTGTAAACATGTAAGTAATCATCATTGCGATTCTTACAATATGATTCCGTGCATCTGATTTTTGAAGTGCTTTTTTAAACGCTGCTTTTTGTCCTACAAGTTTGTTTCCTTTTAGACCTCTCTCAATGGCAACCTTATTTAATAACTCTTCATCGTATAAAGGATGTCGCTCCGGTAATGTACTTTCTTTAAAATGCTTTAATAGAGACTTATATGCCTTAAACAACGATTTAGCTAAAGGTTTTAGCTCAGTTTCAAGATCATGAGCCTGATAAGAATTATTGCCTACTGTAGCGCCTTTAACTGATGGAAGGCTTTTAGCGTCTAAACTTCTATTTAACTGTTTAAGTACCCACGAGAGTGCTTTTTTATCTGCTGACCAACTAGTTTTTTGTTTCCGATTTAACGCACATTCTTCGCTAAACCATTTCATATATTCATTTATTAAATCCATATGAAACCAGTCACCTTTGATAGCCTTAAGTCCAAAACCATCTAACCAGCGTATATAATTTATAACACCACAAAAATGAGAGTAAGTTGTTTGATTAGTATCTTTACTCATTAATTGATAAAGGTTACGAATTAAATCATTGCGCTTCATATCAACAAGTAAAGCACCTTTTTTAAAGTCAGCAGTTTGATTGTCTAAAACTGGACAGCCTTTATACTTAAATCGCTTAAAGTACATCTTTCCCCGTCCAGGTACAGCGATATTCATGTCTATTATATGAATTGGGTTAACTGTAGCTCTTGGTGCAACATTATCACGAATTGGGGCTAATTCTTTGCGTTTACCTTTCAATACTTTAAACCTCACTTGAGATATCATGAGTTAAGGCATCATCGATATCGCCTAGACCATCAAATATACCCAGGTAGTCTAAAACATCTTCATAGATCTCATCACCTGCCGGCTCATCTTGTGCAATTTTAAGGTACAATAATGTGGTTGCCGCATCTTCATGACCTAGGCATTCAGATACTAGTGCAAGAGCTGTATCAGGATCAGTTTTACGCAATAAAACTCTGAATAATGAGACTGCAAATGTTGGCCGTAGATTATGTATAACCCCATTTATATTAATGCCATTATCATTTTCAACTGTGGCTCTAATTTCATTCCAACGAGTATTAGCTTCTGTCAATTTAGTGAAAAAAGGTATACCTGTTTGACTGATAAAAATGTAGTCTTTTTCTTCATCAATACCGTCTTCAACTTCAAAGAGTGCATTATCACCCAAAGCTCTTCTTTCTCTACAAAAGGCTTTAAACTTAGCAAGTCTCGCTTGATACCTATCACTACGAGTATACTCATAGAGCATTTGCATCGTACTTGTTGGAATGATTGTGCGTCTGGGTTTATTATCATGACCATTTGACTTGGTGAGTGAGCCGTAAGTACTACCGACACCAAAGCGCATCATTTTCTTTTCAAGATTTGGTTTTACTACTTGCCCTTTATGTAAACTTGCAACTTCTTCTTTTCTTAGCCCTGTGAACCTACCCACAAGGAAAAATAAACAATACTCAATTGGAAATGAAGCCCTCTTTAGTTCCCCTCCAACATTTTTTATAACCTTTCTTGAGCCTAGTAGTATCTTCTCTACTGATGTCCACTCAACATTTGCTAATGGCTTTAGATCGCGTCTTGACGAGGGGAGCCCACCTCCTTCGTTTTTCTTCGATTTTCCAAAGTTTAAACGTAAGTCAGTTGTATGAACTTGCTTAGACATATAAGCCTTCATGCTAGTACCACTTGCTTGAAAACTTATCGTAACAACTTCATACTTAAAGGGCGGATTATTAAATTGGTAACCATTTCTAAGATAATAGGAGTAAAATTTAACGACACCATTCATATACGCTGACGCTGTTGTTCTAGCAATTTTCAATTGAGGGTTTTGTTCTTCAAGAACAGCATGCTTTAACGCAGCTCGATATTGATAAGTAATTCGTTGATTTTTACGTAAGGGAAAGGTATTCCAGGTAGGTCGAGGTAAATCAATTAATTCATCAAATAAATCTTCATCATACTCTGCATCCCATAGGCTTTGTGATTTAAGCAGAAATGAAAAGAAGTGTACTAAAGCTTTGCTATATTGATCAGATTCTTGTTTTGATTCATCGACATGATGAGCTAACAAGAACCGGTTCACCTGCTCTAATGGTTCATAAGAGACTATAGTTCCAGACTCATCTCTACCTACTAAATTCAATAAAGTAAGCTTTTTAATATGAACAGGATCTTGTTTGGAGTATTTAACTGAGAGTTCACCATTGTCATCTACAATCACTAAAGGGGTGCGATATGTATATGGTTTAATTTCAGTTGTTTTTATTTCGTAAAAGATTTCTATGAGAATACCTACCTTGATAATACTTATTAGCTATTATCAACATAGTAGATATTCTCACATCGTCAAGGTGTATAGTTACTCTTTGGGGTAAAAGGTGTTTGGGTGTTCATCCCAGTCGTCGTCATCAAGATCATCATCATCCCAGCTATCGACCGCCTCCTGGTGGTAGGTATCCCATTTAAATTCAACGGATTTCTCTTCCGGTGTTTCTTCAATTTCACCAGGAATGGTGTCGATAAAGTCCATCAACTCACGGCATAATTCATCTGTACCTTGTTTATTAAAGGCAGAAATACAAAACACTTTCCCTTGCCAATTCAGCCCTTCGACAATTTGAGTCTTCAGCGCTTGTGCTTCTTCGTCTAACAGTAAGTCAAATTTATTAAGCACTAACCAGCGTGGTTTCTCCGCTAACTTGGCCGAATGCATTTCCAGCTCATTGATGATAGTTTTGGCATTTTCTAACGGATCAGAGCCATCGACCGGCATAATATCGACCACGTGTAATAACGCTCGACAGCGTTCAAGATGCTTTAAAAACTGAGTTCCCAAGCCCGCACCGTCTGCCGCTCCTTCAATTAGCCCTGGAATATCGGCAATAACAAAACTGCGCTGTGCATCTAAACGTACTACGCCAAGATTAGGGACTAAAGTAGTAAACGGATAATCAGCAACTTTTGGTTTTGCCGCAGAAACACTACGAATTAACGTTGATTTACCGGCATTAGGTAAACCAAGCAAGCCAACATCAGCCAGCAATAATAATTCAAGCTTCAGGCTGCGGATTTCACCTGGCGTACCATCGGTTTTTTGTCTCGGAGCTCGATTAGTACTGCTTTTAAAGCGGGTATTACCTAAACCATGCCAGCCACCTTTAGCCACCATCAAAGTTTGCTTATGTTTAGTTAAATCACCGATCAATTCTTCGGTATCAAGGTCGATTGCTCTAGTGCCGACTGGTACTTTTAAGTAAAGATCTGCGCCACCTTTACCTGTCATATCGCGACTTTTACCATTTTCGCCACGTTGAGCGCGGTGAAAACGTTCAAAACGGTAATCGATTAAGGTATTTAAACCTTCATCGGCGATCAGATAGACATCGCCGCCGTCGCCACCGTCACCACCGTTGGGGCCGCCAAATTCAATATATTTTTCCCGGCGAAAACTGACGCAACCATTACCACCGTCGCCCGCTTCAACCCGAATTTCTACTTCATCTACAAATTTCATGGTGTTATGAAACACTCCAAAATAAACTGCTTGCTTGTATTATAAGCGAATTTTTACACTAAGCAGAGACTATCGATTACTAATTGATGCGACATCAACTTAACTGCAAAAAAAAACCCTGCCAAACAGCAGGGTTTTTCCAAGAATTAAATACTGTTACTCAGCAACAATACTTACAAACTTGCGGTTTTTAGGACCTTTAACTTCAAACTGAACTTTACCGTCAGTTAAAGCAAATAAAGTGTGGTCTTTACCGATACCCATGTTGTCACCGGCGTGGAATTTAGTACCACGTTGACGAACGATGATATTACCTGCTAATACTGATTCACCACCAAAACGCTTAACACCTAAACGTTTACTTTCTGAATCACGACCGTTTTTGGTACTACCTGCTGCCTTCTTATGTGCCATCTGAAAATGCTCCTAAAATTAGCCGTTAATACCAGTAATTTTCACTTCAGTGAACCATTGGCGATGGCCCTGCTGTTTACGTGAATGCTTACGACGTTTAAACTTAACAATTTTAACTTTATCACCACGACCTTGAGCAACAACCTCAGCTGTTACTTTACCGCCAGCAATGTAAGGTGCGCCTACATTGATGCTCTCGCCATCGGCGATCATTAAAACGTTATCAAATTCTACTGAAGCACCAACTTCAAGTTCGATTTTTTCTAAACGAACCGTTTGTCCTTCAGAAACACGGTGTTGTTTACCACCGCTTTGGAATACCGCGTACATAGCTACTCCGTACTGCGCCTATGTATATTGACGCTAAATTTAAAAATATAGGGCGCGAATTCTACGCGAAGCGTACAATGATCGCAAGCATAATTCTGATAAAAATATCAATTAATTGAGAATGTCGATCTGGCCTTCAATCTAAGGCAATTTAGTGTAAACTTAGCGCCAATGAAATTATAATAAAAGCAGTAAATTCGGGTTACTACATTCGCCTTATGGATCTCAATCAGATACAAAAATTAGCGCAAGCTGATATGACCGCAGTTAATGAGCTTATTTATTCTCAACTTCAATCAGATGTTGCGCTGATCAATCAGTTAGGCATTTATATTGTTAATGCCGGTGGCAAGCGTATGCGTCCAATGCTCACTGTGCTTGCTGCCCGAGCCTTAGCTTACAATGGTAGTCAACACATTGATATTGCAGCTATTATTGAGTTTATTCATACCGCAACCTTACTGCATGACGATGTGGTAGACGAATCGGATATGCGCCGCGGCCGCGAAACAGCAAATGCCTTATTCGGTAATAGTGCCAGTGTTCTGGTCGGTGACTTTTTATACACCCGTTCATTTCAGATGATGACTAAGCTTGGCAAAATGAAGATCATGGATGTGCTCTCCGATGCCACTAATATAGTCGCCGAAGGTGAAGTGTTACAGTTAATGAATTGTAACGATGCCAGCACTACGGAACAAAGCTATATGCAGGTCATTTACTGCAAAACCGCCAAATTATTTGAAGCAGCTACCCGACTGGCTGCAGTAGTTGCCGAACAGCCAGCTAATGTTGAACAGGCGATGCTAGATTATGGAAAATATCTCGGTACGGCGTTCCAACTGGTCGATGATATTATGGATTACACCGCCGATGCCAAAGAAATGGGTAAAAATGTCGGTGATGATCTTTCAGAAGGTAAACCGACATTGCCATTACTTTACGCCATGCAACACGGCAATGCCCAACAGGCCGCACTGATCAAAGAAGCAATAGAAACCGGTAACGGTATGAATAACCTGGACGCCATTTTAGCTGCAATGGAAGAAACCGGTTCACTGCGTTATACCCAAAAAATAGCAGAACAGGAAGCGGATAAGGCTATTAAAGCGTTAAGTTTGCTCCCTGAGTCTGAATATAAACAGGCGTTAATTGCGCTAGCTCATATTGCGGCAAATCGCAGCGCATAATATTTTGATGATCGACTAGTTAGTTTTTTTATCTAAATACTGACTAATAATTGCCTGTATTTTATTTTGCTGTGCTAATCGTTCAATTGCACCGGCAAATAATTCAAGCGTACAACTACCGATATCCCGGTGAAAAATAAAATTATTCACCGAACTGTTTTCCAGGGTATAAATAGGTACTAGCGGATCATCACCAAGCCCGAGTTTTTTAAACTGAAAATGCGCAACATCTTCGGCATAGGCAATAGCATCGACCCGCTCATGCATTAACATTTTTAACATGCCAAAAGCCGAGGTGGTGGTTATCTGTTTTGCCGCAATATGCTGAGCATCAAGCAAGTGTTGGCCAATATCTTCCCTAACCACGGCAACAGATAAGTCGTTCAGCGATTTAGCGATTAAAAGTTCCTTATTGGTTTCCTTGACCATAATGGAAATATTACTGCTATAAGGCAGGGGGATCAGTTTAAACAACTGCCGTCGAGACTCAGTGCCCGTCATTGAAAATGCCGCATAACCTGGCTCCTGCAGCATCAAATGATAAAGCCGAGCCCAGGGGATCACTTTAATATCGTCAGCAGTCAGCGGTAATTTTAGTTCCTGATAAACCGCTAATAAGGCTTCGGTAAAAATACCAACCACTTCTCCGTCGTGATTCAAATAATTATAGGGTGGGTAATCCTCTGCTACCCAGGTTAGATGCGCCAATACAGACTTAGCAGCCGAGTTATCACATGTCAGCGCAGAAAGCGGCAACGCAAACACATAAATAAGCACAACACAAAAACGCATATAACGACCTTATTTTAATGCTGTTACTGTTAGCTTAGCTTAAGATAATCTGACATGCTTAAAATTTAACGCGCCTAGATAATACTGAATTTAGCTATTTAGCATTAGTTGTCAGCTGTTAACGCTTGCTCAACAAGTATAGCCCGTTCAATATTACCTTCTTTAAAGCCTATATATTGCGGCACGCTGACCAGCACTTGATCAAATACCCTTATCGGCAATTGATACTTTTTAACTATCTGTTGCGCCCATACTTTATCAACCACCATCGCCTGTCCCTGACCAACGGTTAATCGATGAAACAAACGCTTTAACGCCACAAGCTCCCCGGTGTAATAAGAGACTCTAACTGTTTGTGCTGACATTTGTTTAAGCTTTTTTTCCAAAACACCTGGATAATTATAAGAACGGGCAATAATGATCTTCATCCCTTGGCTGGCTGTTAACTCATTAAAGTCCATTGAATTTTCTTGCGCAACCGCGAAGGTTAACTGCCAATAACTGATGGGAAAACTCAGTAAATGAAACTCACTATCGGTATCATCAACATACATAATAAAATCGATATGTCCGGATAGCACTTCCAGCTGACAACGAGGAAAAGGCAATTGATGGAATTGATAATCAAGGTTCGCGGCGTTAAGCTTTTGCCAGATCAAATCAATGCTAAGTCCCTGGTGATCGCCTTGCTGATCGACATAGGCATAAGGCTGCCATTCTTCGTAGCAAAAAGATAAGACCGGCTGCTTCGCCGCTATTAATGGCGAGCTTAGCAATATCAGCCCAACAAACATTAAAGAAAATTTCAAATGATTACCTTTAAGTTATGTAGTGCCTAACTGAAATATAGTTGATCCACTTAACAAAACAGTAATATTTGATAAGAACAGGCACAAAAAAACCGCCAGAAAAGGCGGTTTTTTTAAACAACAAAGTATTAACCGTTAATAAAATCAACGCCTTCCTGAATGTCTTTGTTTAAGGTTGCTAGCATATCGTCTTTTGCTTTTTGCTCGAACGCGCTTAATTCGCCATAAGGTAAAATTTCTTCGATACCGTCTTTACCTAAACGAACCGGGTGAGCAAAGTACGGCGCATCGCCACCTTCTACTTCTACGTAGGCATAATCAACCACGTCTTCACCTTGTAAGCCTTTCACTAAAGACATACAAAAACGTGCAGCTGCTGCGCCCATAGATAAAGTTGCAGAACCACCGCCCGCTTTGGCATTGACGACTTCGGTACCGGCATTTTGAATGCGTGGTGTTAATGCTGCTACTTCTTCGTCAGTAAAAGTCGCACCTTCAACTTGTGAAAGTAATGGTAAAATTGTAGTACCTGAGTGACCACCAATAACTGGCACTTTAACAGTTGCAACGTCTAAGCCTTTTAATTCAGCAACAAAAGCTTCAGAACGAATAACATCTAAAGTCGTAATACCGAAAACACGGTTTTTATCGTAAGTACCTGCTTTTTTGAAAGTTTCAGCAACAATTGGCACAGTGCCGTTTACCGGGTTAGTGATAATACCGGTTAAAGCTTTCGGGCAATTTCTGACAATACCTTCTGCCAAGGTTTTGATAATGCCGGCATTTACATTGAATAAATCCGCACGATCCATACCCGGTTTACGTGGCATGCCTGCTGGGATCAACACAATATCAGCACCTGATAACGCAGCGTCTAAGTCGTCAGCACCAAAACCTTCAACGTTAACCGCTGTAGGGATATGGCTTAAATCAACCGCCACACCTGGAACAACTGGTGCAACATCATACAAAGATAACTCTGAACCTGCTGGTAATTGAGTTTTTAATAATAATGATAACGCTTGGCCGATACCGCCAGCTGCGCCTAATACAGCTACTTTCATTGGATGTCTCCGAAATTTGAGTATTTACGTAAATAATTTGCTGGCAAAAGATAAAGCATTCACCGGCAAAAAACAATGTTTAATCATGTATTGACCTACAAGGATAGCGTATAATTCCCTGAACGAAATAATACTTAGGTATTAATTAATAAAATCAATAATAAACATTCATCAAATCAATATAGATGCAGTAATTATGACGACAGTACAACAAAAACAAGAAGCATTAGTGCAAGCGTTTAAAGATTTATTAAAACAGGAACAATTCGGCTCGCAAGGCGAGATAGTCGATGCCTTAAAAGCGCAGGGCTTTAACAATATCAGTCAGTCAAAAGTTTCCCGGATGCTCAGTAAGTTTGGCGCAGTCAGAACCCGCAATGCCAGACAGGACATGGTTTATTGCCTACCAGCAGAACTTGGTGTCCCGACGGCAAAAAGCCCATTGCGCCAACTGGTGCTGGATATCGAACACAATGAAATGATGATTATTATTCGCACCAGCCCGGGCGCCGCTCAATTGATTGCCCGATTATTGGATAGTTTAAGTAAAAGCGATGGCGTATTAGGCACCATCGCCGGCGACGACACCATTTTTATCGCCCCGACCAGTGTCAAAGAAATTAAAAAAACTCTGAGCAAACTGGAAGAGTTGTTTTCGAAAAACCTCAATTAGTAAAGAAATTAACCATCCGCCAATTTAGCGAGAATATTCAGACTCGGGGCAAAAAACGCGGCGCCGGTTTCCGCCTGAGTATATTTCAGCAGATGGTCAAAATTGCCATCTTCATCGCCTTGAATCATGCTTTTTAGCATCAGCTCAAACGGCTCAGATGAATGACAATAGGCGACAAACATCAGGCCCTGTAGTTTCATATCACCGTACGGCATGCTTTGGCGTAAGATTTCAATGCTATTGCCATTATCATCCTTAATATTGGCGCGTTTGATATGTGAGGTCAGCGGTTTATTCTCGCTGGTGTATTCTTCGTTATCTAATTTAGTGCGGGCAAAAACGTCTTCCTGCTCTTTTACTTCCAAGCGACTCCATAAGTTTAAATTATGACGATAACGCTGGATGTGGAGATAACTACCACCGGCAAATTCTGCTTGCTGCTCATCAGACACTAATGCCACTTCCCTTCTGTGCCTGCCTTGGGGGTTTTCCGTGCCATCAACAAAACCGGTTAAGTCACGACCATCAAGAAAACGAAAACCTCTGACCTGCTCTACCAGTTCAACACTGTCCGCCAGTAAGGCACACACCTTACCGGCAACTATATGGTTAACATCTGCCCGATCGCTGCGCACTTCAATATATAGATCATAATTCACCGACGGCGCAACCCGGTCATCACAGTTTATCTCGCGAAATGGTTTCAGCTCGCTCGGTCGGCCATAGGGATATAATTCGTCCCAATAATTCGCCCCTATGGCGATAACCCCTGTTAAATTACTTTCAGAAAAGCGGTCGGCATATTTATCAAATAATGCCGGTAAACGCGACAATGCCTGACGAATATGAGCATCCTTATCGTCTAATGCGTTAAATAACAAATAATAACCGTGCAAACTGGGTTCAGCGCAAATACCAAATTGTTCTCTTGCCATAGGTTTCAACTTAAAGAAATAGCTAATAGACTAATTTTACACATTTTTACTTAATTAGCAGTATTTGTTTAACGCGATAAGAGCAAAAAACCAACAAACGTTAGCCTGTTGGTTTTTCTTCTAATGTTTAACTAAGAATAAACTAGCCGCGGGTAAACTCAGGGTAGGCTTCTAAACCACAGTCAAACTTATCAACCCCTTCGTACTCTTCTTCAGCGCTAACACGAATACCCATAGTCACTTTCAGTACATACCACACAATAATGCTGGTCACGAAGACCCAGGCGAAAATAGTCGCTGCGCCGATTAATTGCCCACTCAAACTAGCACCGTCATTAGTCAATGGAACAATTAACAAGCCAAATAAACCTACAACACCGTGTACAGAAATAGCTCCCACCGGATCATCAATTTTTAATTTATCTAAACCAACAACTGAAAACACCACAATAACACCACCAAGCGCGCCAAAAATTGTTGCCTGCAAGGCCGTAGGAGTTGAAGGTTCAGCAGTAATTGCTACAAGACCAGCTAACGCACCATTTAACGCCATGGTTAAATCCGCTTTCTTAAACAGTATCTTAGCTAAAATCAAGGCGGCAACCGCACCACCCGCTGCTGCGGCATTGGTATTTAAAAATACCATGGCAACTGAGTGAGAATTACCAATATCAGCCAATTTCAATACTGAGCCGCCGTTAAAACCAAACCAGCCCATCCATAAAATAAAGGTACCTAAAGTTGCTAATGGTAAGTTAGCACCCGGGATCGCATTTACTCGACCGTCAGCGCCATATTTTCCTTTACGAGCGCCCAGTAACAATACTCCAGCTAACGCCGCTGAAGCACCTGCCATATGCACTATCCCTGAACCGGCAAAGTCAGAAAAACCTAAATCACCTAAGGTAAATAAGCCAAACACCGCATTACCACCCCAGGTCCAGCTGCCTTCCATCGGATAAATCACCGCGGTTAACACCGCTGTAAAAGTTAAAAATGCCCACAGTTTCATCCGCTCGGCAACCGCACCAGAAACAATTGACATCGCAGTGGCAACAAACACTACCTGGAAGAAAAAGTCAGCAGCCGCAGAATATATCGCGCCACCGGTAAAACCATCTTCTCGCTCAGCGAATGATTTTAATACCGCGTCAGCATCAACCGTTTCGATACCCGATAAAAAGAAGCCGCCACCATACATAATCTCATAACCGCACGCTAAATACATGATGCAGGAAATTGCATATAAGGCGACGTTTTTCGTTAAAATTTCCGTGGTATTTTTTGCTCGAACCAAACCTGCTTCCAAGATAGAAAAACCGGCGGCCATCCACATAACCAAAGCCCCACATACCAAAAAGTAAAAGGTATCCATGGCATACTGCAAGTGAAAAATATTTTGTTCCATAGTACTCCCCTAAAGTGCTTCTGCGTCGTTTTCACCGGTACGAATACGCACCGCATGCTCAAGGTTATAGACAAAAATCTTTCCGTCGCCGATTTTTCCGGTATAGGCCGCTTTAGTAATGGCTTCGACCAAACGCTCTACCACATCGTCGTTAACCGCGATTTCAAGTTTCACCTTAGGCAAAAAGTCTACTTGATATTCTGCTCCACGATATAATTCGGTATGGCCTTTTTGACGACCAAAACCTTTGACTTCACTGACCGTTAAACCTTCGACGCCCACTTCAGAGACGGCTTCACGAACCTCATCTAGCTTAAACGGCTTGATAATTGCGCTAATTAGTTTCATTAGTTACCCCTATTTATAATTTGTCTAGGGTTATTCAAGTGCTATACCAAAGGAAAAATAGTGTTAAAAAACAGTGAAATAATAAGTTTTTAGCAAATATCAGACAAAGAAAACGCACCAGTGTGGTGCGTCAGATGATTAGCTTGTCTATTTGTGGTGCAAAAGGGCTATTTGCCTAAATTAATCAATACACCATTGCGGCACTCGGGTTTAACACCGCAAGGATCGCCAAACGTTCCATATCGCAAAACTCGTTGGCCGATGCGATCAATGCTTCATTAACCCCAAGCTCAGTTAGCTTCTCTGGTGAGATTAAAGTCGATAACGAATATCCTCGACATTGGTGCTGCATCAACATCATGCGTTTAGCGAGATAAAGTAACTTAGTTTCCATCGAAGCATATTCAAAACCCTCTTCATCCTGAAAACGGATCGGCTCCATTAAGCTATAGGGTAAATGCCATAATTTCAGTAATTCGCCAGTACAATCGGCGTAGCTAAAACCTAGCAGTTCTCGCTGTTTTTGCCACGGCAGTTCATTGGCAGCCAACTTCTGCAAGGGTTCAATTTTTTCAGGAGAAAACTGCTGCACGACTAATTCGCCTAAATTGTGCAACAAGCCTAAAATAAACAAACGTTCGGCATTCGGCACCTTTAGCTCAAAACCTAAATATTTGATCATTAGCGCACAATCGACACTTTGCTCCCAAAACGCTTCTAAGAATTGTGCCGGTGCCTGAATCGAATGAAATGCTTTAGTGGTAAAATAGGCTATCACCAAGTTATAGACTTCGGTGATCCCTAACACTAGCACAGCTTTTGAGATAGTATCGATTTTACCGGGATAATTAAAAAACGAACTGTTGGCTAATTTTAAAATGGTGCCGGACAATGCCGGATCTAGCAATATCACATCAGAAATATCATCAATGGTTGACGCATCGTCATCGATCAACTCTTTAATACGGACAAAAGAATCTGATAACACAAAGACTTCACTCGCTTTTTCAGCGTAATCAATAGCATCCATAACTAAAACCTCGTCTGTAGCTCACTCCAAGCCGCTAATGTCCTCCTCCTGAGGTATTCACAGAATTTCTCAAATAGAATCACATACTAATTTACCACTCAGTATAGTCATAAAAATTAGTACGTGTTGAACTTTAGGGTAAAAACTAATTCACCTTGGCATCAATATGATAGGAAGTGAATTTTCGAATATTAATCACCCCGGTATCAAACAGCAAATACTGGCCTTTGATCCCTAACAAGATACCACTGACTACGTCCGTTTTATCAAAATTAAACGAGGTGACTTTGCTCGGGAACTGCTGCAGCGGAAACTTAAGCTCAACCACATTTTGCGCTAATTGCTCTACTGCATCCTGACCAAACTGTAAACGGATATCATTCAGTTTTTCTGAAATTTTGGGGATCAGCTGTTGTGATTTTTCTACTAAATCAATCGGCTCAGCATCACCTTTTAACATCGCCCGCCAATTGGTTTTATCGGCAATAAACTCAGCTAATGCTATTTCCACTAACCCAGACTGTAAGCGAGTATTTACCTTAAATATTGGTAATGCCTGAGTCGCTCCCTGATCAATCCAGCGGGTTGGCACCTGAGTATGACGAGTGATGCCGACTTTTAAACCTGAAGTATTGGCCAGGTAAACATAATGTGGAATAAAACAATGAGTTTCACCCCACTCAGGCTCACGACAAGTACCTTGGGCAAAATGGCAAGTTTCCGGTTTCATAATACACAGATCACACTGCGCCAGTTTCTGCATACAGGGAAAACAAAAGCCCTGCGAATAGCTTTTCTTGGTTTTACGGCCACAATGACAACAACTAATCTGATGATGATAAGTTAAGGTCAGTGATTGGCCAATCAGTTCATTTAATTCAATTAACTGCTCGCCTACCGGCAACTGATAATTTACTTGCCCATTATTGTTTAACTGAGCCGTCATTTTACGCAATGCGCCAACTTGTGTTTGCATTTTACCTACCGCTAAAAAATTAATGGCACCATGGTAAGAAAAAATGCCACACTACTCCAACAAAAAATGAGTCTAATACAAGATGCCAAAAGAAACTAATCCCTGGTTTATTTATCTACTGCGCTGCATAGATAACAGCCTGTATGCCGGGATCACCACAGATATTAAACGCCGAGTTCAGCAGCATAACCACTGCAACAAACAGGGCGCAAAATACACACGTGTACGCCGACCAGTGGAACTGGCTTATTTGGAAAAAACTACTGACAGGTCAAGCGCAAGTCAAAGGGAATACCAACTTAAGCAATTAACCAAAGCAGAAAAAGAACAGCTGGTAAAAAATTATTTATTAGCAAACAAGCACAAATGTTAGCCTAATACCTTGAATTTACTGGTCTGCTCTGTAAGTAATAACTAGAATTTTTTCGATTTTTAGGCGGCTAACTGATAGAATGCCCCGTTTTTTATTTTATCAATAAAGTAGGTTCCATGTTTTTAGAAAGCTATTGTAACGTTTCTGACAACAAGATTAGTTTTACCCGTCAACAAGCCAGTGATTTTGCCAAAAAAGTCGCCGACGACTTTAACCCGCTGCATAATGCTGATGCGAAAAGATTTTGTGTTCCCGGAGACTTACTGTTTTCTTTAGTATTGGAGAAATCAGGTCTGTCACAGGAGATGAAGTTTACCTTTTCCGGTATGGTGACCGATGGCGTAGAACTGATATTTCCTGAGCAAATTTGTGGTCATGCAGCAATTACCGACGATAACAGCAAGGAATATTTAACCATAGATGCCTGTGGTGAAAATACCACAGACACAGCCACTATCAGTGCATTAACTAAGGCCTATGTGGAATTTTCAGGCCAAACTTTCCCTCATATTCTAGTGGCGCTAATGGCTGAAAATAATGTCATGATTAACCCTGCCCGCCCTATGGTGATGTATGAAAGCATGAGCATTCATTTGGATAATTTAGACTTTACTGAGATTAAGCTTGAACTCGACCAGTCAACCTTGTCAATTGATGGCAAACGCGGCGTCGCCGACCTTATTTTCAAACTCAATGCCAGTGGCAAAAAAATTGGCTATGGCAAGAAGCACATGTTACTCAGTGGTCTTCGCCCTTATGAGCAAGCTGTGATTGATGGCATAGTCAACGAGTACAATAACAGCAAAGCGCAGTTTCGGGGTTAGTTAACATTTACTGCGCCAAAAGCAAATTGCGAACCTTGGCTCGACAATTACGCGATAAATTTAACTCTGTTAATTGTTCATATCGCTACACTCGTGGCGACCTACAATTACTTGGCTCTATGCTTCCCCCTTAACCACCAATGATCTAATTTCACCGCATTATCGCGCATCATGCGCTGGCTTTTTCTCAGCCAGCTTCGTGCCCAAACATATTGAGTGCTGAGCAAAGCCAATCCTAACGGAATAAAAATGATTGCCGGGCCCGGCAACAAAATAAAAATCAGGCCGAGGGCGATAAAGATAAAACCCAGAATAGTGATCACTATTCGTTTCATAATAAAGAGCAAGCCTCTTGATAATCTACACTAGGATCAATGAGGCAACTTCTATTCCAGAAATAAAGAACTGAAATATCAACATATTATAAAAAGCAAACACCTAGTAGTTAGCCAAATACGCTAACTGATGCGCAGTTCGTGCTATTTTTGATAATTTTCAACAAATTGCTGGCGCTGCTTTTTTCTGTCATCCAGACAAAACGCAAATACCTGAGTTGAACTAGGTTTAAGGCACTTTGGCTGTGGCTGATAATAATCCAGCCAGTCCTGCTGTTTTTGTCCGCTAAATTCACCACGGATCACTACCTTATTGGTAAAGCTTGCTGACTGAACATAACGTTGATCAAATGTCGGTATTTCGGGTTTTTGCTTGATCTGTGGATGAGACTGTTTTTTCTTTTTCTTCTTAATACTTGCCTTTTTCGGCAGTTTTCCCTGCTGACACTGCCACCACTTATCCCGTGCTTTTTGTTCGCGTTTGGCAAGTGAACGCGCTTTTTTATTACTGTGACCTATGCGTTGTAAGCTCTGAATATTTCTTAGTTTATCTAAATACGGCTGACATTGCTTTTTTCCGGCATTAGCATCTGGCAACATAAGCCCGAACATTAATATACACATTACCAAGTATTTCATCTTAACCCCTCTATTCATCCTTGAATAAAGAAAGTGTAGTACAAAAAAATGGCTGGGCTCTATACTAAAAACTACCAAGCAATGAATAAGGACATTCATAATGCGAAAAATCTATTACTGGCTGTTTTGGCTTATACTGCTACAACTTGGCCTAAATGCCAAAGAACTGCCGCTACAACACGGCGTTACCATCTCAGATGATATCAAGGTCAGCAATTATTGGATCAGTGAAAAGCTCGACGGCATGCGCGCTTTTTGGAATGGCAAGCAACTGTTGACCCGCAATGGCAATATTATCAATGCTCCCGATTTCTTTACCAACCACTGGCCAGCAATTGCGCTTGATGGTGAACTGTGGAGCGATCGAGGTGAATTTCAACAGATTATTTCCTGCGTTAAGCGTCAGCAAGCCTCCCCCTGCTGGCATCAGATCAAATTTATGCTGTTTGATCTGCCTCATCATCCCGGCACCTTTAGCGAACGGGTAACGGCAATGACACAATTAACCCGAGATAACGCTTCCCCCTATTTGCAAATGATCCATCAGTTTCGCCTGCCAACGCAGCAAGTACTTTATCAGCAATTGGATAAAATAGTCGCCTTAGGGGGTGAAGGCTTAATGCTCCATCACCAGCAGGCAATGTACCATAGCGGCCGTAATCAGGCGCTGATGAAACTAAAACCCTATCAGGACAGCGAAGCAATTGTTATTAAGCACCTTCCCGGCAAAGGAAAATATCAGGGCATGCTCGGCGCGTTACTTGTTGAAACACCGCAAGGGCTGCAATTTAAAATCGGCACCGGCTTTAGTGACCAGGAACGTCAACAACCGCCAGCACTAGGCAGCATTATCACTTATAAATATATTGGTAAAACGACGCGAGGTGTGCCAAGATTTGCAAGTTTTCTTCGTATTCGCAATCAAGAGTAGCAGGCATATGGAATTTCACTTGTGGTTATCACTGGCATTTATCTGTGTAATGGGCGCGTTATCACCGGGTCCAAGTTTAGCAGTGGTGGTTAAAAACACTTTATTTGGCGGTGCTAACCAAGGCTATGCCACGGCAATCAGTCATGGCGCTGGCGTTGCTTTATATGCGATATTAACTGCACTGGGTATCGGGGTGATCATAGTACAATCACCGCTACTGTTTAGCGTGATCAAATATGCAGGTGCCGCGTTTTTACTCTATTTAGGCATCAAGGCATTAATGAGTAAAAAGCAAGAGGTGAAATTTGACCCTAATGCCCAACAAAACAGTAATACGACACAAAAAATTAATGGCTGGCGCGACGGCTTTTTGATCTCTTTTCTCAACCCGAAACTGGCGATTTTCTTTCTCGCACTCTTTAGCCAGTTTGTTGATGCTGGCGCGACCACGGAGAAGAAAATCATCATGGTAGCAACCGTCGGCACTATCGATACTCTATGGTATATATTGGTCGCCTTTATGTTCTCCCGCGGCCCGATATTAGATAAACTCAAACGCAACAGTCATATTATCGATAAAATCACCGGCAGTTTCTTAATATTGCTCGCTGCCCGGGTTGTAGTGAACTAAGCCAATAACCAACATTTCCTATGCTACACCCCGGCTGGCAAATAGTTAAACACTAATACTTTAAGTCCTTTGCCAGCGTGTGCTTCTTTAAACACTTCAGGATTGGCAATCGTCTGCTGATAAACACAGTCCGGGCATTCACGCGCCACTTCTGATAATAAAAATGCTTGATCCAGATCCGGGGAATTTAGACACAGCATTAACTCCGCCCCAGGTTTCATTAATTGAGGAATACGACGGAGGATTTTTTGATAATCCCGCTCAATATTCACACTGCCTTTTTGAAACGACGGCGGATCGCAAACCAAAATGTCATATGGGCCGTATTTCTTTAATCGTCCAAACGACTTAAAAATATCCACCCCTTCAAATTTAACCCGGGATAAATCCTGCTGATTGAGTTTATGGTTTTCCCGCCCTTTGGCTAATGAGGCTTTTGCCATATCGATATTCACCACCTGTTTAGCACCACCAGCAATAGCGGCGACCGAAAAACCACAGGTATAAGCAAACAGATTTAACACATTCTTGCCACCAGCATGCTGACGCAACCATTGTCGCCCATTGGCGATATCAAGAAACAACCCGCTGTTCTGCGATTTCCCTAAGCTCAGGTGGTACTTTAATTGATGTTCAACCGCTACCAGTTCAGAGATTGCTTCCCCCGACAAGACTTCTATCGGCGCATAACGCTGATACCTGTGCTGCACCTGAATTGACCGACAATCACAGAATAGCTCTCGCAATCCGGCGACTTGCTCAGACAGCCAGCTTTGCTCAACCTCCTGGTACAAGGTAATTAATAATACCGGGGAAAACCAGTCAACATTGACATGGGACAAGTTATCGTAGGCATGACCGCGACCGTGAAACACCCGCTGACACTGGCTTAGATCCGCCGAAGCTATATTTTGTTTAATGTGGGAAATCATCATGGCGATATAGAAAAATAAAAGCCGCATAATAGCAAATTATGCGGCCTGATAAACGAATAGCTAAATTGTTATTTAAAAACCAAACAGGTTTAAATCAAAGAATTTAACCAAAACGGTATTGATAAAAATAAACAGGACAATCGCCGGAACAAAAGTACCAAGCGAAAAATTAACATATTTTTCTACCCAGCTACCGGCATAATTTTCATTACCAATAGAAAGCTCAGCACTTAGATTTTGTCTTTTCCAGCGATAACTGACGAACACACATAGCAAAAAGCCGTTTAACGGCAAAATGGTATCGTAGAAGATGTCATACACTACATCGAAGAATGAACGAGTACCACCGGCATAACTGGTAAACTCAGTAAAGAAAGTCACCATACCGAAAGATACCATGGCAAACAGCGTCAAGATGCCTGCCGTCATCAACAAGGTAAATAGCGCCTTTTTACGGGTGTGGCATTTCTCAAACACCAGGTAAGAAACCGGTACTTCCAAAATCGAGACCAGCGAAGTAATAGCCGCGAAAAACACTAAGGTAAAGAAAAATACCGCCACCGCACTGGCACCGATATAGCCAATGCTAGATTGCAGTGCTAAAAAGATTTTCGGCAAAAAAGTAAAGATTAATGACACTGAGCTGTCGCTTAGTTCTGCCGGGTTAACGTTCGGATTAAACGAGAATACCGCAGGTAAAATCATCAAACCGGCAGTAAAGGCAACCGCAGTATCGGTAATCGCCACTAATTTCGCCGAATTGGCAATATCGGTCTGGTTATTAATATAAGAACCATAAGTGATCAAAATCCCCATTCCTAAAGACAAGGAGAAGAATGCTTGTGACAAGGCACCGTTAATCACAGATGGTGTTAATTTTGACGGATCCGGGATGATAAAAAACTCTACCCCGGCCAAGGCGTTATCTAAGGTTAAAACAAAGATCACCATGGCAATTAGCATGATAAACAGGGCTGGCATTAATACTTTTGCCGCCTTTTCTATGCCATCTTTGACCCCGGCAACCAGAATATAGTTGATGATACCGGCCACTACCGCCATGGCAACGAACAGGTACGGGCTGTTAATAAAGACACCAAAGCCTTCATTACTGGCAAGAAAATCGAGCTGACCGGCAACCGTAAGCGCAATATAGCCAAATAGCCACACGGTTAACACCATATAAAATACCGCGATCATAAACGGCGTTAACACTCCGAGAAAGCCTGCCGCGCCCCATAATTTACTGCCACCACTGAGCGATTTATAGGCACCGACCGGCTCTTTCTGAGTTTTTCTGCCAACCGCCATTTCAGCGATCATTACCGGTAAACAGATAAAAAACACAAACAAGGCATAAATCAGTAAAAACGCACCACCACCGTTTTTCGCGGCATTAACCGGGAATCCCACCAAGTTGCCGATACCAACCGCCGAGCCGGCGGCAGCTAAAATAAAGCCGATGCGTGAGCTAAAATGTTCTCTAGAAGCTGTCATAAATGTCCTTCGTTATAATATTTTTAGGGCATAAATATTGTTATGACCCCGCGCTTGACCTTTAATTTTGCCTGTGTAAATCAACGCAGAGTTATTTTTTGATGCCCGATGCTATCAAGGATTGGCGCTAATGTCTCGTATTTGTGTTGCCGTTTACGTAAACGAATGTTTATAAAAAAATGCACTTATTAAAAGTGCATTTGAAAAACAATTAAAAACCAATGAATTAGCTATTAACGAGTAAAAAATTTACCCCCCATAATGCGCAAAATATTTTCAGCCTCTTCGGTGGCAAAATCCGCGGCAGCGTTGAGATCATCGGTTGAAATTCCCAGACTACGACATAAGGTTTCATCGACGGTATCATCATAGGAAAACTCTTCAGGGTGAGAGTCCACCAGTGCCAGTCGAGATGCCAAATACAAGACTTTAACATCCTGATTAATTTGAATGGTATGGGCTTCGTTATAATGCCGAATAGGTAAAATAATTTTTTCCGGGATCTGCCAGATTTTCAGTAGCTCAGCAGAAATATCGGTATAGGTAAAACCTAAATGCTCGCGCTGAACATCCCAGGGCAAATTTTCCGCCGAATAACGCTCGCAGGCTTTAGCGATGTCAGGGGTAATTTTTGCCACTATCAGCTCACCAAAGTTTTGCAATAAACCGGCGACAAACAGGCGCTCGATATCGCGAATGCCGGATTTAACCGCGAGGTTCTTCGTTGCCAGTCCACAAAATACACTCATTCGCCAAAAACGCTTTAAATCGATCGCCTGATTGGCAAAATGCTTAAACGCCGTTGCCGCAACATCCACCAACATCATGTTATAGATCGCCTGAGTGCCGATAATAGTAATGGCGCGGGAAATCGTACTGATTTCGCCAGGAAAACTATAAAGCGCACTGTTGGCAATTTGCAAAAGACGTGAGGTCATCGAAGGATCGATACTGATGACATTAGCAAAATCTTCAATCGTCGACGTTTCGTCCTCGATCAACGATTTCACTTTAAAACAGGCATCCGGCAAGGCAAAAGAACCGTTAGCCTGTATGGCATATTCATGAACATTCATTTAATGGCATCCAATCATTAAATTTACTTTAATATAGAGTGTAACGCGCAGATTCTGTATTAGAAACAAAAAAACGTGATATTTTCATATCACGCTTTTCTCATTGAGTTTGCTACGTTTCGGCTGGCGGTTGCTATTGTGCAAACGTCTTGCCGAAGAAATCCCCTTGATTCCAGCTAGGACGTTGCTCACCATTGGCAATTTCCAAACCTATCGCCATATTAACGTCAACAAAACTGGCAGCGGCATCCCAATTAATCGGTAAGTCAGTTTCATCACTGTGCTGATGATAGTGATTTTTCAGGAAATCACTCCAAGTTTTACCACCGTCGATTTCGGGATCTTTTGATTTAAAGCCTGTCATTAAAAACACTGACGGAATACCAGCTTTAACAAAATTGTAGTGATCGCTACGAGTAAATAATGCTTGCTCAGGCATAGGATCCGGGCTTAAGCCAATACCTACTTTTTTACCTGCCACTTCAACGATACTGCCAAGCGTTGAATGAGTTGAACCAAAGGCAATAACATCAGCAAACGGATATAACAATACCGGCATATCCAAATTAACATTCGCTACCATTTTCATCACAGGTACCGTAGGGTTATTAGCAAAATAACTTGAACCCAATAAACCTTTTTCTTCACCGGTGACTACCACAAATAGAATCGAACGCTTAGGAGCAACAGGTTGTGACTTTAATAAGCGAGCCATTTCTAATAATGTTGATACGCCAGAAGCGTTATCAAGCGCACCATTATTAATTACATCTTCGTCTTCATCACTGTGCCCTTCGCTATGCTTGTTAACACCGATATGATCAAGGTGAGCACTAAATACTACGTATTCATTTTTAAGTTCAGGATCACTACCTTCAAGGGTGGCAATAATATTCGGGCTGGTGACTTGCTCGTGGCGCGACTTGCTGGCCAGGCTGACTTTCGCATTTAAGTTAAAGCCTTTAATCGCTTTATTTTCATTGTCAGCATTAAAAATATCATCTAAGTTGCGCTCAGCACCTTCAAACAACACTTTCGCACTTTGTGCATTGACATAAGCACCGCCTTTAATTTCAGGATATTTGCCAAATGGCTGGCCATCTTTGTTTAACCAGCTGTAATTTGGATGACCGGCATATTGTGCCGTTTTCTCAAAAGTACGCACCTTGTCTCGTTTCGGAGTATGGATAGTGATAAAACCAGCCGCACCATGCTCGGCTGCCAAACGCACTTTCTCACCTGTTGAACCGATATGGGCACCTTCTTCAGACGGTAGATCATCCGGGCGGCCGGTTAGCACAACAACAATCTTACCTTTAACATCCAAGTCGGCATAATCGTCATAACCAAATGCTTCTGACACCACACCATAACCGGCAAAAACAGTTTCTGCTTCAATTGCTGATTCAGTAGCGCTCGCCGAGCCAAACATTAAAAAGTCATCTTTAAACGCTAACTCGACATTACCAGATGCATTTGTCACGCTCATTTTCGCGCTGCCATCTTCTAAAAATGCACGCCTGAATGTTACTTCCTGCTCAAAACTATTGTGCTCACCCTGCGGTGACAAACCTAACTGCTTAAAGTTTGAAATCACATAGTTAGCAGCGATTTGATAACCTTCACTGCCAGTATCACGCCCTTTTAGGGTATCGTCTGCTAAAAATTCAAGATGGGCTTTAATACGTTCTTTGCTTACTTTAGCTGGCTGTACAGCCACATTATCAGCAGCAATTGTTGCTGAATCTTGTCCACAACCAGCTAAAACAGCAAGTGACAACAAGCTTGCTGAAGTTAATAATTTAAATTTCATAAAGTTCTCTTTAGATCTTATTATCATTGATAAAATACGGCTATTTTCCCGTACTTTATACCTTATTGGTATTAACACCACTATAAAGCCAGCGCCGCTGAATTTCTAGTCGAGCTATCGTAGATATCCCACAGTTAGTCGCGATTAAGCAACAGTTATAACCAGATAGGTACACCGGCATCCTGCTTAACATTTTCCGTCACTATATAGGTATGAGTCGTTGATACCGCTGGCAAATCGACAATTTCATTGAGAATTTCACGATAACTTTCAATTGAACTAAAGCGAATTTTAATTAAATAATCAAAACCGCCAGCAACCAAATGACATTCCGCCACTTCCTCTATTTTCACCACTTCTTTTTTAAAATCGCCAAAAACATCACCGGTAGTACGATCTAAGGTCACCTGAACAAAAGCCTTCATACCATAATTTAATTTACTGGCATTTAAAAACGCACCATAGCGTTCAATATAACCTTCTTTTTCTAAACGTCTAACCCTCTCCAAACAGGGGCTGGCGCTTAAATTCACTTTTTTTGCCAAATCGGTGTTAGAAATTCGGCCATCTTTTTGCAATGTGTCTAAAATAGTTAAGTCAATACGATCTAAGGTGCGGTTTTTATCAGAGGACATATTCAGCATATTTTTCCGTAAGATCTAAATTTCACCATAAATTATTTGGCATTTTCCGATATTACGCAAACACTTTCTGTTATATATCCGCTAAAATGCCACATCAAATTACTTACAACAATCATTTAAAACAGGTGCAACTATGCTTTTCAACGGCTCTTTAACAACTGCAAATAGCATACGTCAAACAATCAGAGACACTTACCGCGCAGACGAAAATACCGTACTCGCACATTTACTGCCAATTGCTGAAGTGAGTGTCGACGCCAAATCACGCGCCTGGGAATATGCCCGCCAGTTAGTGGTTAATATTCGCAAAGAGCAAAAAGGCAAAGGTGGTATTGACGCCCTACTTAACGAATTCTCATTATCGACCGAAGAAGGCGTTGTACTTATGTGCTTGGCGGAAGCCCTGCTTCGTGTGCCAGACAAATTGACCGCTGATAAGCTGATCCGTGACAAGCTGGCAAATGGTGACTGGAGTTCTCATATCGGCAACTCAGATTCATTGTTTGTTAATGCCTCATCCTGGGGTTTATTGCTAACCGGTAAACTGGTGAATTACTCAGACGAGAAAAAAGAGCAGCAATTTGGCCTGTTGAAAAAAACCGTTGGTCGTTTAGGCGAACCGGTGATCCGCAAAGCGGTACGTTACGCAATGAAAATCATGGGTACCCAGTTTGTTATGGGTCACACCATCAAAGGCGCGATCGACCGCGCGGTTGATACCGAAACCAAAGGTTATACCTACTCTTACGATATGCTAGGTGAAGCTGCCCGCACTATGGCGGATGCCGATCGTTACTTTAACAGCTATATGACAGCGATCGATGCGATTGGTAAAGCCGCTAACGGTAAAGGGCCTCAAAAGAGCCCGGGCATTTCAATTAAACTCTCTGCAATTCACCCGCGCTATGAATTTTCTCATCGTGACCGCGTAATAGAAGAACTGATCCCACGCTTAAAAGAGCTGGCACTGGCGGCAAAAGCTTATGATATTGGCTTTACTGTTGATGCAGAAGAAGCGGATCGTTTAGATATCTCTCTCGATATCATCGAAGCGGTATTTGCCGATAAAGATTTCGATGGCTGGCAAGGTTTTGGTATTGCGGTTCAGGCTTATCAAAAACGCGGCATTTATGTCATTGAATGGGTGCGCGAATTAACCCAAAAAGTCGGCCGTCAAATGATGGTGCGTCTGGTAAAAGGCGCCTATTGGGACAGCGAAATTAAAGAAGCACAAGTGGAAGGCTATAACGACTTCCCGGTATTTTCTCGCAAACCATCAACTGACGTTTCCTATCAGGCCTGTGCAAAAAAACTATTAGAATATCGCGATACCATCTATCCACAATTTGCTACTCACAATGCCTACACGGTTGCCACTATTTTAGAAATAGCGGAAAACATACAAGGCTTTGAATTCCAACGCTTACACGGCATGGGAGAATCATTATTCGACCAAGTCGTGAGGCAAAAACAAGCGGCGTGTCGCGTTTATGCGCCAGTTGGCGAACATTCAGACTTATTAGCTTACTTAGTACGCCGTTTATTAGAAAACGGGGCTAACTCCTCCTTTGTTAACAATATCGTTGATGACAATATTCCGGTAGAGTCGTTATTGACAGATCCGGTAGAAACCGTCAGCAACTGGCAAGATAAATATAACCCGCAAATTCCTCAGTCTGTTGATATTTATCAAGCTGAACATGGTGTTGGCCGTATCAACTCAAAAGGTATCGACTTAACCGATATTAATGAACTTAATGAAATGCGCACTAATTTAGACAACTGGTTTGAACAAGTTCAAACACAAGAATCTCAATCTGATGCCGACCCTGTCACCAACCCGGCGAATAACAACGAAGTGATTGGCTATATTAAGCACGCAAATGAAGACCAGATGAAAACGATTGTTGAGCGCGCCAATAACGCGTTTGCCAGCTGGTCAGCTACAGATGTTGCCAAACGTGCCGAGATTCTACTTAAAACCGCCGATGCCTTAGAAGCACATCGCGATGAACTTATCGCCATTTGCGTAAAAGAAGCGGGTAAAACCATTCCTGATGGTGTTGCCGAAGTACGTGAAGCAGTAGATTTTTGTCGATATTATGCGGCACGCGCACAAGAATTACTCGCTGATGGTACCTTAGAAGCTCGCGGTGTGGTGCTATGTATCAGCCCGTGGAACTTCCCATTAGCCATTTTCTTAGGCCAGGTTTCCGCCGCCATCGTTGCCGGTAATACTGTAGTTGCCAAGCCAGCGGAGCAAACCTCTTTAGTGGCACTAAGAACTATCGAGCTAATGATCGAAAACGGCTTACCGCAAGATGTCGTTATTCCGGTAATTGCCCGAGGTAGCAAAGTCGGCCAAACAATCGTGCCGGATGAGCGCATTCAGGCGATCATGTTTACCGGTTCAACGGAAACCGGCAGCTGGATCTCACAAAAATTGGCAGAACGCCAGGGTGAACCTGTGCCATTAATCGCGGAAACTGGCGGACAAAACTGTATGGTAGTTGACTCAACCGCGCTACCAGAACAAGTAGTGGACGATGTGATAGCATCAGGCTTTCAAAGCGCCGGTCAACGCTGTTCAGCATTACGGGTATTATTTGTTCAGGAAGATGTTGCCGATAAAATTATTACCATGATCAAGGGTGCAATGCAGGAATTACACCTTGGCGATCCGGCGTTTTTATCAACCGATGTTGGCCCGGTGATCGACAAAAAAGCGCTTAGCGCGCTGAATGAACACGTCGATTATTTATCATCGCGTGCTACCTTGCACTATGTTTGTAAAGCGCCAGAATTAGCCGAAGAAATCGACGAAGAGCAACATAACTTCTTTGCGCCACGTTTATATGAAATCAGTGATTTAAGCGTGCTAGAAAAAGAAGTATTTGGCCCAGTAGTCCATGTAATCCGCTATAAAGCAAGCCAACTGGAAAATGTTATCGAACAAATCAACGGCACCGGTTTTGGTCTAACCATGGGCATTCACACCCGTATCGAAGAAAAAGCCCAATACCTGGCAGCACGTTCTCGCGCCGGTAACGTGTACGTTAACCGCAACATGATTGGCGCTGTCGTGGGTGTTCAACCATTCGGTGGTCGTGGCTTATCAGGCACAGGTCCGAAAGCCGGTGGTCCACTCTATTTAACTCGCTTAGTAAAAGAAAAGACTGCTGCTAGTGACATTACCCTTAATGAAGAGCAACAAGCACAATTAGTGAAAGAAATTGCGCAATGCCAGGCAAGCAGCGCTACCATTAATGGCCAACTATCGGCAACCAAACAGCAGGAAATACACTGGAGCTTTACGCCGCTGAACGACAAAATTTCAATTTTGCGCCAGCTGTTAGCCCAACTTGCCACCAATAAAGTGCTATTAACCCAAGAGTCACAATTAGCACAAACACTGACTGACGCTCGCAAACAGTTGTTATTCATTGAAAAAGAATTAGCATCCGCGAAAGTATTACCAGGCCCAACAGGTGAATCTAATATTTTATACTTAGAATCACGCGGCACAGTTGCCAGCATTCGTTGTCAATCAACTTCGTTTAATTACTGGATGATTGCTACTTTATCCGCTTTGGCAGCCGGTAACTGCGTGATTGCCGTGGTTGATGATAAATACTTTGCCGAAACTCAGGCGATTGCCAATATCTTGCTACAAGCAGGCTTGAGCAATGGTGTATTTCAGGTGACGCAATTAGGCCATATCGATGATGTGCTCAATCATTCGGTATTAGCCGGGGCGATCGTCGATAACGCCAGCCCGCTTAAACAGCGCGTTGGTGAAACTATCGCCGCACGCAAAGGCGCTATTTTGCCACTGATCACAGCCTACAGTAACGAAAGCTTGTTCTACCGTATGGTGACAGAGAAAACCGTCACTATCGATACTACGGCAGCCGGTGGTAATGCTTCATTGATGACTATGGAGTCAAATGTCGGCTAATATTGCTCTAGCATCAATAACGCCTGTTGCCATTCACAGCAACAGGCGTTTTTAAGTGTTAAGCACTCGGTAATGTCAAACGAACTTCCACTCCCTGAGCCTCCTGACGATTACTAATACAGATCTGGCCATTATGATTAAACATGATTTGCCGACAAAGGGCTAACCCTATGCCACTGCCACTTGCTTTGGTGCTATAAAATGGCACGAACAGATTATCAAAATTTGCGATGCCACAACCTTGATCGGTAAAGCTGATCAAAGTGTTAAATTCATCACTTGATACTGACACTGCTAATAGCGCACTGGCTTGTCCTGCCATGGCTTCAAGCGCGTTTTTAAACAAATTAATTAGTACTTGTTCAAACTGCTGCTTATCGACAAACAGGGTTAACCGGCAAGAGTCAGCAATTTCAGTAGTTAACTTTGGAAATAAGGCGGCGGTCACTTGCAGTACCTGAAATAACTCCACCGAAATTTTATTGGGCTTAGGTAAATGAGATAACTGACTGTAACTGGCAATAAAGGAGGTCAACGATTTAGCGCGCTCGTTAATAATGTTCACCCCTTCTTTCAAAGACTGCCGGTCGATGGCCGTTGATAAATCACTCAGTTTCGTTTGCATGGATTGGCTAATGGCTGTGATTGGCGTCATTGAATTATTCATTTCATGACTCAATACCCTAACCAGGCTTTGCCAGGCCTTACGCTCCTGTTCAACCAATAAGCGCTCGGCGTTAGTAATAAAATACAACTGATGTGGCTGACCTTGTGCCAGAAACGGCTCTTTTACCAAAAAATACTCGCCGTTAAGTGGCTCAGTAGAAAATTTGACGATGCCAGGCTCTGCCTGACTAATTTCCGTACCTAATGGCGTTGCCGATAAAATCTGATGTAAGACATCTTTAGCACCTTGAAATATATACTTGGTCGCTGAGGCATTCACCATCACGATTTTGCCCTGTTGATCGGTTGCCAGCACCATGGCATGCATTTGCTCCAGTACTTTCTCCAACAATAATCGCGACTCTTTTGCTTCAAACTTATGGCGCGCCAGGGTATCTGACAATTGATTAATCAGATTAAACAGTTCCTGAAATGCCTGATTGGTTTGTAGTCGCCCTCTTAAGGAATAATCACCATCGATCATGGATTCAATCAGATTCGACAAGGTGCGAATTTGAAAATCCGAGTTTTGCCTGACCGCAACAACACCGTATGCAATTAACAAAAGAAAAACACAAGTCAAAAAAGCAACCAGATAACCAGAAACTTCAGCATAAACTAACGCTACTGCCATGGCGGTTATACAAGGGATAGCAGTCAGTAAAATTAGCTTTTGCTGACTATCTAAAAAGTTTAGCCGGGCAATTTTCCCTAAATAGCATTTTAGCCTGTTAATCCAGATCATATTTAGTTAAACGCCGATAATAGCCACTGCGGCTGAGCCCTAAAGATTTCGCGGTTTCCGTGGCATTACCTTGATGAACAGCGAGTCGCTTAATCAAGGTCATTTTCTCAATCTCATTGATAGTGAGCCTGGGATCGTCCAAGGAATCTTCGCGAGTAGCATTATTGTTAAGCATAATATCCTGTCCCGCTATCACCGCTTCTTTACTGGTGAATAATAAGCGCTCCATTAAATGACTTAACTCGCGAATATTACCTGGCCAGCTATAGTGTTGCAGTTTAGTTAATGCCTCAGCGGAAAGCTCGGGGCAAGCCCTGTGGTATTTAACACTAAAGAGCTGCAAAAAGTGCTGGGCCAAATACGGAATATCTTCAACCCGCTCCGCCAATGACGGCACCCGAATTTCAACGGTATTAAGCCGATAATAAAGATCCTGACGAAACTCATTATTGGCGATTTGCTCAAGCAAATTACTGTTAGTGGCCGAAATAATACGAACATCAGCCTGTTGCGATTTACTGCTGCCGACCACTTCATATTTACGCTCTTCCAACACCCGCAACAATTTTGCCTGCTGCGCCAGCGGAATATTGGCCAGTTCATCGAGAAACAATGTGCCATGTTCCGCCATTTCAAAACGCCCGATGCGACTGTCTTTAGCATCGGTAAACGCGCCTTTTTTATGACCAAACATTTCACTTTCAAACAAGGACTCGGGAATCGCCCCCATATTCACCGGCACAAAGGAATGTTCGGCGCGAGTAGAGACACTATGAACATAAGCAGCGAGCATACTTTTGCCGGTGCCGTTATCACCGGTCAGTAATATGCTCATATCGCTTTGCGCCAAATCGCTTAAGGTCGCCATCAGTTCTTTCATCTTGGTAGAATGAGCAATAATGGCATTTTTATCCGCGAGCTGCGCCTGTCCAGTTAATAGTTTATTTTGCTGATGCAATCGCTCTGCCATTTGGTTGGATTGCACTAGCGCCAGCTGCGTATTAATAGCGCTCAGCAGTCGCTCGTTATTCCACGGCTTTTGAATAAAATCCCTGGCGCCCGCCTGCATTGCTTCTACGGCAATATCTATGGTTGCCCAGCCTGTCATCACTATCACCGGAATATTGGCATCGAGGCGTTGAATGTCACCAACAAGTTGCAATCCCTCGGCGCCCGAAGTGGTATCTTGCTGGAAATTCATATCCAGCAATAACAAATCAACCGTTTGCTGCTTAAGGTGTTCCAGCACCGCCTGTGGCGTGGTAACGGCAATAATGTCAAAGCCTTGTTCGGCCAAGACATACTTTAAACTGGCAATGATATTGATATCATCGTCAGCGATTAGAATTCTTTTTTTCACCAAAATCTTTCTTATTTATTTTGAGTATCTTGCTTTAATAGCCGTCACTGTAAGGAAAAAACACAGCGCTAACAAGGCAATAACAAAAAATAGCGCTAACCAAACCAAAGTAGCGCTATTTTCTCCCTTTATTCGTACCTTAATGCAGTACTCGGTTCCATCTTCACCGCACGTTTAGTCGGCGCGTATATGGCAAACATCACTACGAACGACAAACCTAGCACCACCATAGCGGCTTGCATAAAGTACATGTATACCGGGAATAACTCTTCGGTAAAACTATGAAAGCCAAAAGACAGTAGCGCAAAAATCACTAAGGCGCCGCCAAGACCTAAGCTCAGCTGTTTCGCTCCCTGCTTTAAAAACAATTGAATAATACTGCGGTCATTGGCACCAACCGCCCGACGAATGCCTATTTCATGAGTACGCTGTGCTACAGAATTTGCAGTTAAGCCATAAATGCCCACCATGGCCAATAACAAGGCAAAGAAACCTGTACCAAAAGTGATATTAGACAATAAGCTCATGGATTCACGCATTTTATTACGATTTAGCTGTGCAGGCTGCACCGCATAGACCAGTTCAATATTGCGATCGACCTGAAACATTGCCCGATAAAAAATCTCTTCGGCATTAGCGGTATCAGGCAAAATACGATACATAAATATCTGATAACTGCTGATAAATTGACGCCCTGACACATAAATTTCATCAGCACTATCTAGCGAACCAAACAAGCTAGAAGGATTCATTCGGTTCGAAACGACACCAACCACAAACACCCGTTGCGTTTTATCGTCCATCGTCATGGTAAAGCTTTTTTCCAGCGGCGATTCCCCCGGCCAGTAGCGATTAGCCATCGACTGGCTGATCAACACATTAAATCTGCTGCCTAGTTTATCCCGATAAGATAACTGACGCCCTGCCACCAGCTTTACCCCCACGGTTTCGGTACTACCGATCACCCCTATGGTATCAATTTGTGGTTTTTCCAGCTCTGACGCATAATCGACGCCGTCTAGCGTCACAGTCGAGGCCGTGGTCCAATAGTTTGACAACACAGCTTGAACATTAGGATGCTGCTGAACAATATCTTGCAACTGCTCAATTAACGCCAGCTGCTGCGCTTGCTCTGAGTATTTGCTGGTTGGAATGTTAATGCGCGCACTCATTACATCAGAATAATCATCGCCTATTTCCAGATTAATGAAGGTATGCGCGATATAACCAGAGATCGAACCAATTAGCATCAATATTGCTACCAAAAAGATCTGCATGGTCACTAAAAATCTCGATAGTTTACCGGCTTTTTTGCCTTGAGCACCACGAGTACCATCGCGTAAGGTGGTATTAATATCTTGATGAGCTGAGCGCCACGCCGGTAAAAATGCCGACAACAAAATGGTAACAATGATAAATGCCAGACCAAGTAAAAAAGTTTCGACGTCCATGCCATAGTGCCACCAAAAAGAACCTCCTGACGGTACCCAGGCATGAAAAGTAATTTCGACAAAATCCAATGCTGCTCCTACTAGCAGCATAGACAATACGCCACCGAGCACACAAATAATGATACCTTCCCACATTAATTGGCTCACTAAACGTGACCTAGTTGCTCCCAATGCTGCGCGAATAGCAGTTTCTTTGCTACGTTCAATCGAACGAGCAAGCAATAAGTTACCAACATTAATACAGGCCAATAGCAAAATCATCCAGGCTACAGCATTAAGAAAAATAAAAGCAATCGTCCCTTCACCACCGGTTTGCGCCATTTGAAAGGTAAACAACTTCACGTGTTTTTCGACTTCCGGCAAATCATAAAGTTTGACATTTTGCTGATAAACCTGATTAATCGCCTGGCTTAACTCCAGTTCAGCGGCTTGCTGGCTAGAACCAGTTTTCACCCTAGCATAAGCAAAATGAGGCTCACTTAAATTTGCCGGCAAATCAAACACCGCATCCGGTAACGGCAACCAAATTTGTGAAGTATTAGGAAAGCGATAGCCCTTGGGCATCACCCCGATAACCTGGGTGATTTCACCGTTTAGTTCCAAAGTTTGTGTTAAAACATCGTCATTGCGATTAAACTCACTTTGCCACAGCTCTTCGGAAATTATCGCCACTGGCGTTGCACCTTTTTGTGTATCTTCGGCCTGAATCAAACGACCGAGCAAAGGCTTAACCCGGGCGAATTCAAAAAAACCAGCTCGGACATAGCTACCAGAGATGTTTTTACCTGATTGATGCTTTGAAATACGGACATCACGACTATCATAAATGCCAAGTTCGGCAAAATGTGTAAGGCCATCTTTTACCTGATGAAATTCATAGGCTGTTGGCAGGCGATAACTACCTTCAATGATCACTCCAACAGCTCGGGCGCTGTCACCATCAGGTAACGGCAGTGGCTTATAGATGGTGGTGTATAAAAACGAGAAGGTAAATAAACTAATGGATAAACCGCCAACCAACACCCCTAAAGTCATGGCGGTGAATTTCGGCGCTTTAAACAATAGTCGAAATGCGTATTTTATATCGATAAATGCAGACATAATGATTACCCCACAGCTAATTCTGTAGTCGCTTGATTGCTATGTAAACGCTTGTGATTAATATCGTCTTTAATCAATTGACCATCAAACATTTCCAATGAACGGCTAGCGCGTTTTGCCGATGCCGGATCGTGGGTCACCATACAAATGGTTGCGCCCTCACGGTGCAGTTGATCGAATAACTGCAATACCGATTCGGCATTTTTTGAGTCCAAGTTACCGGTTGGTTCATCCGCCAGAATAATTGCCGGGTTATTGACTAAGGCACGCGCTACCGCGACCCTTTGCTGTTGTCCGCCGGAAAGTTGCGACGGGTAATGATTCTTACGGTGCGCCATTTCAACCTTGGCCAGTACTTCATTGACTTTATTACTCATTTCCTTCTTGGATTTCCCGCTATGATAAGTCAACGGCAGCATGACATTTTCAGCGACAGTTAAATCTGAAATCAAATTAAATGATTGAAAAACAAAACCTATTTGGTGGCTGCGAATATTAGCGCGTTGATCCCGGCTTAAACTGGAGACATCCTGCCCCGCCAATATATAGCTGCCAGTTGACGGCACATCCAACAGGCCAAGTAAAGACAACAGAGTCGACTTGCCACAACCTGACTGACCGCTAAGGGATAAATACTCCCCTTTATTGATCACTAAATTGATACTATGTAAGGCGCGGGTTTCAATTTCTTCGGTTAAAAAGGTTTTTGCAATATTTTCCAGTGTGATTAATTCCGTCATTATTCTTTCCTCTTGTCTCTTAGCGCTATATTCTCTGCTGATTTTATTTAATATATGGTAACTGCTTAATTGATCATGATTTCCTGATGTTCCTGCCAGTCGGTGGTATCAGAAATAATGATTTCATCACCAAGCGCCAGGCCGGAAACGATTTGAATATTATTGACCGAGCTTTGCCCCAAATTAACCTGAGTTTTGCTGGCAAATTGCTTATCCTGACTTAACTTGAATAAGCCAATTTGACTATGGCGAGGGGCATACATAGGACGTTTGACATAGAGCGCATCTTCAATATTGGCGATCTCGATTAAGCCGTCAACCGTTAGCTCAGGCCTTGCCTCACCCGGTAACTCCTGAGTTAATTTAACATCCACCTGTACCATGCCAGATTTTACCGCAGGGTCGATACGTAATACCTCGCCGCGAATTTCGCTGGTGCGAGTATCTATAGTCACTTGCTGACCGATATTGATGTCGCGAACTCTTACTTCCTGTACTTGTAATTCAGCAAACAGGCTTTGTTGATCCGCCACTAATACCACGCTGTCGCCAACTTGTGCGCGCTCACCAAGCTCTATTGATACTTGCTGGATCACCCCGGCTGTCGAAGCTTTCACCTGCAAAGCATCCACCTGCTCTTTTACCCTTTGATAGTTATTTTCAACCAAGCCAAGTCGCGCCTGTTGCGCCAGTTTAGTGGCCGCCATATTGGTTTTCATCTTGGCGACTTTTTGTTGTTGTGCCAGCCAAAACTGTTGCTGTTGCTCAACCGCCAGCTGACTTTTTTGATAATCCAACGCCGACACTGTGGCATTGCCTTGTTTTATTAAAGCGGTTTCCGCATCCAATTTTAATTTCGCCGACTGATAATTAAACTTGGCGGCAATCACCGAGTTTTCCAGATCAACCAGTTGTGACTCCAATGCAACATAAGCCGCATTGCTTTCCGCCTTATTGGCAGCCAGTTCCCAACGCGCTTTTTCCAGTTCCCGATGCAATTCCGGGTTCGACAATTGCACCAGCAGCTGACCTTGCTCAACATAAGCGCCAGCTTTAACATACAGCTGTTCAACCTTGCCTGCGACCTGTGAAGACACCCATTGAATGTTTAACGGTTTTAATACCCCAGTCGCCCGGACATTGACCTTAAAATTCCCTTGTTCAACTTTCGCGGTAATCACATCCGTTTGCTCCACCATGTAAGAAGCATTACCCAAAACCGTTTTTAGCTTAAATAACGAAAGCGCTAATACAGCTAGCGGTAATAGATACCAATATTTTCTCCACAGCGGCTTGGCGCTTTTCTCTCTTGCAATATCCATAATCAGTTATTCACTTGCCCATTGATAAGTAAATAATTACAAGAGTTGTGCCAAGCACTAAAAAAACATAACAATTTGATTTTAAATAGTTTAATTTTTATTAGTCATATTTAATAACAAGAGAGCTGTATCGATATCGAAACAATTAGTAAGCTAGGCTGTCGCGCTTTTGCGACAAACCGAAAAATTGACAAAAACAGAGCTGCCAATAAAACTGGTAACATCACAGGGACTAAAGGAGCATTATGCGATCACTTGTATCAATGTTACTGCTTGGCTTACTCACCAGTATAGCGACAGACAGCAGCGCATTTTCGAATACTAAGCCAAATATAATGTTTGGCACTACAAACACAGCTGAATCTTTATTATTTAAGCAGGCAGATGTGATATTAGGCTATGCGTTTAAACAGCTTGGCTACCAATTTACCCTGCAACATTTTCCCAACAAACGCAGCCTGGTATCTGCCAATAACAATAAAATTGATGGTATTGCGTTTCGCATCGACGCATTAACAGACAAATACCCTAACCTGGTTAAAGTAGATGAAGTGTTATTTAGCCTCGAACAATTTGTCTTTAGCCGTGAGCCGATGGAAATCAATGGTTGGTCAAGCATCAGCCAATACAGCATTGCCTATGAGAGAGATACCTACTTTATTGAGCAGCAAAAGGCACTATTGCCAAACTTGATTCCTGTCAGTAATAGCAATCAGGCATTTCAAATGGTGTTTCACCAGCGCGCCGATTTAACCATTACCAGTGAAAAAACCGGACAGAAAGTTTTATATCAGTATCAATGTATATTTAAAGACACTGTCAAGCAGCAGCATCCGGCAATTGCTCAGTTACACTTGTTTAGTTATATGAACAAAAAACACCAGGCGTTATCCGTCAAGCTCGCTCAACAATTAAAACAGATGAAAGCAATTGGCGAATTTGCTCGATTGTTAGCCAGTGTTCAGCCAGCAAAATTACAACCATAGCTCAAGATGCCCCTATCAACAGGCAGAAAGTAAAACCGTCATTTTTATTTCTGTCAGCAATTACCTGATTTTGATGATCAAAAAGCGTTAGCGCTTAAAAAAGACAGCGAAAATGGAGCAATGCCTGAATGTTAACGCCACAGCAAGAAACCTTAATCCCGTACTAAAAGTGCAAACTATGGTTAATGGCCAATAAACAGATATAGCCAAATAAATATCATCTTGAACTTTCTATTGCTGCAATTGTCCGTTTAAGAGGCGTAACAGCATAATCGAACTGAATCGGGAAATTAAATAATGAAAGTAAAGCGAATTGTTTCCAATGTGGCAGCATCAAATCCAGATGAAGCAAAATTATTTTATGAGTCCATCTTCGGGCTTACGCTCGTCATGGATCACGGTTGGATAAAAACCTATAGTTCTGGCGAAGAAATGAGTACACAAATTAGCGTGGCATCCGAAGGAGGGTCAGGTACGCCAGTTCCCGACTTATCTATAGAAGTTGATGATCTTGATACGGTTCTTAAAAGAATAAGAACAACAAATATCAGAATTGAATATGGCCCAGTATCTGAGCCTTGGGGAGTTCGCAGGTTTTATGTTCGCGACCCATTTGGGAAGCTTATCAATGTGCTTGAACATGAGTAATCAGAAATAGCACATCACTGAACACCTGACTAATACCATTAATTAATTATGGCTATGTTCCCGGTAGTTGTAGCTAGGTAAACAAGCAAAACGCTGCGAGTCCTTCCATGGAAGCTCAGCACCAGCA
>CAZUHQ010000024.1:0-37911 GCA_964620605.1 uncultured Thalassotalea sp.
CTAATATACCAAATATCGAACACATTGAAGCGCTACTCCTTATTTAGATTTAATACAATGCAGGTCATTGTGGATTCAAATTGTAGACAATTAACAAGTCTTGGATAGAACCGTTAACTGCAAGAGATACCCAGTAATGCGCATCACTCACCAGCTGTATCTGCCAGTTAATTGTGCTGTCACTGTGCCAGTTCTTAGATAAAAAGCAAGTGTTAATTGCTAAATTCTTTAAAAAAGTGCATTTTATAATCTATTATTTTTATTAGTGTTTTTAAACAGTATCTTGTTTTAGTTAGGCTTTTTGTGAGTTTTTACTCTAATTTAGCCGTAAGCAATCCGCTGTTATTAATTTTTATCGATAACAAAAAGTGAGTGATAACTGAGCAAGTTTTAACTTGTAAGTGAAGTTAGCCGATAAAGCATCAAAAGACCAACTGGCCATGGATAATAAAGATGAATAGAAATATTGAGGTAAAGAGGCTTTTCGTTATTTTAGTGATAATGGTGGTTAGTCTACCGGGTATTGCCGAACAAAGTCCTAAGCAGTTAACCATAGAAGAACAACGCCTGGCACAAGTTCGACAAGCTATGTCAGAGGTTTTTCAACCGTTAAACCAAAGGCTGGAAGCATTTGAACAGCAAATCAATAAAGCGCGTAATTTTACGGCATTAACCCAAGTGGTCATTCGCCATGCCGATGCTTTGTGGCAAGATGCCATCAAACAATTTGATAGCTCGCAAAGCTATGATGACCGGCCTTTATACTGGAGTCGACTGCAAATGAAAAAGCGACTGAAGCAGTCACCAGGTTTTGTGCGTTTATTGCCGATGCAGCAACAGAAAATATTATGGTTATTTGAGTTATTATCTCGCGGTCAAAAGGATGTTCGTTTTAATAAAGGCGCGGATAAGAAAATTTTGATCACTGGTTTTGATCCATTTTTTCTTGAGCGTAATCTTCGTCAAAGTAATCCCTCTGGTGTTGCTGCGTTAGCGCTGGATGACTTATTGCTGAGCCGAGATGGTATTAGTGCAGAAATTGAAACCTTGATCTTACCGGTGCGCTTTGGCGATTTTGATCAGGGAATAGTAGAAGAATTGCTCGCGCCTTATTACAAAAAGGTCGATATGATAGTGACTATCAGCATGGGGCGGGAACATTTTGATTTAGAGCACTTTCCGGGGTTACGTCGAAGCTCAACGGCAATGGATAACCTTAATGTAACAACTGGCGCCTCTGATAAAAATCCGGTATCACCACGACTAAAGGATAAGGCACTAAGTGGCCCTGAATTTGTTGAGTTTAGCCTGCCAGTGGCGCAGCTAATGAGTATTCAGCAACCCTATCGGGTAAATGATAATCGGCAAGTAACAACCTTAGCTGGCCAAATTAATGCAGCATCACTGACATCATTGACGGGGCAAGTGTCGGTAGCAGGCTCTGGAGGAGGTTATTTATCCAATGAAGTTTCCTATCGCACTATTTTATTGAGAGAGCAGTTAAACCCAATACTCGCGGTTGGCCATCTGCATACGCCAAAAATTGCAGGTTTTTTCCCGAAACAATCACAAAAAATTGTCAAACAAATCAAACAAATGCTAACGGAAGCGATTAACGGTATTTAACCTGAGCTTGCTTTTATATGATTTTTATTCGCTGAGTTGGTTTCCCGAAAGATCAAAGCCAGTTAAAATAGCGCGCAATTTTTCTATGATGATTGAGATATAGCAAGCTAATGTTTGAATTGAAATATAAAACGCCGTTTAGCTGGACGGAACCTGTATTGGCTGACTTTGATGCTTTTTTAAAAGACCATGCTGCGGCAGAAAAGAAAGCCTCAGGGATGGCAGTTTCGATGCTGTCACATTATCCGGATCGCAAAAACCTGGTGCGGGCGATGACAGATCTGGCGATTGAAGAACTGATCCACTTTAAGCAAGTGTTAAAGTTAATGCAGGCAAGAGATATTCAAATGGCCAATGATGAAAAAGATCACTATGTTAAAAAGATTCGCACTGTGTTTCGTAATGGCAAGGAAGTGTTCTTTCTCGATCGTTTAATCGTGGCGGCGGTGATCGAAGCGCGTGGTCATGAGCGTTTTGCTTTGGTAGCAGAAGCCTTGCCTGAAGGTAAAGAAAAAGACTTTTACGTCACTATTGCAAAATCGGAAGAGAAGCATAAGAACTTGTTTATTGAACTGGCTTATGAATATTTTGATAAGCAGGAAGTGGATCAGCGCTTAGAAGAAATTTTAATTGAAGAAGCGAAGATTTGCCAAAGCTTGCCGTTTCGAGCGGCGCTACACTAATTTCATAATGATTAATTTGCGGTGTCAATTTGAGTCAGCTAACCAAGTATTTGACTAACTATGCACAGCCAGAAGTTGCGCTCTTGGCTGATTTTCCCGCGCAGCTAAGCTATTGTCATGTAGTGGTGATCCCGGCGTATAAAGAAAGTAGTGCCTTTGCTGAGTCATTTATACAATCGCAATTAGCACAGCAAAATGTGCTAATGATTGTTGTGATCAACCAGCCGCTCACGGATCCTGATCCTCAGGCACAACAACAGCTTGTTAATGAGATTTTGCAGTTAGGACAAGTGCGTTGGCTACGACAAAACCTCTCTTTAGTTGAGTTTAGTAAAGGCAATAGTGCTTGTCTTATCGTTGATCGTTTCACTAATAGAATAGTGCCGAAGCAGGGAGTGGGGCTAGCGAGGAAAATTGGCTGTGACCTAGCGTGTCAGCTGATCGAACAACATAATATCACTGCAACTTGGGTTCATTCGACCGATGCGGATGCGACCTTGCCTGATAATTATTTTACCGAATTAACCGGGCAGTTAGCTGCACAGGAGCAAAACCCTGTGGCTGCCTGTTATAACTTTTGCCATCATAGTAAAGATATTGAAGTTCATCTGGCAAATCAGCTTTATGAACAGGCGCTACGTTACTATGTTGCAGGATTGAGATATGCAAACTCTCGCTACAGTTTTTTTACCATTGGCAGCATTTTAGCTTTTAAAGCAACTGCTTATGCCAGTGTTAGAGGATTCCCGAAAAAAAGTGCTGGCGAAGATTTTTATCTGCTTAATAAGTTGGCAAAAATGGGGCAGGTGCTCACTTTAGGTAATGCGACAATTGAATTAACCGCTAGAACTTCTGATCGAGTACCTTTTGGTACTGGACCTGCGGTGCAGCAAATTATAACTCAGCAGTTATCAGCTAAAAATTATTGCTATTATCACCCTGAAATATTCAATCAGCTAAAGTTGGTGAATGTGGCCTTTGAGGGGCTGTTTGAGCAAATAACTGAGGTGATGAATTGGTATCAAATGTTAGATGATAAAGCGGTGCTAGCACTTCAATCACTCGGCTTTGAAGCGTTTATAATTAAGCAGGCAAAGAGTAATCAGCGACAATTTTATAAGCAGCTTAATGTCTGGTTTGATGCTTTTAAAACATTAAAGTTTATTCATTATCTGCGAGATAATTTTTACCCTAATATTTCATTAGCTGATGCGATTGAATTGGCCAACTTTGAGCTAAACGAATAAATCATTTCCAAAACCATAAAAAACGGCTACTTAAAAAGCAGCCGTTTTTGTTTGCGTTATTGAACGTTAAACATTCAGTATTAAAGATTATACACTAGGCTTAGTCGGCCCCGCATTACTGCGATTTATCACATGGGCTAACATCGCCATTCTACCTGAAATGGTCGCTGCTACTCGCTCATCATTTGCTAAAAAGCTACGAGGGATGTCGCCAACAGTATTGATAGTTTCAGGTTTTGCCATATCAGAAGAAGCATGGGATTGAGTCCGAACTTTTGCTTTTTTCTGTGTTTTAGGCTCTGCATTTTCAGTGATTTTAGCCGCAACCTTTTGTTCAGCCTGGTTAGCATTTGTTGCAACAGACGCTGGTTCTTGCTCACTGATAACTTCAGTGTTTGCTTGTGGCTCAGTTTTCTCACCTGAGTTTACTGCTGTTGATGTCTCTTGAGCTGCTGGTTTAGCGTTGACAACTGGCGCCGCTTCTTCGGTGTTAGCATCTTCTGGTGAAGCGCTAACACTCTCAGTAGTTGTTTCTGACGCAGTTTCTGTAGTCGCTTTAGCTTGGTTAACCTCTTCAAATGGCAAATCTTGTTGCACTTCTTGACGAGGTTGCTCTGCTGTAGGCTCGCTAGCATTGACTTCGTTAGCTTTGCTGGCTGTCGAGGTTACAACTTCATTTACTTGCTCTTCAGCAGCAGGATAACGTGTTTCTACCGGATCTGCCGTCTCAGTGATCTCTATTGCCTCAGTTACTTCATTCAGCTCTTTAGTGTCATTTTTTGCCCGGCGTTTTTGTCCATGCGAGCGTAAATGACGAGGTGATCTGCGATTACGAGAGCGTTCTTCAGACGATTTTTTCGGCGCTGCATTATCATTTGCTTGTACATCCGCAGTTTTCTCAACTACTTGTGTTGCTACGGCTTGCTGTGAGTTGGCATCAGCTGTTTTATTCACTTTAGCTGTAGCATGATTATTCGCATTATCGTCATTCATTCTGATTTTTTTACGATTGCTGCGACGCTGGCGTTTCTCGGCAACTTTTTCTTCTTTTGGTTTCGCGGTATTTTTTTGCTGTGGTTTACGACCAGGTTTGGCTGATTTATTGTCAGCCTGTTGCGGCTTATCTGTTACCGCATTTCTGTCTGTGCGTTTATTTTGACGATTATCTTGACGATTATCACCTCTTCCACCTTTACGCTGATTTTTACGGCCTCGTTGTGAACCCTGTTCCTGATGACGTCGGTTATTCTGGCGACGCTGTTTAGGTTGTGGTGTTGGCTCTGTTTCGCCAAACAGGCCTTTTAACCAGCTCATTATTCCGGAGAACAACCCTGTAGAATTATCAGCTTGTTTACTAGGTGTTTTACTGACCTTATTGGTTTTAGGTGCTTGTTTCGGCGCTGACATCCCTTGCAGTAATGGCTCGTCTTTTTTCGCTGTGTTTGGAGCAAACTTAGGCATGACCGCTTCTTCAGGAGCCGCTTCTGTGACCTGTACCTGATAGCTGGCCTCAGCAACCGTTTCATCCTGGCGAATACGGGTTACTTCGTATTGCGGTGTTGACATGTTGGGATTAGGAATGATCAACACTTTGACGCCATGGTGTTTTTCAACATGAAATACCGAACGGCGTTTTTCATTTAATAGATAAGTGGCGACCGGTACTGGCACTTGCGCGTGTACTTGCTGGGTGTTGTCCTTAATCGCTTCTTCTTCCATTAAACGTAGTACGGACAAGGCTAATGATTCAACACCACGCACATGACCTGTACCATTACAGCGTGGACATACGCCCTGACTGGTTTCACCAATCGACGGTCTCAGGCGTTGACGGGACATTTCTAATAAACCGAAACGAGAAATACGGCCGAGTTGAATACGGGCGCGATCAGGCTTAACCGCTTCGCGCATTCGGTTTTCTACTTCGCGCTGATGCCTTACCGGCGTCATATCGATAAAATCGATGACGACTAAACCACCTAAGTCACGTAAACGTAATTGACGAGCAATTTCATCTGCCGCTTCGAGGTTAGTATTAAAGGCGGTTTCTTCGATATCGCCACCTTTAGTAGCGCGTGCCGAGTTGATATCGATAGAAGTCATAGCTTCGGTTGGATCGATAACGATGGAGCCACCGGACGGTAAACGCACTTCACGCTGGAATGCCGATTCTATCTGCGTTTCAATTTGATAGTGAGTAAATAACGGTACATCGTTAGTGTACAGTTTTACCTTGCTGGCAAAATCAGGGCGCACGATTTCTATGTGTTGTTTAACACTTTCATAGGTTTTTGGGCGATCGATAAGTACTTCACCGATATCGCGACGTAAATAATCACGAATGGCTCGTAAAATAACGTTGGTTTCTTGATGGATTAAAAATGGAGCAGGGCGACTGGCTGCCGCGTCTTCAATCGCTTTCCAGTGATGAAGCAGAACATTTAAATCCCACTCTAATTCATCATAATCCTTGCCAACACCGGCGGTACGGACAATTAAGCCCATGCCTTTTGGCAGATTAAGCTTGTTTAATGAAGCTTTTAATTCGGTACGCTCATCACCTTCAATGCGACGAGAAATACCGCCAGCACGTGGGTTATTCGGCATTAATACTAAATAACTGCCAGCCAGGCTGATAAAGGTGGTTAAGGCTGCGCCTTTTTGACCGCGTTCTTCTTTATCGATTTGAACGATAACTTCCTGACCCTCGGTTAATACGTCCTTGATATTAGGTCGACCCTGGAAGGTATAGCCTTTTGGAAAATATTCGCGGGCGATTTCTTTCATTGGCAAAAAACCATGGCGTTCCGCGCCATAATCAACGAAAGCGGCTTCTAATGAAGGTTCAATACGGGTGATCTTTGCTTTATAGATATTGGCCTTTTTTTGTTCATGACCTGGGCTTTCAATATCCAGATCATAGAGTTGTTGACCATCAACAAGCGCTACACGAAGTTCTTCTGACTGCGTAGCATTAATTAACATACGTTTCATAGTTTGTTTGACTCAATTTTAAGTCACAACACACTATTTGCTTAGTACACAAAGCAATCTGTCGCTATGGTAACAGCGATTTGTCAGCCTCACGGATGTCAATCTTAATGCGCCATATTACGCAAAAAGCTGTTAAAATTTTCTGATTGTCTATTTAGTAAACAGGCACTCTACCTGTTTAGTCATGTTTCTTTATGTGCTCAGCAAAGGTGCTGTGCTTTATTTAATCGTCTTTGTCTTGCGATAAAAGCTATTAATAATTAACTAACTTGTGCTATCTATTGAAAATTTTCAGACGATTAAACTATATTTACCTAGTGCTTTTTTTTCGCTGGATAAAATGTTTATGCGTGTATTTGACAGGGTACTCACGTCAAGATCGCAATAGGCCATTCTGTTATTCAGTCATTTTTGTCATAATGCTCAATAATGTAGCCGCAAATTACCTCTTACAATTCGTAAAAAGCTTCCAATTTAGTGTTGCCAGTTCAATTATAGTGCAACCTCGCTATTATCCCATTTTTTTTATGAAAAAGGCAATTAAATCGTTAGTTTATTTTAGGTAAAACTTTAAAAAAGTATGATAAACTGCGCGCCATGACAGAAAGTACTAAACCTCAAGTCAGATTTATCGCTATCGACAGTGAAGATGCTGGCCAACGAATCGATAATTTCCTGGTAAAAACGTTAAAAGGTGTGCCGAAAAGCATGATCTATCGTTTATTGCGCAAAGGAGAAATTCGTGTAAATAAAAAACGCACTAAGCCTGAATATAAATTGGTTGACCAGGATGTGCTGCGTATTGCGCCGATAAGGGTTTCGGAAAAAGCACCAGCGGTATCAACCCAGCTTAATGTGGTTGCTAATCTAGAGAAACAAATATTATTTGAAGATGATCGTTTAATTGTTATTAATAAACCGTCAGGTATGGCAGTACACGGTGGTAGTGGTGTTAACTTTGGCGTGATCGAAGCGCTACGAGCACTTAGACCAGATGCCAGAATGCTGGAGCTGGTGCACCGACTGGATCGTGATACCTCAGGCTGTTTAGTGATTGCTAAGAAACGTTCGGCGTTAAGAAACCTTCATCAACAGTTACGTGATAAGAATGTACAAAAATTTTATCAGGCGCTGGTGAAAGGGCGCTGGTCACCGAAACTGACGCGCGTTAGTGAAGGCTTGAAAAAGAATGATTTGAAATCCGGTGAGCGCGTGGTGGTAGTTGATAATGTCAATGGCAAGGAATCGGAAACTCGTTATAAGGTGTTGCAGCATTTTAATGGCGCGACCTTAGTTAGAGCATTTCCGGTAACCGGCCGAACCCATCAAATTCGTGTTCATTGTCAATGTAAAGGTCATCCGATTGCCGGTGATAACAAATATGGTCATCCGGAGTTTGACGACCAATTGAAACCACTGGGTTTAAAACGTTTGTTTTTACATGCCGCCAGTATCGAGTTTACTCATCCGAAAACTGAGCAACGCTTGAAAGTGGAAGCGCCGTTAGAGCCGTCATTAGAAAAACTGTTAAAACAGTTAGTTAAAGAAAAACGCAATTAAGCAAAGTATCCATAAAACAAAGAAAAAGTTAAATGCAGCATTATAAATTAGTGATTTTTGATTGGGATGGCACAGTTATGGATTCGGTTGCCCGTATTGTTTCTTCGATGCAAGCGAGTGCCTGTGATTTGTCATTGCAAATTCCAAGCGCTGAGCAGGTACGCGATATTATCGGCCTAAGTTTACCGACAGCGTCGAAAATTCTATTTCCTGATGCCAGTGACCAGCTGCATGATGATCTTCGATTAAGATATAAAGCACACTATAAAGAAATCGATACTACTCCAACGCCGTTATTTGATAATGCGGTTAATTTGCTGCACCAGTTAACCGGGCAGGATAAGTTATTGGCAGTGGCAACAGGCAAAGGGCGAGATGGCTTAGAAAGGGTGTGGCAAATGACAGATACTAAGCATTATTTTCATAGCTCGCGCTGTGCCTATGAATGTCAGTCTAAACCGCACCCGGAAATGTTAGAACAGATCTTGGCTGAACTTAATGTTGCTCCTGAACAGGCGGTGATGATAGGGGATACCACTCATGATATGGCAATGGCACAAAATGCCAATGTTGATCGTATCGGTGTCACCTACGGCGTACATGATAAAGCGGCGTTAGCCGAGTTTCAGCCAAAAGCGATAGTAGATTCTTTGTTTGAGCTACAGGACTTATTGCTCTAGTTAGTTGTAATTTAGCTTATTGATAACGACGGATGTTGCTTTGGTAATAAAAGCAAGCATCATCAGCCTGGATGCTGGTGTTGAGCTTCCATGGAAGGACTAGCAGCGTCTTGCTTGTTTACCTAGCAACAGCTATCGATAAGAATAAGGCATTCAATCGAATGCCTTATTCTTTACTTATCAGCACAGTGATTGATTAAATCGAATTTGTAACATCAACCGAGAGTTTCAATAACTGCCCAGGTTGTAAGTATTTATTGCGACTTAAACGGTTCCAGCGCTCAATATCTTTAATAGTGACATTGAACTTGTCGGCGATGCGGGCAAATGAGTCGCCTCGTCTGACTTTATAGGTAATATTTCTTAGCACTGCTTGCTCGACGGGTTTAGCATCTATGCCTGTGACTTTAGCTTCTCGCCAAATCACCAGCTTTTGTCCCGGCTTTAGAGTATCTCGAGGCGCCATGCCATTCCATTTTGCTAACTGGCGGTAATTAACCTTATAAGCGCGGCTAATATCCCAGAACGTGTCACCAGATTTTACCGTATAGGTAATTTTTTCACTGCCACGGCGATAGTTTTGTTTCTTCGCTAAACGTTGTTCCTGTGACAAGGTATAGGCATCGAGAGACTTTGCTGCGACCGGAATTAATAAATGCTTACCTTCGCGAATACGGGTGCCACGAATATTGTTAACTTGTTTGATCACGCCAATGTCAGTATTAAATTTATTAGCAATTTTTCCCAAACTGTCACCGCGACGAATTTGATAACGCTGCCAGGCCAATCTGTCTTTTGGTGATAAGCTACTGAGTCCGGCTTTGAATTTTTCTACCTTGTTATTGGGGATCACTAAATAATGAGGGCCTTTAGGATCGGTAGCCCAGCGGTTATAACCTGGATTTAAATGCTGTAGTTCTTCCAATGTCATATCAGCCAAGGTTGCGGCTTTAGCCAGATCGATTTGCGAGCCAATATCAACAGCGCTGATAACACTATTATTATCAATCGGATAAAGATTGATATTAAAGTCTCCTGGTCGTTTTACCAAGTCTGCTAATGCTAATAGCTTAGGAACATAAGCTCGGGTTTCTTTGGGTAAGTCCAGTGACCAGAAATCGGTTGGAATATTTCTTCTGGCATTATTGCGCATTGCGCGTTTAACTCGGCCTTCCCCCGAATTATAGGCCGCTAATGCCAGTAACCAGTCGCCATTAAAAAACTTATGCAAGTATTGCAAATACTTGATTGCACCTTTGGTTGAAGCGATAACATCGCGTCGCCCGTCATACCACCAGTTTTGCTTCATGCCAAAGCGGGTTGCTGTGCCGGGGACAAACTGCCACATGCCTGAAGCGCGGCCATGAGAATAAGCAAATGGGTCAAAGGCACTTTCAACAATAGGTAATAATGCCATTTCCATTGGCATATTAGCCGCTTCAAGCTCTTTAACAATAAAGTGCAAATAAGGCTCGGCGCGTTTAGCAACGCGGTCTAAATATTCCTGATGGCTGGCGTACCAGTTACGCTGCACTACCACACGGCGGTTTTGCGGCACGGCAAAGTTAAGCTGTTGTCTAATACGTTGCCAAACATCATCACTGACATTTGCATCAATAGATAAGTCTATCTCGACGTCGGCAACCGGGTGAATGACTTCGAGGTTTTCATCATTGATTAATATCTCACTGATATCAACGGGCGACGCCGTTTGTTCGTTGATATCAGTGGCAGAACCATGGTTTTTTGTCGTCGCCAACTCTTGCTGGGAGCTGGTAGTTTGGCAACCAGTTAACGCGATAGTAATGGCAATAGAAAGAGGTAAATACTTCATGAACACTTTATTTATTAATTGTTAGCGCTAGTTTACTCAATTGCGATAGCTATTCAACAATTCGCTTGATTAATTGTCATTAAAAATTATCTTTCCATTGGCGAATCGCAGCGAATACGGTCACTTCGTCAGTACAGGTTTGTCCGCTATGCTTTTGTGCGCTTGTCTTTATCGTTGCAAATTCGGTACGCAAAAATGGGTTGATCTGTTTTTCCCGCGCGATTGATGTCGGTAGTGAGGCTTTATTTTGTTGACGCAATGCTGCGACATGGTTGTAATAGTTCTGTAACTCAGGGTTTTGCGGCTCAACCGTTAAGGCAAATTCAAGGTTGGCTAAGGTGTATTCATGGGTACAATAAACGGCGGTATGCTCGGGTAATTGCTTGAGCTTAGCCAACGAGGCGTGCATTTGCGCCGCTGTACCTTCAAATAATCTGCCGCAGCCGCCGGAAAATAAGGTGTCGCCACAAAACAACAGTTGGTCATTATAATAACCAAGATGATCTAATGTATGACCTGGAAGCTCAATGACTGTTAGTGTTAAATTGATATTTGATAAGTAGACAGTATCACCTGCTGTTACCTGGCGTGTTGCTCCAGGGATGGCGTTATTTGCTGGAGTTATTACTTCAAGCGGCCATTGTTTGGCTTGACAGTATTGGATCAGGGCGCGAACACCACCGGTATGATCACTATGGTGATGGGTAATTAAGATACTTGATAATATCTTATTGTGTTGCTCAAGATAATTTATGCAAACCTTGGCATCACCAGGATCGACTAGTGCTAAATCTGAGCCTTGGTTAGTTGAAATCGCCCAGATATAGTTATCGCTAAATGCTTTTATTGGAGTGATGTCAATGTGATTTACTGTTTGACTTTGTGACATAAATCATCCTCAATATAAAGATAGAAATCATTATACTTAGTTAACGATAAATTACCTATCAATGAAACCTGCTTTAGCGTTTAGACAACCACATTCTCCCTCAAGCTGGGAAAAATTGCCAAATGGTTTGTTGATCTTGGATGAGATCAATAGCTTGTTAGCTCCCTGGTGGCAAAAATTCTTTGGTTATCACTTATTGAAAATAGGCGCGTTAAGCGGTTTTATCGATAGCAAGCAATGTCCGATTAAACATCAAGTAACGATTTCTGAAAAGCAGAAAGTGGCTGACTTAACTGCTAATACCATTTTTGCCGAAATCGATGATTTACCCGTGTTAGAGCACAGTGTCGATGTTTGTGTCTTAAGTCATGCTTTGGAGTTTTCGTTAGACCCACATCACGTAATACGCGAAGCGAACCGGGTATTGATCCCTAATGGCTATTTAGTGCTAACCGGCTATAATCCGCTAAGTTTAGCTGGGCTTAACCGCTTTATTCCTTATCGACGTCAGCAGCAGCCGTGGAATGAACGCTTTTTCTCGGCAATGCGGGTGAAGGACTGGTTAGATCTGATGGGTTATGAGATTTTAATGGATCAGCGCTGTTTGCATTCATCGCTTGCTCATCAAATGAGCCAGGGGGTGATCGCCCGCCATTGGCGTAAATTTGCTCAGCAGTATTTACCGAGCCTAGGATCTATCTATGTCATTGTTGCTAAAAAACGGGTATTGCCGTTAACGCCGATCAAACCTAAATGGAAATTACGAGCGAAACTGGAACCGGTGAATGTCACGTCGATGAATTCTTCAAGAAAATCACACAAATAAAACATTAGCAAAGTAGCAATTATTAAAGTAACGACTATTAAAGTAGCGAAAGATGATATTACAAACAGAATTAGAACAGTATTTAAACCAGCTTTTACAGCCTGAATTGATCCGGGATTTTTGCCCGAATGGTTTGCAGATTCAGGGTAAAGATAAGATCAATAAGCTGATCACCGGCGTCACTGCCACCGAAGCATTAATCGATAGCGCAATTGCTGAGCAGGCGGATGCCATTGTCGTCCATCATGGCTATTTTTGGAAAAATGAATCTTATGTCATTCGCGGCATGAAACATCAAAGAATCAAAAAACTCCTGATGCATGATATCAATTTATTTGCCTATCATTTGCCATTAGATATCCACCCAGCACTTGGCAACAATGCCCAGCTGGCGAAATTACTCGAAATAGAAACCACAGGGCCATTAGAGCTTGGCAACCCACAAAGTGTTGCGATGCAAGGCAAGCTAAAAACTGCCACGACGGCAGAAAATTTGCTTGAGTGGGTAAATACTCAACTCGCTCGAACTGCGCTACATATAGCGCCACCATCGAATAAGCCAATTAACACGGTTGCCTGGTGCACTGGCGGCGGCCAGTCTTATATTGAGCTGGCGGCTGAGCAGGGCATAGATTGTTTTATTTCGGGGGAAGTCTCTGAGCAAACCACCCATGTTGCCCGGGAAATGGATATTCATTTTATTGCTGCCGGCCATCATGCCACCGAAAAATACGGCGCAAAAGCGCTGGCCGAGCATCTTAACCAAACATTAGCGGTTGATGCGAAATTTATCGATATCGATAATCCTGCGTAAATACATGAAAGCTAATGGCTTAAAACGATTTAAGCCATTGCACTATGAGTCCCAAGGTTTCATACCAGGCGGTAGTAGTTTGTTCTAACTTCTTGCTGCTTGGCAAATAATAACCCCAGCGTTTTGGCTGCTCGACCCCTTTAGCATAAAAGCTGGCGGGAGCCGGGATCACTGTGACCCCTTGCTGTTTGAAATAATTCACTGCGCGCGGCATATGATCGGCATTAGTGATCAGTGCGCTATTTGTGCCTTTAATGCGAGGGGCAATCAGCTCGGCTTCTTCTTCTGTGTCTTTTGGAAAACTTTCGACGATAATTTTTTGCTCTGGAATGCCGAGTAATATCGCCGCTTGCTTGACCTTTTCGGCATTGGATTCTTTATTATTAAATGCGCCACCTGAGGCAATAATTTGCGCATTCGGGGATAAACGATAAAGACGCACCGCCTCGACTAAACGCTCTAATGAACAAGCGCTAAGTTGCGCTGTGGCGGGTAACTTGTTGTCTGAAACATGAGCACAACCTAAGACTACAATATAATCGAGCGGGCGGCTAGTCTCAGTAAAACTTGAATACTGGCTTTCTAATGGCAACATCAGCCGATCGGACACCCAACCAATCGAACAAAGGATCAACAATACGCTGGCGATTATCAGGGCGCGAAAGCTTACTTTAGGCTTGCTATGAAAGAAGATGATTGCCACTACTAACAAAATTGAAATAATGCTAAGTGGCATTAGTAAAAAGCCGAGTATTTTTTTCAGTAAAAATAAGTCCATTATATGAATTGCCAGTGATAATTGTTAAAGCGCTATTTTAACCGTTAACTGGTTAAATTAAATAGTAAAAAAGAAATGGTTTTAATGCTTGCTTTTTATTAACGGCTAAGGTTTAATTGCTTTGCTGTTAAATTAGACTAATTACTCAAAAATTAGTGAGTAGAACTTATAAAGTAAGATTTGTTTAATTTGACACACCAGAAGAGGAGCATTAGCCAGGTAGATAGCCAGAGGAACCACATTCCTGTGACGGTTATTGAGGGGGACTAATGCCGAGGAGCTGTTGGCGAGTGGCGTTGCAGTTTCGGTCGCTAAGGTTGAATCCTTAGGATTGTCACCATGCTTACACAGGTTGTGAGTTAAGTTAGGTGGAGAGCTTCTGGCTGAAACGTATTTTACTCGCAATGCCTTGTGATATTCTTCAGTCATGCTCTTCCTTTGAAATTTTTGTCGTAACTACGGCAGATGGGGAGACCTTTTTTATGTTATTCGCTACATTAACTTCTAATGTATCACTAATGCCCGCTGTGTTAGAGGGGGAGTTATGTCGTTAAATTCATTAACTGTTGCCAAATTTGGCGGTACCAGCGTTGCTGATTATCAGGCGATGCTGCGTTGTGCTCAAATCATCAAAAACGACGCCGCGAACCGTTTAGTGGTGGTGTCGGCAAGCTCAGGGGTGACTAACTTATTAGTTAAATTGAGTCAGGCTAAGGTCAGCGCCAGCGAACAGTTAAGTACTTTAGCCGAGATCAAACAAATTCAGCATAATATTTTGCGCCATATAGAAGACCAAGTGTTAACTGGAGAAATTAATAACTTATTATCTGAGTTGACTGAGCTCGCACAGCTGCAAAGTCGTGAATACAGCAGTAAAATTGCAGATGCCATTTTAGCTTTTGGCGAGCAAATGAGTTCACGCATTTTTGCTAAAGTACTGCAAGCGATTGATGTTAATGGTCATTACTTTGATGTTCGTCAGGTGGTGAAAACTAATAGTTTATTTGGTCAGGCGAGTGTCGATACTGAGTCATTAAAGCAAAACTCGGCTGAATTGTTAGCGCCAAAACTTGCACATCAAGTATTAGTTACTCAAGGTTTTATCGGTCAAAACGCTGATGGCGATACCACAACCTTAGGTCGTGGTGGTTCTGATTACAGTGCGGCGTTATTGGCTGAAGCATTAGACGCTGATAATTTAGCGATTTGGACTGACGTTGTTGGTATTTTTACTACTGATCCGCGTATTACCGATCAGGCGAAATCCATTAAAGAGATCAGCTTTGGCGAAGCGGCGGAAATGGCGACTTTTGGCGCGAAAATTTTGCATCCGGCAACCCTTATTCCGGCAATGCGTCACAATATCCCGGTATTTGTCGGTTCAAGTAAAGAGCCGGAAAAAGGAGGCACCCGCATCCAGCAAATAGTGGAGTCAAAGCCGACCTATAGATCAATCGCGCTACGCCGTGAACAAACCCTGGTAACGGTAAAAAGCCCGGCTATGCTGCATGCCAGTGGTTTTCTTGCGAAAGTCTTTGCGGTACTGGCTAAGCATGAACTCAGTGTTGATTTGATCACCACCTCGGAAATCAGTGTTGCCATGACCTTTGATAATCCACTTGGTTCGACGCAGGCATTGTTAAACTCTACTGTGGTACAAGAATTGGAACAGCTTTGTGAAGTGTCGGTAGAGCATGGCTTATCGTTAATTGCTGTGGTCGGTAACCAGATTCATCGCACTAATGGCGTTGGCACCAGTATTTTTGACACTTTAAAAGGCATTAATGTTAGGATGATTTGCCAGGGCGCCAGTGAACATAACTTATGTTTCTTAGTGGATGAGCAGCAGGCAAACGAAGCGGTAGAAAAACTTCATACGAATTTATTTGCTTAAGTTATTGTATGATGAAAATTAAAGTAAAGTTAGAGATAAATGCTTTCTAGTTTTGACTCTCTTATCTGATTATATTACTCGTATCAGGACGATACGAGTAATATAGTTTTGGAAGGACACTGAGCTGTTAAGTATTTTCTTGTTTGGTAATGCCTAATGGATCGACATAAAGTCAATGTTGAGCTTGTCTTTTTTGATTATTACCGTTTAGCTTGCTTCGTAAGCCAAAGGATCCACGGCATTATTATCGCGAAATGCTTCCAATCTTTCCTGGCAGGCACCACATTTGCCGCAGGCTTTTTCTCTACCGTTATAGCAAGTCCAGGTGTTACTGTAATCTAATCCCATGGTTAAACCGTCAGTTAAAATAGCAGTTTTGGAAACATTGAGATAAGGGCTGAAAATTTCTACAGCTTCATAGTTGGCGATTTGACATACTTCATTCATTTTTAAGACAAATTCCGGGCGACAATCCGGATAAATCGCATGATCGCCAGAATGAGCGCCGTAATAAACCTGATCGGCGCCGACAGATACCGCATAGCCGACGGCCAGCGATAATAAAATCATGTTACGGTTTGGCACTACGGTTGATTTCATATTCTCTGCTTCATAATGACCTTCAGGGATCTCGATGTCATCGGTTAATGAAGAACCGGCAAGTAACTGATTAATAGCAGAAATATCAACCACCTTATGAGCAACATTTAGTTGCTGGCAGACAGTGCGTGCGCATTCGAGTTCTTTAACATGGCGCTGGCCGTAATCAAACGACAGGGCGTAAACTTCTTTGCCATCTTTTAATGCGCGATTTAATACGGTAAACGAGTCCATGCCACCGGAATAAATTACTACCACTTTATTACTCATATTTGTGCTCTTTTTTGTGCTGTTTAGAGGTATAATAAAAATCTTGCGCATTTTACTGTAAATCACTAACGGGCTAAAGCATAAAGTGAAAACCACAAGTTATAAAATCAATGAGTTATTTGAAACCATTCAGGGAGAAGGTTCATATACTGGTCAGCCGTCAATTTTTATTCGCCTTCAAGGTTGTCCGGTCGGCTGCTCCTGGTGTGATACTAAACATACCTGGGAAATCAAGCTAGATCAGCAGGTCGACAGTGCGCAAATGCTTGGTAAATCTCAAGAGTCTGAAAGCTGGTCGGCATTAACGCCACAAGAGGTACTGGATGTTTTTACCGCGCAAGGCTTTTTGGCGAAACATGTAGTGATCACCGGCGGTGAGCCTTGTATGGTAGATTTACGCCCGTTATGCGAAACACTGGAGCGCGCAGGTTATAGCTGCCAGATTGAAACTTCTGGCACATTTGAGATTTTAACTTCTGATAAGTGCTGGGTGACAGTCTCGCCTAAAGTGAATATGAAAGGCGGTTATCCGATTTTATCCAGTGCAATGCAAAGAGCGAATGAAATTAAACATCCAGTGGCGACTGAGCAGCATGTCGACGATCTTAAAGCCTTATTAGCCGAACATAAGATAAGCAATACCCAGGTTTATTTGCAGCCGATCAGTCAGAAAACGCGGGCAACAGAGCTCGCGATAAAAACCTGTATCGAGAATAACTGGCGTTTATCGGTGCAAGTGCATAAATATATTGGCATTGAATAAATAGCGATTAGACCATAGGAAAGCTAATGCTGATCGTCACCCCTTGCGGGTTGTGGTGATTGCTGGCACTAATGGCGCCACCGTGAAATTCACAAATTAATCGAGCGATATACAGTCCTAGCCCTAAGTGAGGTTTTTGATCGTCCTGTTTGGCATGCTGACTGTCACGAATCGATACCATGGAATCAAATAAGCGCTCGCTCATTTCTTCTGGCAGCAAACAGCCGTTATTACTGATATGCAAGGTAAATTTCTGCTGTGTACGCTCGCAGCTTAAGGTGATTTTTTGATCCAGGCTAAATTCGACCGCGTTGGTAATGACTTTATCCAGTAACTGGGCAAGATGCTCAGGTGAGCCAACAAGCTGAGCATCCGTTAATTTGGTAGATAACTCAAAGCTAATGCCAGGATAAATTTGCTGATAACCTTTAAGGCAGCCATTTAAAACATCAAACAGGTTAAATTGCGTTTTATCCGTGGTTTTTAATATTTGCTCCAAGCGGGTCGCTTCACTCATATTGGTCAGGATCATATTTAATCGGGTGAGTCCACTTTGCGCGCGTTCGATGTATTCTTTTCCTGAGCTGTCTTTTTGAAATAACGTCAAGTTTTCCAGGGAAGTTCGTACTACAGCAATCGGTGTTCGTAGTTCATGGGATAACCGTGATGACATATTTTCCAGATAATGATTATACTGGCTTAACCGGCTGACCGCGGTTGAAAAACTACGTGACAGATCGCCGATTTCATCATTGGTTTTTGAAGCTGGCATTAAACTGTTAATTCTGCCGTGCTCGTCGATTGCTGATTCTGCCTGATTCCTTAAGGTTCTGATGCGATTCGAGATGCGTGAGGCAAAAAAGAAGAAGGCTACAATACCAAACAGCATAATGGCTAAGATACTGGTAAACAGTTTTTCCAGTGCCTGATTACGCACGGTACGAATACCATTATTTGTCTCTTCAACAATTACCGCGCCGTGTACCTTGTTACCAAAATAGATCGGATAGGCGGCGGTTAAGATCACTGCTTTGTTGTCTGAGGTTAAGCGCCACTGTGACATTGGCGTGCCGGTTAATGCTGACTCTATATGTTTGCCGGTTAAGTTTTGCGCGTCATAAAGCTGATCGATAAAATCTTTTGGCGGCTGGGTCAATAAACGGTTAAATAAGGGTTTTAACCAGTGTTTTAGCTCGTTTTGCCAGCTATCGTCTGGCTCTCGATTATCGAGGTTTTTCTGCCACAGGCCATTGGCTTTTTTGATATCTCCCGCTTTTGCCAACACTCGTCTGTGCTGATCGACCACCCAGATGCTGGAGTTGGTGTAGCTCATGCCTTTAACGATACGTTCAATCTCTGGTGATGGCACCAAAATAGTGCCTAAGGTTTCGGCGGTAGAAGGATCTGCGCTGGCAATCGAAGTGTTCACCTCACCAAAACTCTGGTCAACATCATGGACGGCGAACGCGAGATTATCGCTGATTTTGGTTAATGGCACGCGAAATTCTACGTTATAGCCCTGGTTAGTATTAAGCCATTTCCCTTGAATAAAGGGAGCGGCTACTGGCACTGATTGCTCAGGATGGTTAATTTGAAATGCATCGAGCCAACCCGCTTGCTTATTACTTAAGATAAAGCGCTGGAATTCTCCTGTTGGTGTCGTGAGCGCTAGTTCCAGATGATCATTTTTAGTGATGCTGCGAGCATTGCTATCTCGCATGATCACTTGATTGTCGATAACCTGAACAAAAAAATATAAATACTTGTCATATTTGCCGACGCTGGCACTGTAGTTCAGCGATATCTGGTCAGTACTTTGTATCTTGCTGCCAGGAAGAATATTGGCGATGCCATAATAATGCGCTTTATTGATAAAATCCGGCCAGTCGAGGTATTGACCATCCAGGTTAATTGGTTGGGATAACTGATAACCATATAAGTCTTTGCCTTTTTCAACGCTCGGCAGAAAACTTGCCTGGTTGTTAAACAGATTTGGCCTTTCGTGTAAGGCTGTGGCGAGTGCCCGTGCCGTGCCTAAAATGGTTTGCTCTTGACCAAAGCGCAAGTATTTTTCCATCTCCCAAACGTATTGATAACCAAACCAGGGAATGGCGACTAAAAAACTCGATAACAGCAATAATTTACTGCGCAGGCCAAAGCGTATTTTCATACTTAAGTATTATTTTCCTGAAAATTATCCTGACTATTATCCGTTAACCAGCGATAGCCCATGCCGTAGACGGTTTCAATGCAGTCAAAGGTAGGATCAAGCTGGATAAACTTTTTCCGAATGCGTTTGATATGGGAGGTGATAGTACTGTCATCGACATAGATATTGGCGTCCTGCATTAACTGCTGGCGATTTTTCACATGACCGGGTTGCTTCGCCAGAGTATAAATCATCCAAAATTCGGTGATAGTGATGTCCACCGGCGATTGCTGCCAGTGAATGAGCATTTTCTGGCTGTCGATGGTTAAACTGCCGACATCGAGTAATTGATCTGCTTGAGTTGGCTGTTGCCAGGCATCTTCACGGCGAAACAGCGCGGCAATGCGAGCGGTTAGATGTGGTAAGCTGATATCTTTGGTTAAATAATCGTCGGCGCCGATGCGCAGCCCTGAAACGGTATCGACATCATTATCTCGAGCGGTGAGAAAAATAATCGGCAGCGTCGCACTTTGGCTTCTTAACCATTGGCATAATAGAAAACCGCCGTCATATTCCTGCGCTAACCCGATATCTAAAATCACCAGGTGCGGCAGTTTCAGCTGAAATGCCCGGGTAGCACTGTCGCGATTGGCGTAGGTTTGTACCTGGTAGCCCTGGGCACGCAGCACATCGGCATAATTTTCTCTGATCGCCGCTTCATCTTCGACGATAGCAATACGTTTCAAGGGGGAAGCACTCTTTTTCCGGGGAATTTTTTCGCACTATAGCGAAATTAACCGTTAAAAGCGCGCATTTATTCAAATTGTCATATTGTTGCCACAATTGCCCTTAACATTGCCTTTTTCTCGTCGGCTAAATGCCTGTTTCTGCTGTTTTAATAGCCTTATCTGACAACAACAGTTAATCAACAACTGTTTAGTAACGAAAGTAAATACAATTTCACTCACTGAATAAAGGATAAAACTATGGCTAATTTAACTTGTAATCAATCATTTAAACGTAATGTGCTGACTTGTGTCGTGACGCTTGCCTTATCGACAACACAGGTGATGGCAAAAGATATCGCGCATGCTCCTGAGGTGTTAGATCAGCAAACGCTCGCCGAGCAGCAAAAAACAAATGAAAACATAGGGTTTGGGACAGGCATGCTAGTTGGCGCTATTGTCGCAGGGCCGGTTGGCGCGATTGTTACTAGCGTGATTGGCGTGCTAACCGCCAATCACATCAATGTGGTTGATGAAAAGGAGCAACTGACAGTGCAATTAAATGAACAGCAAAATGAATATCAGGCGGCGTTATCGCGTTATCAGCATCAATTACAATTAGCGGAGCATAGTTATCAGCAAGAACTACTGAGTTTACAGCATGATCAGCAGCTTGCTAGTCAATTACAGGCGGAAAACTTATTAATGAGTTTGCAGTTCTCAACCGGCTCTAGCGAGTTAAAGCCACATTATTTACCACAAATACAATCGCTTGCTAAGTTATTGAATCAATCGCCCAATATTAAGGTCGATTTATCCGGCTATACAGACATGCAGGGCAGTGATGAGCTAAATCATGCGTTATCTATTGCCCGGGTTAACTCGGTGAAAAATGCGTTAATTGAGCAAGGAGTCGAAGCTGAGCGCATTAATCTGTTCGCCTTTGGCGAGCAGGCGCCGGTAGTTGCCAATAATGAGCGAAAGGTCAGCTTTTATGATCGCCGGGTAGTGATCAAGCTTCAACCAGCAGATAGCCAACCCAACCAACAAACAGTGAGTAGTAGCAATTGAAAAAGGAGGTGATGTTAACTTTATATTGTTGACTAGTTTTTAACTTTATATTATCCAAAGCCAAGCTCCGTCTTGGCTTTTTTAGTGTTTAAACAATAGCTTAAGGTTAAGATAAATATCTCGGCGCTCAGTAAAAGCTTTTGCTACAATCAAAGGCAAGGAAGAAATTACTTAGCATCAGAGACATGTTCAGACTATGTTTATTACTTTTAATCTCAACTCTTAGTTTTGCCAGCCCGGTCAATCAGGAGAAGGTGATAGTGATCAGCACAGTGCCAGATAATCCAATTATCAGTTGGATAAAAACGGTGGTGCTTAACGCCTATAACAATATCGGTTTTAAAGTGATATTTAATGAAAACCCGCCTAAACGTGGTTTGAGTGAGGCAAATGTTGGTAATGTCGATGCTGTGCTGGTAAGAGCCGAGTTGATTGAAAAATACTTGCCCGACTATATTCGAGTACCGGTAGTGTTAGGTCAGGGGGATTTAGTACTGTATTGTCAGCCCGCTGTGCCATGCTCAAAAGAGGTGTTAGATGATAGCCGTAATTTGATTGGTACGATAAGTGGTAGTAGTGCATCGGCGCAATATATGGCAGATAGAAACGCCAGTAGTTATGAAGTGCCACGTGATAGTCAGATCAGCAAGATGTTTCAGGCGTCACGACTGATGTATATTTTATCTATCGATGTGAAAAATTATGGTAATTTTTCACAACTAAATAGCGAACAATATCAGCGTGTCGTGTTGGAATCGTTCGAAGCCTTTCACTATCTGCACAAAAGTAAGGCGGATCTTATGCCGCAACTTACTCAATCTCTGCTTGATGCTAAACTACAGGCGGCAGATAATTTTCCGATCTTAAGCATTAGTGAACATTAGCGAGCATTGATTATTGTTTTACCAGAGTATAAGGCGGCAGTGAGTCTAATAAATCTTTACCGTAACGCTTGGTTAATAAGCGTTTATCCATGATAGTAATAATACCTGAATCTTTTTCATTTCTTAATAATCGTCCAGTGGCCTGAATGAGTTTCTTCGAGGCATCAGGTACAGCAATTGACATAAACGGATTACCACCTTTAGCGGTAACGTATTCTGCTTGTGCTTCTTCTACTGGCGATGTTGGCACCGAGAACGGCAATTTAGTGATGATCAAATTCGTCAGGTATTTTCCGGGCAAATCTAGTCCTTCAGAAAAACTCTGGGTGCCGAAAATCACGCTTTCGACTTCGTTATCACAACGTTTTTTATGATTGTCGATAATATGCTGTCTGGATTGTTCACCTTGCACCTGAATTTGCAGTTTGTGTTTTTCTCTTAATGCTTTAGCGACTTGTTCCATTTGCCAGTAGGAAGAAAACAACACCAGTGTCGCTTTGTCCTGTTTGATAAGCGCTGGTAACTGTTTAATCAGCTCGTCGGTAAATTGCGGGCTGCTTGGCTCATTTGTCATTTTAGCAATAACCAGCTGAGCGTTTTCTCTATAGTTAAACGGCGAGTCGACTTTTTGGTACTGGGTGCCGTCATTGGTTGTGAGCCCAACTTGCCGGCGAAAATAATCAAACGAATTAAGCGCTAAAATCGTTGCTGAGCACAATACTGCGCCTTCACATTTTGACCACAGCATGTCTTCCAAGGTAAAACCGACTTCTATCGGTGAGGCAGATAATAAATAATCCTGGCGTTTACCGCTGATTTTTTCTAGCCATCTGGCCAGTGGCGCAGCTTTTTCACTGTCGGTTTTGCCATACATCGCCCATAAGGCATTAAAATTTTCCAGACGCTGAATAATAAAGCCCGATTCTGCCAGCAAAGGTTCGGCGAGATAACTTTGAGTCTCGCCGTCTTTGACCGATTCGATCAACAAGTTATAGAGTTTATTGCTATGGGTTAAACATTTTTTGCTGAGCTCGGTTAAATCTTCCGCTTGCTGTTTGATAAGTTTCGGCACTATGCCGTTTTCAAAACGAAAAATAGCCTCACTATGGTCATTATTAAATGCTGAGCTTTTTTTCTGACTCTGGTTGAAATAAAGTGTTTGATTATTGTCGATATAGCTTAATACTTTTTGCAGTTCAGTGATTAATTCCTGGCAATCGTCTGCCAATTTTAATGATGGTGAAATTGCAGATTGCGATTTGATAAGCTTTCCTAGTTTATCGCCAAGCTCTTTGGTTTTCTCAAGCCAGTCAAGGGCGCCCTTTAAAGTAACACTCGCACTAGAATGGTCACGCGTAACCTTTGGTAGGTGATGCGCTTCATCGATAATATAAAAAGTATCTTCCGGTGCTGGTAAAATTCTACCACCGCCAAGTTCCAAGTCGGCAAGCAGCAAACTATGGTTAATTACCAGCACCTGACATTGCTCCATGGTTTCGCGCGCCTGATGAAATGGACAATGAATGTGCTCAGTTTGTCCTTTAATACAGCTATGTTTATCTGATTGGATAAGCTGCCAAATATGCTGAGGAATAGGATCGGCCCAGGAGTCGCGATCCCCCTGCCAGCGATTTTCAGTTAACGCGCTGTATAAGTTTTTCAGCAATTTAATGTCATAATCGCTTGGTTTTTCGGCAAAGGTAAAACCTGCCTGAGGGGTGTCTTGTGAACTGGCAGCAATTTTTAGCTTCTGCCGACAAACATAACGCTGGCGGCCTTTTACTAAGGTAAAATTAAAATTTAAGCCGGAATGCTGTTTTAAAAACGGCAAGTCTTTATCCACTAGTTGTTCCTGCAAGGCTACAGTGGCGGTGGCGATACACACGGTTTTCTGGCGTGAAATCGCCAGCGGTATCGCGCCAAGTGAGTAGGCCAACGATTTACCTGTGCCGGTACCAGCTTCAATGGTGATAATTTTTCGAGTTTTATCGTATTCGCCAGCCAAGGTTTTGGCGATTTCAGCGATCAGAAAAGTTTGCTGCTTTCTCGGGTTGAAGTTATCTAAGTTCTCACCAATCGCCTTATAGGCGGTGCGGATCGCTTGTTTTATCTTATCTGATAGCATAGTGGCCGGGAAAACATTCCTGTCGCTTGGCTAAGCATTGGTTTTCTTTGCCTAGCTTTTATTTTACAATGCTGTATATATTAACAGTTTATGGTAGGAAATCATACCAATTGAAATGAAAATTGATGCAGATAAGTTGTTGTCTGGTTTTCTCATTACTCGCCAGGCCTTTGATACCAAACAAGGCGTTTGCCTGTCGTATTGGCTGAAAACCAGTCAGGGGGCGGTCAACGTCAAGGTAGAGCAGCAGTCTACGGTGTTTTTTATTGAAAGTGCTGAACAGGCCAGAGTAAAGCAGGTTCTGGATCAACACGCGGTTGCGTACAGTAAAATCCAGCCATTAAATCTAATAACCTTTGGGCAACAGCCAGTTTGTGGAGTGTACTTCTCACTGATGCGAGATTTTTATCGTGCGAAAGAAGTGTTAACCAGTGTTCGCATTAAGTGTTATGAAGATGACTTTCGACCGGAAGACAGATTTTTAATGGAGCGCTTTGTTACCGCGAGTTGCCAGTTTAATGTCTCTGATAATATGTCAACTGCGACTAACCGTAACGCTTTGGGTTTTCCTGTGATTGCTGCCGAGCAATGTCGCCCGATGCCGAAAACCCAAGCGGATGCCGATATTCATTTGGACATGGTGTCACTGGATATCGAATGTTCGATGCAGGGTGAACTTTACTCCATTGGTTTATATTCTCACGCGATAAACGGCAAAGCATATCAAAGCGTTTTGATGATCGGTGATCAAAATAGCCAGGCTAATAGCAAGCTTAGCCAAACTGAGCAGCAAGAAGTCGCGCCTGTGATCCAGTGGTGCGAGGATGAAACAGCCTTACTTAAGGCGCTGATAGCCTGGTTTTATGCACATGACCCTGACATTATTATCGGCTGGAATGTCGTGCAGTTTGATTTTGATTTGCTGCAAAAGCGCTGTGATCTGCATAATATCAAGTTTGCTATCGGCCGTGATGACAAAGCGCCGAGATGGCGTAAAAATAAAAACAGTGGTCAACAGTTTATCGATATTGCTGGTCGGGTGGTGCTCGACGGTATCGATCTACTAAAAACCGCGACCTATAACTTTCCGAGTTTTTCACTGGAGTATGTCGCGACTGAGCTGCTAGGGCGTAGCAAAAAAGTTGAAGATGTCGATAATAGAGTGCAGGAAATTACCGATAATTTTCATCAGGATAAACTCGCGCTTGCTGCCTATAATCTCGAAGATTGTCGTTTAGTGACCTTGATTTTTGAAAAAACTCAGTTGTTGGAGTTTGCGATGTTAAGGGCACAATTAACTGGGCTGACGCTAGACAGAGTAGGTGGCTCAGTGGCTGCTTTTACTAACCTTTACTTGCCTAAATTACACCGCGCCGGTTATGTTGCGCCCAATCTTGGCGATGGTTTAAAAGGCCTGGTATCGCCCGGCGGCTATGTGATGGACTCGATTCCGGGTCTTTATCAAAATGTCTTAGTGCTGGACTTTAAAAGTCTGTATCCGAGTATTATTCGCTCGTTTAATATCGATCCCATGGGGATGATAGAAGGGTTAAAATCACCTGAAACTGCCATTAAGGGTTTTGATGGTGCGTATTTCTCCCGAGATCAGCATTTTTTGCCACAGATCATTAAAGAGCTTTGGCTGGAGCGCGATAAAGCCAAACAGGAAAAAAATGCAGCGTTGTCACAAGCGATTAAAATTATTATGAATTCATTTTACGGCGTGCTCGGCTCTACCGGTTGTCGTTTCTTTGACCCAAGATTATCTGGCTCTATTACCAAGCGCGGGCATCAATTATTAAAACAGACCAAAGTCTGGATTGAAGCAAAGGGCTTTGCGGTGATTTATGGCGATACAGATTCTATTTTTGTTCATGTTGGTAATGATAAAGCAGCTGAGCGATGCAGGGCACTAGGCACTGAGTTGGCTGAATTTATTAATACTCAATGGCAACAGACGTTAAAAGCGGAATTTGCCATTGAAAGTGAGCTGGAAATTGAATTTGAAACCCATTTTAGTCAGTTTTTTATGCCAACGATTCGCGGCCTGGATGTCGGCACAAAGAAACGCTACGCTGGTTTAGTGCTGGAAAATGGCAAGGAAAAGCTAGTATTTAAGGGGTTGGAGAGTGTCAGAACCGACTGGACTGAGCTGGCAAAAAACTTTCAGCGCGAGCTTTATCTCAAAGTGTTTAAACATCAGCAGGTTAAAGCGTTCGTTTTGCAAACGGTACAAGATACCTATAGCGGCAAACTGGATGACTTGTTGGTATATCGTAAGCGCATTCGTAAAAAAGTAGCAGAATATGTCAAAAATGTACCGCCACATATTAAGGCGGCGCGCGCTGCAGATGCGTTAAATCAGCAGCAAGGAAAATCGCTTAAGTTTCAAGGTAAAGGGTGGATAGAATATTATTTAACCACTGCCGGGCCGCAGGCAAAAGGGTATGTGACGGCGCCGCTGGATTATCAGCTGTATATCGATAAACAAGTGGCGACGGTGGCCGATGCGATTTTGCCGTTTATTAATGAGTCTTTTGCCGCCATTGTCGATCAGCAGCAGAGCTTGTTTTAAGGTAAGTGCTTTGATTAGCGGCGTTAACTTAAGCATTTTACTCGGGTGTTGGATAATTGTTGCTAGTTAAATGAGCAAGACGCGCTAGTCCATCCATGGAGGCTTAACATCAGCATCCATGCTGATGATGCTTGCTCTTATTAGCTTAGCAACGACTTATCAATGAATCAGGTTAATGAACGTGGTCAATCAGTATCATATTAATAACCATAGCGCATGTGCTGACAGATAAAATTCTAACAATCCCCCCTTAGTTTTTTCGATTAGGGTTTGATTAAAGCGGGTAAAGATGTTTAGATGGCTAGAATGCTAAAGTGAAAAATATCTAACTAAGTGAATGGAATGAGTTCAATGAGAAAAGATACTAAAATCGTTAATGCCGGGCGCAGTAAAAAATGGACGCGCGGTGTGGTCAACCCACCGGTCGAGCGGGCATCAACCGTTGTGTTTGATTCGGTGAAGGAAATGAAACATGCTACTGCTAATCGTGGCGACCAGGTATTGTTCTATGGCCGTCGTGGTACGTCTACGTCATTTGCGTTTCAAGATGCGATGACCGAACTTGAAGGCGGCGCAGGTTGCGCGCTTTATCCATCCGGCACTGCTGCAATTACTAATGCGATTTTAGCCTTTGTTAAAGCTGGCGATCATATTTTGATGGTTGATACTGCCTATGAACCGACCCGCGATTTTTGCGATAAGGTCTTAACTCGCATCGGCGTCGAAACCACTTATTATGATCCGCTTGTCGGCAAAGACATTAAGCAATTGATCAAAGCAAACACCCGGATTGTTTTTTTGGAATCTCCTGGTTCGATTACCATGGAAGTGCAGGATGTCCCTGGTATTGCCGAAGTAGCCCACCAACACAATTGTATCGTAATGTTGGATAATACCTGGGGGGCAGGAGTGAATTTTCAGCCATTTGATTATGGTGTTGATATATCCATTCAGGCGGCAACTAAATATATTGTTGGCCATTCCGATGTTATGCTGGGCACGGCAACCGCGACAGAACAATATTGGGAAACCTTACGTGAAAACAGTTACTTAATGGGGCAATGCACCTCACCGGATGATTTGTATTTGGCGATGCGCGGTATTCGCACCTTGGGTGTCAGACTTAAACAACATCAGGAAAATGCCTTAAAAGTGGCGCACTGGCTGGAGCAAAGGGAAGAGGTAGAGACGATTTTACATCCAGCGTTTGCCTCGTGCCCAGGCCATGAATATTTTCAGCGGGATTTTACCGGCTCCAATGGTTTGTTTTCTTTCGTATTAAATCGCGGCGATCAGGCATCGATTAATGCCTTACTTGACGGTATGACACATTTTAAAATGGGCTATTCCTGGGGCGGTTTTGAAAGTTTGATTCTCGGAAATACCAGTGTCGGCCGACTGCGCACGGCAACTGAATGGTCGTATCAAACGCCGTTGATTCGTCTTCATATTGGGCTGGAAGACCCGGATGATTTGATTGAAGATTTGGCAAAAGGCTTTGAGCGTTTAAATCAATTATTAGCGTCTCGTTAAATTAGCTTATTTCGTCGGAAAACGCTGACTTATTTATCCACCGGTTAGTGACTGAAAAATATAGAGCTTAGCCTTGTCGGGCACTTTGTCTGACAGTTTTTTTCTATCAATTAACACCTGATTATTGATACTGATATTTACGTGCCGGCGCAGTGCTCCGCTATCGTCGAGCAAGTATTGAGTAAACCCTGGAGCCAGCTGGTTTATTTGTTGTAAAAGATTGATAACTGAGCCAGCTTCGAGTTCTATTTTTGCGTGTTCCAGTATCGGAAAATAGCGATACAGGTGATTGGTCATTTCTACACTAACCATGGCATTTGCCAAAGCGCACGGAATAAATAGGCGGCAGGTTATTCCCTAAACATTGCCAGCTTTCGCCTTTATCATCGGAGAAATATAAGTTGCCGGTAGTGCTGCCAAAACACAGGCAATTGCCTGAAATATCTAGCCCATGCCGATAAACAATATCATAGGCATTTCCTTGTGGCAGACCTTGACGAAAAGTTTGCCATGATTTGCCGCCATCTGAGGTTCGTGCAACAAATAAACCACCGGCAATCGCCATACGTTCGGTATCAGCTTGTGCCGGTATTACCCAGGCTATTTGGCCGTCATGCTCATCTACCACAATTGGAAAACCAAAATCGACTCCTTGTTCCGGTTTGTTGACTTTTTGCCAGCTTTGTGCGCCATTATCACTGTAAAACACGCCGCAGTGGTTTTGTTGCCATAAATGTTCAGGGTGGGCAGGGCAGGCGGTGATAAAATGCGGATCATGACCCCATGGCGCTTCCGGGTTCGGCATATATTCCATACGCATGCCTTGGTTTCGCCCAGTCCAGCTTGCACCACCATCTTTACTTTCAACAACGCCGGCTGAAGATGCGGCGATATAAAGGTGTTGATCGTCATTGGGATTAACAATAATCGAGTGGATACCGGGCTCAAATACGCCATAGTCGATACTCGCTGGCGTACCGCCCCATAGGTTATCGCTAGTGGCATCTCCTGAAAATAAGTCGCCACCACGGCTTTCATGGTTCCATAAAGGGCGGTTAAGTTGCCAGCTTTCGCCATGATCATCACTGATAAATAATCCACCTGGAATAGTGCCCGCATAGATACGGCCAGGCTGAGCTGCACTGCCAAAGGTTAGATTCCAGATTTTATAGACACTTGCCGCTTTATATTCCGGCTCCCCTTGCGGCGCTTCGGGATCGAAATCTTCCGTTGGTACAACTTGTACTATATGACGTGCCCCTTCTGGATATTTTAAAGTTAACACTTCTTGCCAGCTTTTCCCCATATCGTGTGAGCGTGACAACTTGGGTCCCCAATGACCATGATCCAGACATGACCATAAGGTGCCGTCTCTTGGATCACAGGCGGCATAACACACAGGAATGCCATCGTGCATAATAGGTTTAGCTTGCCATTGATTATTTACGCGTTCAAAAATTAGCGTGCCTTTACGAGTACCAAGTAAAATGAGATCTGCCATCGTTGTTCCTTACATTGCCATTTGCCCTGCGCTTAATGATCAAAGCTTAGGAGGTTTTAAACTAACGGCAAGCCGGAAAAGTAAACAAAGGCTGTAATGAAAAGGTTCATTAGTGCGAAATACTTCATTGTTTGTTGCTACTTCCGTGGTTGGAGCATCCAATAAAAATTTTAACATTTTGATTATGTGGCTAAAAATGTTGATAAGTCACTATAGTGTTGCAGTGGCTTTTCGGTTAACTATAGTCTGTCCATGCTTGTAACAGGTTCTGCTGCATGGTTTCTGCCAGTGCTTGAAACTGTGTCGTTAATTCAGAGTTTGCAGGTAGTTCTTCTGCGAGAAAATCAGGAATAATGCGAAATGCTTTTTTAAATAACCATAATAATTCATAGTGCATATTGTCCAGTTCCTGTAATTCTTGATGTGCCTCGGTAAAATCATTGTCACTGATGCTTTCTAACCAGTCCAGGGTTTCTGAGCTGTTAAACCCTGCTCTTTTAATGACTTCGCCGATCTGTAGGCAGGAGCCAAGCAGGGCGCGACTGTGTTTCCCTTTAACATTGTCTGGAATTAACGCAACGAATTCAGCAAATGCCAAATGCAATTGAGTGATCCTTACTCGCTGGAGAATAAGGAGCTTAGGAAGGGAGAGAAAATCTTTGCGGTTAAGCAGATCATTAATTTCCAGTTGCGCGCGCTGGACTATTGAATACATTGCCTGATATGACTCAAACTTAAATGATTGCAAATTAATCTGGATGTAAGGCATGATATTGGCCATAGATTTACCGGATTGCTGATATTGCCGGGTGCGGATATGGCAGATAATATCGGCCAGGCCAATCAGTTGCCCGCTGTAGCTCAACTGATCTTTATGCAGCTTTTTCGGATAGCCGGTACCATCACAGCGTTCGTGGTGTTCTTTTATGCCGCGATAAACTTCCTGATCAAATGGATGGATCAGTTTAGCGATTGCGACACTTATCATCATGTGTTGTTTGATACTACGCCATTCTTGCTCAGTATAACTTTCTTGCTTGGAGATCAGTTTGGGGTTGATATGTAATAAACCCAGATCATGGAGCAAGCCAACATAAAAGGTGTTGCGTATCTGTTCTGACGAGAGTTTCATTTCTTTGGCCAGCATACAACCAAGCCAGGTACTGAAAAGGGTTTGTTCAAAAATAGTCGGTAGTTGCATTTTTAAGATCGTTAATTTTTGCAACAGTATGCGTGGAATTTGTTGTACTGAGCATAAATGTTCGAGCGCTTGGTCAAAGTCCATGCTTTGATGTATTTGTTTTAGATCCGGGTATAGCTCGAGAAATTTATTAAATTCAAATATTAAGGATTTTGCTGTTAAACAGCCATTGACAGAGATCAATTCGTCCAGCTGCTTCTGCATCTTATGACCAACGAGAAAATCATGCACCCTGTGTTCGATTGCGGTTCCTTTAGGTACGAGCAGGGCGCCAAACTGGTTATAGATATCTTCTATCGCCGTCACTTCTTTTTTATGATTAACATCCGCGAGGTGATTGACGTAATGCTCATTACTAACTGTTTCTGCTTCCACTTTTGTTCCTTGGTAACTATATCATTATTTTACTATGAGTCGCCTGGCTAAATGATAGTGTACTTAAGCTTTTGAGTTACCTTTAGTTATAGCATAAATATGCTCGAACAGCGGGAATGAATTATCCAGTTACATTCGATAGTTCAATCAGGTCTGAATAAATTCCCTTTTGCATTTTAGGCTTTTGACTTTAATTTCGTTTAACTTTACCCTGCTGGTTTTAGTATGCTTACTTACCTCCAGCTAGGGGAAGAGCACTTAACCTTTTATAAATGAAAAAATAAATAAAACAATGACATTCGCTAAATTAACCACAGAGCATTATCTTATTCGGGCATTTGAGCCTAAAGATCTTCAGGCATTTGCTAATTATCGTGCTCAGCCTGAAGTGGCAAAATATCAAAGTTGGTCAGAGTATAGCTATCAGGATGCTGTCGCACTTTATCAGGGAATGGATTATGCCAGTTTTGGCACTCCCGGTAACTGGTATCAATTAGCGATTGTTGAACCTGATAGCGATCAGTTAATTGGTGATCTCGCGCTGCATTTTATTGATCAGCAGCAGGTAGAGATAGGCTTTACTGTCGATCCTACGTTTCAAAGGCGCAATGTCGCAAGCGAAGCGATACATGCTTTGTTAGGTTATTTATTTTTGACGCTGAACAAACATCGAGTGATTGCCATTACCGATACGCAAAATATTGCTTGCTGGCGTTTACTGGAAAAGCTGAGCTTTCGGCGGGAAGCGCATTTTCAGCAGAACATTTTCTTTAAAGGTGCCTGGGGTGATGAATACCAATATGCCATGCTTTGTTCGGAATTTGTCGATTCTAGCAATAACATTCAATAGATATGGATAAAACGAAAGTCATCGCAATAAGTGGCGCGTCTGGTTGTGGTAAAACCTCTTTAGTAAAAGTACTCGCTGCGCGCTTTAGTTGTCCTTCTTTGCATTTTGATGATCATGTTGAGCCATTTAGCTACCCGCACGACATGAAAAAGTGGCATCAGCAAGGTGCGAATGTTTCTGAAATCAAAACGCCTAAAATGCTTGAGTCGCTCCATCGTTTAATGGCGGGCGAACATCAGTATATTTTTGTCGAAGAGCCGTTTGGCAGAGAGCGAAGCGGTATCGCGCCATTGGTAGATTTTGTGGTGTTGCTCGATCTGCCATTAGAGCTCTGTTTATCACGGGTATTGCGAAGGAATATTAGTAACTCAGCATCAGGGAATTATGAGTCGGTTGCCCGTTATCTGGCAAAATATCAAGATCACTTTAGAGAAATATATCTTGAAACTGTCAAGCAAGTTCGTGAAAATTGTGATCTGATAGTAGACAAAAAGCACTCGGTAGCAACAGGCGCTGAGATAGTGGCTAACTGGTTAATAAATAAAAAGCCGTTAATTGGTTAAGATTAACGGCTTTCTTTTTGGTCTATTTTAAAGATTAGAACGAAGAAGTATCGGTAAATAAGCCGACTTTTAAATCTTTGGCGGTGTAGATTTCTTTGCCATCAACACTGACTGTGCCGTCAGCGATACCCATAAATAATTTACGCTTAATGACGCGTTTTAAGTCAATTTTGTAAGTGACTTTTTTCGCGGTTGGCAGAATCTGCCCGGTAAATTTCACTTCACCTACGCCTAAGGCGCGACCACGGCCTGGACCACCTGCCCATGCCAGGTAAAAACCAACCAGCTGCCACATGGCATCTAATCCTAGACAGCCCGGCATTACCGGGTCGCCTTTAAAGTGACAGTCAAAAAACCATAAGTCAGGAGTAATATCTAATTCGGCGATGATTTCACCTTTATCAAATAGACCACCTTCTTCAGTGATCAAGTTGATTCTGTCCATCATTAACATGTTGTCAGAAGGAAGTTTACTGTTGCCTTCACCAAAAAAATCTGTGGTGCCAGCTAAGATCAAATCTTCTTTTGAAAAAGAAATTTTTTGTTCCATGGGGAAATATTACTCTAGTTACTATGATTTTAAAGGCGCTACTTTAGCGAACACTTGTACACTAAACAACTCTGAGCAGTTAAAAAATTTGATTAATTATTTGTGACTGCCAACGCTTGTCGGTAAAATATGGTTATACGTAACCAAAACCAAAGAGAAATATGTCAGCTAACGAGTTGAAAGATAATAAGAAAATTGCATTAAGTAACGCTGAGAAGCAAAGGCGCTATCGAGAGCGTCAAAAAGAGAAAGGTAAGCAGGAAATGCGCGGTTATTTATCGCCAGAAGCAAAAAAATGTTACCAAATGATCGCCGAGCAAACAGGTTGGAATGATAGTGTTATACTCAGTAATGCGCTGCGCTTAACTTATGCAGCATATAAAAATGGTCAGATTGGCTTACTTAATAGCTGGTTAAATAAGCATGAATTGTAAGCGCATTGATTTTATTTAGATTTTAAATTGCTTTTACTTAAATTAGATTGTGTTCCGCCAGAAATGGCATTATTCTTAGCAATCATCATAATCTATGTCTGTTTCAATAGATAATTAGAAGGTAGCACTCCGTTGATAAATGTTTTGTTAGTAGATGACCATGAGTTGGTGCGAACAGGTATCAGAAAGATACTTGATGAAGTAAAAGGCCTTAAGGTTATCGGTGAAGCGCAAACAGGAGAGGAAGCGGTTCAGTTTTGTCGTAAAACTGAACCGGATGTCGTGCTAATGGATATGAACATGCCTGGCATCGGCGGTTTGGAAGCAACGAAAAAAATTATTCGCTACGCGCCTGATGTGAAAGTGATCGTGTTGACTGTTTATTGTGAAGATCCTATTCCTACCAAAGTGATGCAAATTGGTGCTGCCGGTTACTTAACCAAAGGGGCAGGGCCGGATGAAATGGTTAACGCCATTCGCGCTGTAAATGCCGGCCAACGTTATTTAACGCCGGAAATTGCTCAGCAGATGGCATTGAGTCAGTTTAAATCGGCCGAAGAAAACCCGTTTAATGTCTTATCTGAGCGTGAACTGCAAATTATGTTGATGATAACCCGTGGTGAAAAAGTGCCAGATATTTCCGAGCAGTTAGTGCTGAGCACTAAAACCATCAACAGTTATCGTTATCGGATGTTTGAAAAGCTTGGGGTCAGTAATGATGTTGAACTGACGCATCTTGCCATTCGCCACGGCATGCTAAAAACCGAAACACTGTAATAACTCTTCCTATTTTTGTCTTCTTTAACACCTTCTTTTGACCATCAAGCATTTTTAGCCTCTGTTTCTCAGCAAGCAGGGGTTTATCGCATGTATGACGGCGAGCAAAATATTATCTATGTTGGTAAGGCCAAACAATTAAAAAAACGTCTGGCGAGTTACTTTCGTAAAGACGTTGGCAGTAATAAAACCCGGGCCTTGGTCAAACAGATAGCGGCGATTGATGTCACCGTCACCCATACCGAGGGTGAAGCGTTATTACTTGAAAATAACTACATCAAAAAATACCAGCCGAAATACAATATCTTGTTGCGTGATGATAAGTCTTACCCTTATTTACTGATCACAGATCATAAGCACCCAAAACTTGGCCTGCACCGTGGCGGCAAAAAAGTCAAAGGGGAGTATTTTGGCCCTTATCCAACCGTAGGTGCGGTGTGGGAAAGTTTAAGGTTAATGCAAAAACTGTTTCCGATCCGCCAATGTGAAGACAGTTATTACCGCGCACGCAGTCGTCCTTGTTTACAATATCAGTTGGGTCGCTGCTCGGCGCCTTGCGTGGATAAAATTTCCCAGGAAGACTATCAGCAACAGGTTGAACTGGCAAAACTGTTTTTACGCGGCAAAAATTCACAAGTGATCGATCAGTTGGTAGCGAAAATGGAGCAGGCAAGTCAGGCACAGGCATTTGAGCAGGCGGCGAAGTATCGAGATCAAATCGCCACTTTGCGCAAAGTACAACAACAACAGTTTGTCAGTGGCATTGCTGCTGAAATGGATGTTGTTGGTTTTTATCGCCATAAATCGCAAGTGTGTTTGCATTTATTATTTATTCGTGAACATAAAATATTAGGTAGTAAAAGCTATTTTCCGACCATACCGTTGGACACTACGGATGAGGAAGTACTACAGGCGTTTGTTGAGCAGCATTATTTTGGGTTTGATTTGAAAACTGGCAAAATTCCAAAAGAGTTAATTTTGCCATTTAAGCTTGATGAAATAACAGATATTCAGCAGCTGTTAGCTGAACATGCGCAGCACGATGTTAAAGTAGCATTTAATGTTCGCTCTGAGCGCGCGCAATATATCAAGCTAGCAAATACCAATGCTGAAACAGCATTGCAGACCAAAAACAGCCATAAAGAATCGATGCAGGCACGTTTTGCTGCGTTAAATGAAGTGTTCGAATTAGATAATGGTATTCATCGCATTGAATGTTTTGATATCAGTCATACCATGGGACAGCAAACCATAGCGTCAAATGTGGTGTTTAATCAGCAAGGGCCATTAAAAAGCGATTATCGCCGTTACAATGTTCATGGTATTACCCCTGGTGATGATTATGCCGCGATGGCCTTTGCGTTAAATAAGCGCTACGGTAAGGTAACGTCTGATGAAAACATGCCAGATATCGTTTTTATCGACGGTGGTAAAGGGCAGCTAGCGAAAGCGGAACAATTCTTTGCCGAACTGGAGTCGGTAAAAACACCGTTATTAGTGGGGGTGGCGAAAGGAGAATCGCGTAAACCCGGGCTGGAAACTTTGATTTTAGCCGGCAGTCATCAGTTGATTTCTTTACCTGGAAGCTCGCCTGCGCTACATCTGGTGCAGCATATTCGCGATGAGTCCCACCGTTTTGCGATTAGCGGCCATAGAGCAAAACGCCAGAAAGAAAGTAAAAAATCGACCTTAGAGTTGATTCCGGGGATTGGTGCGAAAAAACGTCAGGCATTATTAAAATATCTCGGCGGCATGCAGGAAGTGCTAAAGGCAGATATTACCACTTTAACAAAAGTACCGGGGATCAGTTCGTCACTGGCGCAAATTATTTATGACGCCTTACATGACAAATAATTCAATACCTGTGTAGAATGGCAGGATAATAAATACGTTGATGGCGAGCTCGATATCGCTCCTGCGAGTTAGTTTAATGTTTCAATGTATCAATCATAGTGTGTGAAGTGTATGTGGACTATCCCAAACCAAATAACCTTATTTAGAATCATCCTGATCCCAATTTTTATTACCGTTTTCTATTTACCTATCTCCTGGAGTCATTTCGGCGCATTTGCCGTGTTCTGGTTAGCTTCGGTTAGTGATGCCTTAGATGGTTATTTAGCAAGGCGACTTAACCAGTCTTCCGCTTTTGGCGCTTTTATCGACCCAGTTGCCGATAAGCTGATGGTAGCTGCGGCATTAATCATGATCGCTGTAGATTTTCAGCATTGGTATATCGTAGTGCCTGCGATGATCATGATAGCGCGAGAAATATTTATTAGCGGCTTACGAGAGTTTATGTCATCTCGTGGTAAACGCGATACGGTGGCGGTCTCGCAACTGGGTAAATATAAAACCGCGGCCCAAATGTTGGGTATTATGGGACTTATTTGGCAGCCGAATTACGACATTCCGTTAATTATTTTTAATTTCCCCCATGAGATTTTAATGTTTGCCGCCTACGCCTTTTACTTTATTGCGACAATTTTAACCGTCTGGACTATGGTGGTTTATTTCAGAGCTGCCTGGCCGGAATTGCAGGGTAAAAACAATGGTTAAAAACCAAGCAAAACAGCTTGTTGTCAGCCAAAAAAACACCATTTTAGATGCTTTTTGACCACTTGAAATAAAAATGAAATTAAATGGTTGACTCGCAAATATTTCAATGTAGAATGCACCACCAGTTGACAGGGAGTCAACAGATGAAGCGGCTGTAGCTCAGTTGGTAGAGCATCACGTTGCCAACGTGAATGTCACGAGTTCGAGTCTCGTTAGCCGCTCCAATTCTCTTTAAGAGAAAGTTCTAAGGAGTACTACTCAGCTCGTAGTTGATGAAACGGCGGGTTGGCAGAGTGGCTATGCAGCGGATTGCAAATCCGTGGACCTCGGTTCGACTCCGGGACCCGCCTCCATTTTGCCCGGGTGGTGGAATTGGTAGACACAAGGGATTTAAAATCCCTCGCTGGTAACAGCGTGCCGGTTCAAGTCCGGCCCCGGGTACCATTTCATCCGCTAGAGTTGAATGTTGAATTAGAAAAAACAATGCGCTAGAATGCGCGGCCTGAAAACTTTCAGGATATGAAAATAGTAAGCGGCTGTAGCTCAGTTGGTAGAGCATCACGTTGCCAACGTGAATGTCACGA
>CAZUHQ010000025.1:0-33400 GCA_964620605.1 uncultured Thalassotalea sp.
ACCCTAAATCGGTACAAAAAGAATAATTAAGATGGGTGTATTATCCATACAAGTCACTCAAAAGGACAAAAACAGTTGGCCTTTTGCTCGTGCCTCGCTAGTTTTAGCCAACAGTTTTGAGCCGCTTATAGTAGCATTGGTATAGTTATAACTTCGAACTTATGTGATACTATAGTGATACATCACTTGTACTCTAAATAAGGCTCATCATGAGAGTTGAACTTGTTACGACACTTAAGCGCCAAGCTACTAAAATTCTTGCAGACCTCCATACGTCTAAAGAACCCGTTTTAATAACGGAGCACGGTCAACCATCTGCGTATCTAGTCGATGTTGACGATTATGAATTTATGCAACAACGCATGGCAATTCTTGAAGGAGTTGCACGTGGTGAGCAAGCAATTAAAAATGGTCAAACACTCTCAAATCAGGAAGCAAAAGAGCAAATGAGCAAATGGCTAAAATAGTATGGACATCTCCAGCTCTTGATGACCTAAACAACATAGCTGAATATATTGCTTTAAGTAATCTTCCCGCGGCTAAGGCTTTGACTCAAAAAGTATTTGATAAAATATCTGAGTTAGAAGATCACCCTGAATCAGGTAAAAGGCCACAGGAGTTAATTAACTTATATTACCGTGAAGTTATTGTTAATCCTTGTCGTATTTTCTATAAAATTGATAACGAAAACGTTTATATTTTGCATGTAATGCGGCAAGAACGAGATCTTCGTAAGTTGCTGCTACAGAGCTAAATACGGCTAAAAGTCAATGAAGTTGGACTAAAAACAGTAATGAAAGTTACCCTACTGTTACGTCCATTGATTAAACTCACAGCACATATACGACTGTCAGATTTGATTGAGTTCAATTAATTTCATCTGACAGCCCACGGGCAAGACTTATTCATTTAGGGGACGCCCTAATTAAAACCAATTCGCTACGTTTAAAGAATCAAATTTGGCAACTTCCTTGGCTGATAATCGCAAGCACATCTGCAAGCTTATCTTGTGGGATAAAACCACGTTTTTTCGCTATCAGCTTCCCCTTACTATCATAAATTAACGTGGTCGGTGATGCCTGATAGCCGCCAATGCTACGTAAAAATCGACTATCCGCAGCATAAGCTGGTATCTCATGATGGTAATGTTTGAGCGCATTTTTCAGCGCCCTGATATTGCCTTTAGCGCCAATCAAAGCGACATTTAACGAAGAATGACATTGAGTAAAAGCCTTAGCCAAGAACTGTCCCTGTTTTTTACACCAGGAGCAGTCAGGTTGATAAATCATGGTGATGGTCGCCAGCCCATTGGCTATAACATCTTGTGTTATTGCTGGCTGATTTAGCGATTTCAAGGTAAAAGGCTCTGCCTGTGCTAAAGCGATGAAGAGAACAGCGCTAAAAACAAGCGCTGTTATCATATTTGATAGGTATTTCAACATCATGGTTATGACCTAAAGCTTAACTTCAACGCCAGCATATAGCTCCCGACCATGCAAAGCACCGTAGATATAGGCAACGTCATAGCCGCCATTTGCATCGTAAAACAATGGCGTATCGCCCTCATCTATTTGAGTTTGTTCAAAGACATTAGAGACGCCAGCATAAACTTTTGTATGCTCGGTTAATTGATACTGCACTTTGATATCAGAAGTGCTGAAGGCTTCCCCGATCAGGGTTTTAGCCGTCGATAAATCGTTTAACCTGTTATAGCCCTGATAGCCATAATCGCTTAAGTCTTTTTCGCCAAACCATACCGTTGACCAAAACACCTTTAAGTTTTCTTTTTGATATTGCAGCTCAATACTTCCGCGCTCTTCCACCGGTGCTATCGCATACGAAGATTTAAACGCGCTATCATAATTAAACTTTTCAATACCAAGATTAACGGTTAAATTTTCGGTAACATTAATCCCGGCAGTAACATCAAAAGTCGTTACTGCTGCGCTATCAGTTAACTGAGTTAATAGCGGCACTCCATCGGCGGTTTCCTGCAGACTCGCTAAATTATCCACTTTTGAGTGTGCCAGCGACGCGGTTAAGGCTAATGTCTGATTGTCATAACTTAATGAATAACTTGCCGATAATGACTCTTCTAAAGAGTCGATATTGATTTGATAGCCAAGTTCGGCGTCCAAAATACCGTGATCGGTTTCAAAAAAAGATAACGGCGCACGATAACCTCGTCCGGCAGAAAAGCGAGACGTTAATTCTTCGCTATGGAAATAGCGCATATCAAGGCGTGGTGCCAAGAAGGTGTCATCAATTTCAGTCCCGTTTTTTTCCGGATCGGTAAAATCAGCCGTCACTTTGTCGATACGCAGCGCAAGGGCGACTTCCAGCTCAGAAATTGGCGTCCAGGTATCCTGAAAAAACACACCATAAGTGTCATAGTCAAAAGCATCGCTTTGATAGGCTGCGACCGCTTCCAGGGCATCGGTAGATGAGCGCATTTGCTCGCGGCGGCTATCAACACCAAAGGTAATAAAATGGTCACTTGATAATTCACTATCAAACTTTGCTCGCGCATACCACATGGTATCATCCGCCTGATAGTCAATACCTTCATAGAAAGAATCCTGAATATGCTTGGCATAACTAACGGCAAACTCTGCCAAGGTATAATCACTGACTTCATGCAAATACTTAACATAGGCTTCATCGCGCGAGGTGTCTATCCATTCAGTGGTTTCCCAAGGCTTACCGATAAAGTCATTGCGAACATCATCATTCACAAATAATTGCTCGGAGTCCTGCTGATCATATCCAGCAATAGCTGCGCCGATGGATTTAACTTTATCGCCGATAACCGGACCACCAAAAATTTCTGACTGCACTTTTGATAACCGCAGCTGAACATTGCTGTAATTTGATAAATCCTGAGTTAAAAGCGTGGTAAAGGATAAATTTTCAATAAATGGCGCTTCACTAACACCATTATCATCATGATCTTCCTGATCTTGCTTATCGTATTGAGCAATAAAAGTGACACCGGTTTTACCATCGTCAGTGATCCCGGTTGCCATGCCTTTCATTGCAGTAAAGTCATGCGAACCTTTGGCAAAATCAAAACTGGCGGTATTTTCATACGCTTCTTTAGTGATGATATTAACCGTACCACCAATGGCCTCAGGAGCTATTAACGAAGCGCCGGCACCACGAGCCACTTCAATGCGATCAACGCCCGTGGTCGCTATTGCATCGACAGCATAAAAACCGGAAATCAAGGTATGAGTCGGTAAACCGTCCACTAAAATCGTGGTGTGCTCACCTTTCATGCCGTTTAGCATCACACGCTTGACGCCGCACATCGAACATTCATTAGAAACATTAACCCCTGGCTCATTATTAATCGCGGCAGTCAAGCTTAAGGCATTTTTGTTTTCTATGGTTAGGGCATCTAAGATTTCGGTTTGCTGAATAACATCTTTTAAACGACCTGCCTGATCGAGTTTCTGCCGAAAACTACGCACTTCAACAATTTCAATGTCTTGTTCGGCTTTGGTAACTTCTTCAGCAAAAGCGGTATTTAAACTGGTTAACGGGAATGTAGCAGCAAGTGCAAGGTATAAAGGAGATAATGTTTTCATGTACGGCTCAGTAATTAGTCAAGTAAGTATTCAAAAAATAACATGATCGCTAATGTAAACCATTATCATTTAATAAATGTTGATCGATATCAAAATTTTGTTTCAACAACTTAAAAATCAATACACTCACGGCATATTGCACTAAAATTTAATTGAACTAGCACTTAATAACGTCGAGGTAATTATGTTTCTACGCGACCGACACAATGGCGATATTATCGATGTCAGCAACATGCGGGATTTAACGAATCTGTTCCATGATAAAGTGACAGGCAGGTATCAAGCCGGTGAAGAATTGCAAGATCCTCAGGAGTTTAACAAGGCAGACTTGATATTCCTTTCCGGTGAAGAACTGCCACAATGCTGGACAGATCCACATTATCGAAAACTATCACGTTAATGCTTAAGCTGCAGGTGCTCGCGATAGCTGCAGCTTTTCTTTATTGACCGCCCTTTTTACTGTTTATCTACTACACTGAGAAACAGGGATAAAGGAGCCATTGATGCGTTACCTGTTAATCGTGCTGTATATTTGTTGCTGGTTACCCAACACTAGTGCGGCACATTATGCCAGTACATCTTATATAGATAGCAAGGCTATTCGCCAGGTTCCGGTACTGTCGATCAACGGCGCTATCGGCCCTGCGATTAGCGACTACCTTACCCGGGAAATAGTCCGAATTAATCGGGCTAACAATGCACCTTTAATCATTTTAACCTTAGATACCCCAGGCGGCTTAAGCGCCAGTTTACGTGCGATCAATCAGCATATTCTCAGTTCTGACATCCCCATTGCCTGTCTGGTTTACCCTGAAGGAGCGCGTGCCGCCAGTGCCGGTACGTATTTACTCTATGCCTGTCATATTGCGGCGATGGCCAATGCCACTACCCTGGGCGCTGCAACCCCGGTGATGTTATCCGAGCCAGGGTTAGCGCCAAAAGAAAAAGAAGATAAAAACAATCAGGCCACTGCGATGGAGAAAAAAATCCTTAACGACTCCATCGCTTATATCCGCTCACTGGCACAATTAAGGGGGCGAAATGCCGACTGGGCAGAACAAGCGGTAAAAGATGCCGCAACGCTAACCGCCTCTGAAGCACTTAAAATGCAGGTGATCAACCTTATCGCCAATACGCCGCAGCAATTACTTGAACAACTGGACGGCTATCAATTGACGATAAAAGATCAGCAATTACGCTTAACTGTTAAAAATGCTGAAATTAAAGAGATCGAGCCCGACTGGCGCAGCCAGTTTATTGCCACCATTACCGATCCTAACATTGCCTATATCCTGTTGATGATTGGCATCTACGGCCTGATTTTAGAATTTTACAGCCCTGGCATTGGTATTGCTGGTATTATCGGCGGTATTTCATTGCTGGTTGCACTTTATGCCTTGCAATTATTACCACTGAATTTCGTTGGTCTTGGCTTACTGATCTTAGGTATTAGCCTGCTTGTTGTTGAATCTCTGGTGCCAAGTTTTGGCATCTTTGGTATCGGCGGCATCATCGCCTTTGTTATCGGCTCTATTTTTCTCATCGATACCGAGCAACAATATTTCAAAATATCGATGGAATTAATCGCAGGGCTGGCTCTTAGTTCGGGACTATTTTTTATTTTTATACTCGGATACCTGTGGCGACTGAGAAATAAACGCGTCGTCAGTGGTCTGGAATCATTAATTGGTGGTGAGGCCATCGCCCTGGACTCCTGCCATCCAACGGGCTTTGTTTCCTTTGGCGGTGAACGCTGGGCCGCACAAAGCCAACAACCATTACCCCCCGGACAAAGCGTCATTATTCAGGCAATTGACGGCCTGACACTACAAGTCATTACCAAACCACAAGGAGAAACTCCCTATGGAACCCATAGTCAACACTAGTATGCTGATGCCATTCGCTATTACCTTGTTAGTGATAGGTGTTGCAATCAGCATATTTAAAGTTTTAAGAGAGTACGAACGCGGAGTTATCTTCTTCCTCGGGCGCTTTCAAACAGTTAAAGGTCCTGGACTGATAATCGTTATCCCAATCATTCAGCAAATGGTGCGGGTCGATTTACGCACTGTAGTGATGGACGTGCCGAGCCAGGATGTTATCAGTCGAGATAATGTTTCGGTACGGGTCAATGCGGTCATTTATTTTCGGGTGATCAACGCACAAAAAGCGATTATTAATGTCGAAAACTTTCTCCAGGCAACCTCCCAGCTGGCACAAACTACCCTAAGGTCGGTATTAGGTCAGCATGAGCTCGATGAAATGTTGGCAAATCGCGAAATGCTTAACGATGATATTCAAACAATACTGGATGCCAGAACCGATGGCTGGGGCATTAAAGTCTCTAATGTTGAAATCAAGCATGTCGATTTAAATGAAAACATGATCCGTGCCATTGCCAGGCAGGCAGAAGCAGAAAGAGCCAGACGCGCAAAAGTGATCCACGCCTCCGGCGAAATGGAAGCCTCACAAAAACTGGTGGAAGCAGCCAATAAATTAGCGATAGAGCCCAATGCCATTATGCTCAGATACCTACAAACCCTGACAGAAATCGCCGGCGAAAAAAACTCCACCATTTTATTTCCGATGCCAATGGCACTGATGGACTCCTTATTTAAGGAAGTTAAACAGCAACCTAAAAATAATCCTTAAGCCAAATACTTATGTCATTGGTAGTAGTTGCTGACGCTTTTGCTTGGCAGAGAAAGTTTCTTATCCCTGCGTCAATAGCTGTAGATTTCTGGCTCTGGCGAGCTGCTTTTCCTGCTCTTTCATCCGCTGAGCCGCCTTTTCAATCAATTCATCTTTTTCCGCTTGTAATGCCTGTAGTAACTGCTCTTTTTCTTTGGCGCTGAGATTCGGATTGTTTTCAACTTCTTTGATCTTCTGCTCAATTTCCTCAAGCTTTTCGCGATCCAGGCCAATACGAGCATCGAGAATCAATTGATTAATCGATTCTTGCATCGAATTTACTGACTTATCTGCATCGCTATTGCCTGAACCAGTAACCGCAGAGTGGGCACTGGTGGTTAACTGCTGCTCAAACCTCTGATAAAAATCTTTAAGCATCAGATTATGTTCAGTCCAGCCTTCCCGATTAACGCGAAATTCTAAGCTGCCATAGAGCTTATTGAACAACTCACTAATGCCCTGTTCGCTCCATTGCTGCTCAGGTGATAGCGGCGTTTTTTTCGGTATTCCCTCGATATTAGCGCCATATACTGATAGATGAAGACTTAATTGCAACATCATGACTTCGCCCTCATCCATGCCTTCGATGGATTTTAGCCAGGCATCTTTAACATGCTGAGGCGCATTAACCGGCGGAAATTGAATGGTGCGCCCTGCACCTACTTCCACTATGCCATCGTTATTAAGATCCACCCGATCACTGCCATCAGGTTGGGACAATAAGTTTTGCGCGCCTTCTGTTGATAAATCATTGACATAGATGTTATCAGCCAGAGAATTCGCTTTTTGTATCAACGTTAACTCCTGTGCAGATAAAGAGTTAAGAAAATCTTTAGCTGATGACTGGCTGGCAGACGCCTTTTGTAAAATGGCAGAAAAATCTGCAATTTCTTTATTATCTAATTTTCTTAACTGCAGTAATTCTAATGACTTGCTACTAAACTGGACGCTGGATATCATGGTTTCATCCTTAAATTTTTTCGTTAGCTCTGCAAATTTTGTTATCTGTCATCCGAGTGCGGCAAACTGGTGCCAAATAATGATGTAAAAGGCAAAATTTGCCGCACTCTAGCCGGGATACAAGTAAAACCTGCTAGCAACTAGCTAATTAGCAATTACTAAACCAACAACAGTGGGAATAACAAATTATTACAAATAGTTAAGAGCTGTTGATTTCAATTAGTTTACCTTGGCGGTGATAAATCAAATTTGAGATATAATTAAAAGAACATTTCGCTATCGTTTTCTCAAGCCAGCAGCAATACGAGTAGGTTTATCAAGGTGAGTCTCCAAATTTCGACATTGCTTACAACAACACTGGTGCTACTGGCTTTATTGTTTACATCTAAGCTTTGGTCGCAAAAAAATTTAGCCTCAGTTGGCAACACAGTACCACTAAAGGAAATAATTATTCCTGGCCCGGCAAAAGGCTTTGCCAGAAGAAATATCTTTGTTGAAGAGCTATTGGCCAAAATACTGGCAATCCAAAACCTGCCGATAACAGTGAAATATTTCGAAGGCTCCCTGCCGCAAAGCAGGGCATTACACGAATTACAGCACAATCGAAGCATTAACTTAAACTGGTCAATGTCAACCAAGGCAAGAGAAAATAAACTACAGGCAATTAAAATCCCTATTTATAAAAATATGATAGGCTGGCGTGTGCTCGCAATAAGAACCAATGAGCAAGCCAGATTTTCTCGTGTTGCCAATCTTGAGGACTTACAACAATTTACTGCGGTACAGCGACACGACTGGCCTGACTATAGGATATTGAAGTTTAATGCCTTGCCCGTAGAAGGCCAATTCCCTTTTACCCATATCCCAAAAGCCATCAATCAAGGGCTGGCTGACTATTTTCCACGCTCTGTACTTGAAGTGGCTAAAGAGCGGCACTGGTATCAGCAGGAAAACTTAATGCTCGAAACCAGTTTACTATTAAAGTATGATGCGGCGTATTACTTTTTTGTTAGCAAAGACAATAAGTCCTTAGCTAAGCTCATTGAAAACGGCTTTCAGATGCTGCTTGATAACGGTGAATTTGATCGACTATTCAACGCTCATTTTGGCGATAGCATAGCAACATTGGGCTTGGCTCAACGAACCGTGCTCACACTAAAAAATCCGTATTTTTAAAACCTTATATTAAACATGGTTAGCAACGTTCGTATTAACAATATCACGCGATCCCGTTTCAGGTCATTGGCATTTTTTGACAAAATGAAGCTTCACCTTGCCTTTACTCTTATCTTATTACAGCCAGCTTGGCTGCTAGCCTGTGAAAATCCGATACGCTATTTTCAATCAGACGTTCGCTATGCCTATCGAATTGAGCTGTTAACCCTGATTTTAGAGAAAACCCAACAGCAATTTGGCTCATATTGTCTTTCTCCAATTAGCGAACAAGTAACCCCAAAACGGGGCATAATGCTGCTACAGCAAGGAATAAAAGTAGATATCGCCTCGCTGCCAACCAATGAAACACTGGAACAAAACCTGCTGCCAATAAAAATCCCGATTTTAAATGGCATTTTAGGTTTTAGATTACTACTGATAAAAAATGACGAACAACCGCAATTTAAAGATATCGAAAATTTAACACAGTTTAGTAGCAAGTTTGTCGCCGGCTTTAACTCTCACTGGACGGATATAGCCATACTTAAAACGAATAACATCAAGGTAGTTGCAACACCACTATATGAAAACCTCTTTACAATGTTAGCCAAAGACAGGTTCGATTACTTTCCCAGAGGACTTAATGAAATTTATTCGGAAAACGCTTTACACCCTGAGCTCGCCATAGATAAATACCTGGTGTTACATTACCCTTACCCGGTGTACTTTTTTGTTAATAAAAGCAATGTCTCATTAGCCAGACGCATCCGTTCAGGGCTGGAAATAATAAAAAGCGATGGCAGTTTTGACGCATTATTTAACAGGCACCATCAAGATTTACTGCACAGAGCCAACCTAGACAGCAGAGTGATGTTGGAGCTTGAAAACCCTTACCTTCCTTTGATAACTCCCCCAAAAAAAGAACACAGGAAAACTGGCGCGCACTAAACTATTTCGACGAAAAGCTAAGCGCCACGTTAAAATACGGCTCTGCTCTTGTGACACTAAGTTGCCAGCCTTGCTGTTGGCAAATAGCTTCAACTAAGTAAAACCCTAAGCCATAGCCGTAATTAATTTCGTCTTTAGGCAAGTCATCATTAATTGCATTACTGATAAGGATAGCATTATGATTAACCGTCACGCTCACATTAGCGTCAATGCTGTATTGGCAAGCGTTACGTAATAAATTGGCCAGCGTTAATTCCAGCAACACTCTATCTGCAACAATTACTTCGTTTTCAATGCCATTTACCGTAAAGTTTATATTTGACGAGTAATCGGCATCACAACTATTAATTAGCTGCTCTAACAGAGTAGTTACATTTATTTCACTTGGCGGGTTCAATGACTTTTGCCGACGCCAGAGCTGCAATAAAGTTTCTGTTATCAACTGGATATTGTTGTTAGCTTTTGCCAGTTTTTCCAATACCTTGACATCTTGCGCTGTTAGCTGGTTACGTTTTTTTAATAAAGCAATCGCCGCCGAAATAACGGAAATGGGGGTTCTTAATTCATGACTTAACGTCGATAAAAACGCTTTTTCCTTAACGATAAATTCCTGCTCTTTCTGACGCAGTTCATGCTGAGCTTGCATACTTTGTTGTAAGCAAGCCGCCGCCGCTCGTAGCTCCCGAAAAGATAATTTTTCCGGTAGCTCTAGATCAGGTGATTGTTCAGTGCTCTGTAGAGTAATTGCCCTCATATAATTATCGAGCAGTAAAACCTGTGTCGTTACTTGCTTATTCGTGCAAAAGACAAAATAGATAACCAGCACTAAAAATAACGCGCCGCCTAAGGTCAAAAGTTGTCTAAGCGAATGATCGGCATATGCGTCCTCGACAGGAAAAATATGGATAACATAAAAAGTGAGTTTTTCCGGCAACAGCTTATAAGGCAAAAGATAAATATAATTGATATCAGTAACATACAAAGACACCTTATTGGCGACAGGCTCAACGTCTTTTATCAGCATTTGATACTTTTCAGGTAACTGACTGTGCCCCCAATAATATTCTTTTTTCCCGGGATCAAATTCTATGATTTGCGCATATGGCTGATAGTACTCGGTTAATACTTCCGCTTCATACAGCATATAATATTCGCTGGTATCATCCATGCCCAAGCGGTTCATCACTATGATCAAAGTAATAAAAAGCGCACTAACCAGGGCTAAGACTATTATGTATCTCTGGTTAAGATATTGAGTAAGTGATTGATATGAGATCATTTCCTTAACGCAACTCCTGCTCCTCTGATAGTATGAACCAGAGGTTGTCCTTGAATACCATCAAGCGCATTACGTAACCTGAAAACCAGGGTTTTCACCATGTCTTTAGTCACTTCTTGTTCCGGCCAAATCGTTTGCTCTATCTGCTGTCTGGAAACAACATTCGGGCTATGCTTAGCCAATAAACACAATAGCTGCCATTGTCTTGGTGCCAGATTAATCTCATTGCCACCACGGCTAACCGTATGCGCTGCATAATCAATTTGCAGATTCTCTAATTGGAATAGCCGTTGAACAACTGATTGCCTTTTTGCCACTATCTTTAAACGTGCAATCAGTTCATCTAGTTCAAAGGGTTTGGTCAGATAATCTTGGGCACCGAGTTCAAAGCCAAGTAATTTATCGTACAGAGCATCACGCGCAGTCAAAAAGATCACCGGGGTATCAATTTGCTGCTGTTGCAACCAATTAATAACAGTAAAACCATCGGCTTTTGGCATGTTGACATCAAGTATTAATACATCGTATTGATTTACGGATAATAAATTCATCGCCATTTTGCCATCAGCGGCATAGTCACACGCTATCTGCTCAGCTTCCAGATAATCTATGGTTAACTCGGCTAAATCTGCCTGGTCTTCCGCCAGCAACACTAACATTTATTTTTCCTATTATTAGAACGATACCCCGTAAGACATTATGCCACGGTCAATACCCAACCCGTTACCTTTTGGTTACCTAACGCTCGCTATACTTATTATTAAATAAATTCAGTTATAGAAACCTTGTAGCAAACCAATAGGAGCACGGCAAATGAGTCAAACTCGTCAACCAATATTCAGTTCATGCCTTATCGCATGTTTTAGCATTTTTCTCACCGCAAGTTGCGCCGGTTCGGATAATAAGGTCAAGCAGCACCACATAAATATCACCGAGAACAAGAGCGCCAGCTTAATCTTTAAAAATGCCGCCATCTATACCGTCAATGAGCAACAGGAATGGGCACAGGCCATCGCAGTAAAAGATAATAAAATCATTTATGTCGGCAGCAATGCAGGCGCAGAAAAATTTGTCGGCAGTAATACAGAGATCACAGATCTCAAAGAAAAAATGATACTGCCCGGCTTTCATGACGTGCATATTCACCCGATAGAGTCTGCGTCAGAAAACACTCAGTTCACTTTAGATAGTGAAGAGTTAAACCCGGAAAACTTTGCCGACACCATAGCACGAGCGGCGGCAGAAAACCCCGACGCGCCGTGGCTTATCGGTTATGGTCATAGCATTTTTACCTTACTTGATGCACAAAGAGACCCTGTCGATATTCTCGACGATATAGTGCCAGATCGCCCGGTGATCATTATGGAACAAACTTCCCATTCGATGTGGGTGAACTCTGCCGCGCTTGAACTCGCCGGCATTACCAGCGAAACACCAGATCCGATTGGCGGCGTGATCGTCAAAAATGAATTTACGGGTAACGCAAACGGTTTACTGATAGATAACGCCGGCAATATAGTGATGGACATGGCGATGCAGCCGACACCAGAGCGCCAGCACACGGATTATTTAGGGTTAATAGAATATACGCTGCCGGAACTGGCAAAACACGGCATCACTTCCATCAGTGACGCTCGCAGCTTTTGGCAACGAGATGATCACCTGACCTGGATAAAAGCACAAAATAATAAGGCGTTAACAGTACGGGTAAATGTCGGTTTATGGGCCTATCCGAACATGGATGATGCCAGGCAGATTGCCAAACTGAAATCACTTTATACCAATAACCGTGACAGCCTGCTTAAATTTAACCAGATAAAACTCTACTCTGACGGTATTTTAATTAATGGCACCGCCGCCATGCATGAGCCGTATAACCTAGATTTGATTGCTCTGGCGGGTAATCGCGGCTTAAATTATTTCACCGAAGAACGTCTAGCACATTATATTAAAGAGCTAGAACCCTTAGGTTTTGATTTTCATATTCACGGCATAGGTGACCGCGGTATTTATCAGGCGCTCAATGCGATTGAACAGGCAAGCTCTGGTGTTGGTCGTCACAGAATAACCCATTTGGAAGTGGTAGACCCGGCTGATTTATCAAGATTTGCCGAGCTTAACGTTAGTGCCGATGCCCAGGTAGCCGGTGAATTTACTAATCCGCAGCACTGGCATGAAAACGACGAACTCATAGGTGCCTATCGCGCCGATAACGCGGTGCCAATCAAATCCTTAGTACAAGCAGGTGCCCGATTGACATTGAGCAGTGACTGGAATGTCAGCCCATTTAACCCATTCATCGGATTACAAAATGCGGTAACGCGTGCTCCTCAGGAAATTTCATTAAGAGATGCCATTAAAGCTTACACCATCAACAGTGCCTATGTGATGCGTCAAGAAGATCTGCTTGGCTCCTTAGAAGTCGGAAAATTGGCAGACTTTATTGTGCTTGACCGCAACTTATTCGAAATCGAACCAAAGACTATTGCGCAAACTCAGGTGATAATGACTTATCTAAACGGTAAAGCTATCTACCAAAGATAAAAAGCTCCTAGTTGCGCGTAGCTTCAAGACCATATTTCCACAAGGGCATTAAACTGCCCTTGATTTTCATACTATTAAGCAGCTGATTAATATAACCGACCGAGAGCGAATGCTCTTTGCGAATTAAAATAGTGTGACGATAGATTTGATCAAACTTATCGGAAATCAGCAGTTTTGTTTTATCTTGAGGTGAAGATAAAAAGTGATAGTTCAAATATTCCTTAGTTAACACTGCGATATCACCGCGGCCATTGAGCAATAATTTCAGGCTATTTTGCTGGCTGCTGGTTTGGATCAAATTAAAATTTTGCTTTAAATAGTTTTGATCGGTACTAAAGTTGGCAAATTGATAGTGATAACCCAATACTCCGATAATCGCCTTATTGCTAAAATCAGAGAAAAACTCCTGTCCCCGTCCCTGCTGAAGCTGGGCAACATAAACCTCAAAGCCGGTAACGAAAGGCTCTGAAGCCTCCGCCTGATAGTTTTGCCAGCCCCAATCTTTATTTTCAAAGATCAGCATGTCGAATTTTTCTTGCTCGAAATCACGATAACGACGCCTGGCAGTCGTTGGCACAACAATAAACTGATACTGATCCTGAAACTTATTGATCTCGTCCAGCATTTGTACACTGATACCTGTGATGTCATCACCAACGAAAACATAAGGCGAAAAATCATAAACCCCAACCTTGACGATTTCTTTCGCCAACAGGTTCAAAGAGCAAGATAACGTAATTAGTAAGGCATAAAGTCTCATTCGCCGATATCTTCATTCCAAAGTTCAGGGCTTGCCGCGATAAAGTCGTTCATCAACTGCTTACATTCAGCTGAGTTGACCATCTCAATTTCAACACCTCGCGACTTAAGCAGTGCTTCTTCCCCCATAAAAGTAGTATTTTCACCAATCACTACCTTAGGAATACCATAAAGTAAAATTGCCCCCGTACACATGGAGCAAGGCGATAAGGTAGTGTAAATTACACATTCTCGATAAACACTGGCCGCTTGGCGACCTGCATTTTCCAGCGCATCCATTTCACCATGTAAGGTCGGACTGCCGGTTTGTACCCTTTTATTATGGCCTCGTCCGATGATTTTACCGTTATGAACCAGCACCGAACCAATGGGAATGCCGCCCTCTGCCAAGCCTTTTTTAGCCTCTGCTATCGCCGCCTGCATAAACTCATCCATTAGCGTCTCCTTTGTTGATCTATTATCAGTTTAGTAACAAAATGTGAAAATCAACAAGCTAGGGATTAAAAAACAAGATCTTACATCAATATTAAACGCCGCACTCTCTGCTAAACCCGGCTTTTTAAACTGAGAAAAGAGCTGTTAAGATACGCATAATTTTGTCAGCTCAAAGGTAAAGATGTGATTAAATTTTCTCAATTCCTTATTTCGCTTTTAATGTCGTTTCAGCTATTTGCCGCCAATACCGAAGGTCAATATATTCAGCCGAGTAACTTATCCCCGAAAGTGCGGGTAGAAACCTCGATGGGAAGTTTCATTATTCAGCTCGACCGCTACCGTGCAAAAATCACCGTTAATAACTTTTTAGGCTATGTTGCTCGCGGTCAATATGACAATACTTTGATCCATAGGATTGAAGAAGGCTATCTGATCCAAGGCGGCGGTTTTATGACCAACTATAGCGAAGTAGAAGCCGCCGAGCCGATTTTCAATGAATCTGGCAATGGTTTAAAAAACAAGGAAGGCACAATCGCCATGGCAAAACAGCTTAATGATGCCCATTCCGCTACCAATCAGTTTTTTATCAACCTAAATGATAACAGCAACTTAGACCCAGGCAGCTCATGGGGTTATGCAGTGTTTGGTGAAGTGATTGAAGGTTATGAGGTTTTAGAAGCTATGTCGCAGGTCGACGTCGGTTACAGTGATAAACTGGGTTACCCAACGGTGCCGACAAAAATGATCACTATTAGAAAAGTGGTGATACTCGATGAGGATCAGAATAATTAGGCAATTGTATTTAATTGCTTAGCCATAGGCAACTAAATATAGTTGCATTAAAAAAGGCAATCAAATATAGTTGCCTAATCAAGTATAAAAAGTGAACATTATGATTGCGGTATTAACCGGAGATCTAGTCAACTCGACCAAGATGTCTGATAACGCTTATGCAGAAGTAATATCCGAGCTTAAACGCTTATTAAAAAACGCAGGTCAAAAATATCAGGCGATTGGCGAAATATATCGCGGAGATGAATTTCAAATCCAATTTCCAGAACCTGTACATGCCATTGAATGCGCTCTACTGATTAAGCTTGCACTGCATGTTTCTCAAAGTTCAGAAAAACCGGTGCAATGCACTTTATCACTCGCCTATGGCAATCACAGTACCTTAGCTGATAAGCCGAATACTTCAACAGGCCCGGTATTTATCGACTCGGGTCGAGGCCTGGATAAAACGCAGCGCGGCGATATTTCCGTTAGTCTCAACAGCACATCTGAGGATAGCGAGCTCATTTTACTCACTCAGTTTTTAAATCATCTGCTCAACCGGCTGACGAAATCACAGGCTAAACTGCTATACCAATACATAGAAGCTAACTATGCCGAACATAAAAAAATTGCAGATCTGATCGGCACTACCCGGCAAAATATCAGCAATCGGCTCGGCAATATCGGTGCATTTTTAGTACGCGACTATATTAAAATCATCAATAATAAAGTTATTGATGATAGTGGAGAAAGCTAATGGAGTTACTGTTATTACTACTTGGGGCGCACTTTATCGGTGACTTTTACCTGCAGCCGCTACAATGGATCCAATGCCGCAGCCAAAATCACATCAAGTCCAAAGGACTATGGCTACATGTATTAGTTCATACCTTGCTTAATATGCTGGTGTTTTTACTGCTGAGTTACGCCATTTTACCGGCTATATTGGCCATTAGCGCGATTGCCATCAGCCATTTATTAACCGATTGCTGGAAGTCATACCGCAAAGCTAACCTCGCTTACTTTTTAATCGATCAGGCTATTCACCTTATGGTGATCGCTATTGTCTGGACAGTGCTCTCAGGCTTTAGCTTTAATGAAATCACCTTGTTTATTGCTAATTCCTTTACTGCGAAAAACCTTATTATTGGCATGGCTTATCTGCTAGTGTGTCGGCCAGCATCAATTATTATTATGATCGCCTTAAAAAAACATACCGACAGCCTAGCAAGCCATGATAACAGCTCAGCACAAACAGCAGCCGACAATAACCAGGATTTTGGTCTGAACTCAGCCGGAGCCTGGATAGGCTATATCGAGCGCTGCCTGGCAATTTCTTTTATCTTTATCGGGCAATTTAGCGGCATCGGCTTTTTAGTAGCCGCAAAAACCATCTTCAGGTTCGGCGATCTCACCAACAGCAAAGACATAAAACTGACCGAATATATGATGCTAGGCACCTTATTAAGTTACGCCATCGCCCTGCTGGTCGGCTGGAATGCCATGGCGCTTTATCACGCACTATAGCTTTCCCTGCTTGAAAAACGCCATTACCTGTTAACGCGAATTGTCTTTTAGATGACCTTTGCTACACTTTAAATAATGCAGTAACCATTCAGTGTAAGGGACTACCATGGAACATCAAGAACGCCGCCAAAATCCCCGTCATAGTGTAATAAAGTTGCCTGAAGGCGAATTAACGCTAATGTATGACGACAAACCTGTCGACTTGTTTAAATTCAAAAACATTTCCCCATTTGGCGTTTGTCTCTTAGCCTCAGAGCAGGCAAAAAAAGAAGACGTTATTCAAATTCGCTATCACCATAAAACCAATCAACTTGATGTTTATGGCACCTTGATTTGGCAAGAGACGGATGAAGAGCAAGAACAGTCAGGCTATTGGCTAGGTATCCGCTTTTGGCCACATAACGCCGAAGCTAATATCGGCTTATTTGAATTACTGATTGAAAATTTAGCTAAGCAAAAAGCAAGTTAACAATTCACCCCATTTAGCTAATAATTATCTAATAGTTAGCGCGCAAATTAAATTAACAAAGAAATAGCAGTTAATCTAATCATAAAATTAACTGCTACTTTACTGTCATTATTGATAACCGATCATTACGGCAAACAGTTAGGGCGTGTTCGAACAATAGATTGCGAGCAGCCAACAACCCAAAAAAAAATGTTATCAGCTAATGAGCCTAGATTTTAATAAAGCACTTAACTCACCCCAACCCATGCGCCTGCTGCTGGAATGCAAAAATTCAGAAATCCGTATGCCGCACTGGTTAAACAATAACAATATCGCACTACTGCAAAAAAAACTTGAAAGATCAACACGCCCTAATAAGAACATTATCTACGGCATTAATAACGAGTTTCAGTTGTGGTCGTATAGCCTGAATGAGGATGTGTTTAGCATCGTCGGCCAACTACCGAAAACTATCGATTACCTCAGTGATATTGATGCAACACAGTTATTGATAACAGCGTGGGTTTCATCGAGTAAAGAAGTGGTAGAGTTAATTGATGACGTTTTTCTCCCTTAGTTCACTGAGTACTTCGTCGGATATATTAAGCTGTGCTTTAAGCGTATCTGCCGTGTCTTGCCCCAAAGCTGGAGCAGCTTTTTGATAGCGAACAGGCGTATCTGAAAGGTTGATCGGATTAGCGAGTGTTTTGACCAGATTGCCATCTTTTGTTGATAATTCTTTGATCATTTGACGGTGCTTTATTTGTGGGTGTTTAACCACATCTGAGATAAAATTTACCGGCCCACATGGAACAGATATCCGGGTTAAGGCATCCACCCACCATTGCGTGCTATGGCTGGCCAACTTTTCTGCGACAATGGGAATTAACGCCTCACGATAATTAACTCGCGCCTGATTGGTAGCAAATCGCTGATCTGCCGCTAATACACTTAAGTCCGTTAGCTCGCAGAACTTGTCAAATTGCTGATCATTGCCAATCGCCAAAATTAAAGCGCCATCTGAGGTGGCAAATGTTTGATACGGCACAATGTTAGGGTGGCCATTACCTAATCGACGGGGATCTTCCCCCGTTGCCAGGTAGTTCATGCCTTGATTAGCCAGGGCAGCTAATTGAACGTCAAGCAGTGCAATATCTATGTATTGGCCTTTGCCGGTATGATGCCTGGCCATCAGCGCGGCTAAAATTGCATTGCTGCTATAAAGCCCGGTCATTACGTCTACTAAAGCAACTCCCACTTTCATCGGCATACCGTCAGGCTCACCGGTAATACTCATCATTCCACCCTCACCCTGGATCATGGCATCATAACCGGCTCGATGGGCACATGGGCCTGATTGACCAAAGCCAGTGATCGAGCAATATACCAGTTTCGGATTAATGGCGTTAAGCGACTGATAATCCAGTCGATATTTCGCTAGACCGCCAACTTTAAAGTTTTCAATAAATACATCGGCGTTTTTCACAAGTTCGATAATCAGCGCTTGTCCCTCTGGCTGGCTAATGTCGATAACAACTGACGATTTGTTTCTGTTAGCACAATGAAAGTATGCTGCATCAGGGTTTATTTGCTCGGGATCAGTAACCACAAAAGGCGGCCCCCACTTTCGGGTATCGTCGCCTGAATCTGGCTTTTCTATTTTAATGACTTCTGCGCCGAGATCAGCAAGCATTTGAGATGCCCAGGGGCCAGCCAAAATTCGGCTTAAATCGATAACTTTTATCCCTTCAAGTGCGGTTTTCATCATAAGTTTTTCTTTTACCTTTAAGTGCAGATAAAATTATTAAGATTGGGGTAACAGGATGGTTAACTTGTAAATAATATTCAAGAACTTATTGATATTGATCTAAAGAGTTCTTTTAAAAACCAGACGTAAACCAAGATTTCTGGCGCTAAAAGTGATAAAAAGTCGTTCGTGAGCGACGGCTATCCTGACACAGGGGGTGTTCATTTTAAGTGAAATACTTTCTGGTTTGGTGTTTTATTCAAATATTATTGCCGGGGTGCCGGCGGCACTAAAAAGAGAAAAAGCGCTTGTTTCCCTCTTTAAACTCCCTCAGCGCCCAACTCAGTGAAAACAGAAATCAACATTTTGTGTGAGCAGCCAATGCCTGCCGATGTTCGTCCATGAAAAGCGGCAGTCTTCGCCATCCATGGCTCAGCTTGACTGCTCACTTTACAAAACATTGATTTACCACTGAGATGGGAAGTGGCATTAATCGCCCCACTCACTTTCAAACGAACCAAATGCGAAGAAGCACACAAGAAAAATTAAATGAATTTGAACGAAGCATAAATTCTGCTTTAACAAACGCTGAAATAAAGAAAAGTGTTCACGTATGTTCATCAAGGGTAATGAACAAAGCGCTGTCGGCGCATGGATATGTTCAGGAGAACGGTATTACGCGATGCCATGGATGGCAAAGATCGTCGCGCCATCAGCGCTGTTACGTCGAAACACACTTTTCTTAATTTCAGGAATACGTTTGTTAGCAGCTCCGGGGATTCCAAAGGGAGGCCGGAGGCGTCTCCCTTTCTTTTATTTTGGGTGCAGTCGCCACCGCGACCATAAATCAAGAATCAAACTTTATATCATCAGCAAAAAATACTCCTTTCTTTTCACCTTTTAGAATCTCAAAGTTAACTTTTGCACCTTTCATCAGAGAATCTTTTTCAGAACTATCCGATAAATTTCTCACCCTAAAAAAGAAATCATTCTCATGCTCAGACAATGCTTTTATAACCCCATACCCTTCGTTTTCTAAAAAGAATTTTATCTCTGAATTTTTTCTAATATCAACACTTGAGATTTCAGCTAAAGTTTTAATTTCAGGTATCTGACTTAAATATTCTTCTTCTTTCAGCTTAGTTACATTTACACTTACAGGTACTCGCAACATTTTTACTTCTTTTCGCATGAATGCAATAGAATTTGAGCCATTTTTCCTTTTAATAGGGCGACTATCCCCTAGCTTCATAGAGAACAAATCTTGGTAACGTTTAGGACCAACACCAGAAAATGCTTCAAACTTTACTTTATTATTATCACTTACATCGCTATCAGTAATTGCATCAGAATGCAGTTCTATCGCTTTACTTTTAGGATAAGGTTCAATATAAAAAACTTTATCAAGTCCTGCTGCAACTATATGTTTTGCGCAATTATGACAAGGGTAAGTTGTACAATACATCGTAGCTTTGTTCACTGAAACTCCATTTCTAGCAGCAGACATTAGTGATGACATTTCGGCATGAACCGCTCTTCCATATTCGGTGATATCCGCTAATTTAGTGCTATCTAAAAGCTTTATTAATTCGCTTTCATCAATACTTACTTTATCAATTAAAGTAGTAGCAATATCCTTAATAATTTTACTTTTTTCATCCGAATTCTTATCCATCCCTAACGTATAATCTCTTTTATCAGTGAAAGAATTTGGATGATTTTTAGAATTTTCGTCATAAACTTTGTAAGGCACATCAGGCCAATAATGACCGCCACCGTATTGTGGAACATCATTTGCCCCTAATGCGACAATGTCTTGATGATGATTAATAATTGCAGAGCCTACTTGCCTTGATAAATCTGCAGATCTAAATGAAGACATATACGCTAAAAACATATTATGTTCATCAAGAGTAGGAGTTACAATTGGAGCACCAAAAATCAAATCTATGAATCGTTCCAGATGTGAACAAACCAAATCAATGTTTTCTTCATTTAAATTTAAAAATATATCAGATAATTGAAAAGCCTTATCCGTTTGATTTTTGAAATTATTTTTAGGTTCAAATTGCTTTTCAAAATCTTCATCTACCAATTTTTTTGCTAATTTCGGATCATTAGTTTCTTTGGTTTTCTGCTTGATCCTATCTTCATATGTAGACGTTACTCCAATTGTATAAAATGACTTTCCATAAATATTCTTTAAACACACTATTTCTTCAGGACGCTTTAAACTATCAAGTATATATACCTTATTCTTATCGTATTTTCTATTTTGGCTTAGGTACTTAGAAAACAATAGAGAAAACACTTCAGATTCAATACCTGAGTTCTCATTTTCTTTTCTTAGCTTCCCCATTTCAATACTTCGGTCATCTAATTCAATACGATCAATAGATGTAAGCCTGTTAGTATTTAAAATTTCTTGTAGATTACTTATTTGAATAATAATTGGTTCAAAACCAAACTGTTCAATTAAAGATTTTAAATGAGCAACAATAGTGTCTAAATCAACTCCTATAGGAGCAACAAGTCCTAAAACAGCCTCTTGATAATTGTTTTCGGAATAATTTTCCATATAACATCCTTATTAATTAATATTCAGTTAATGTCAAAATAACCGATAAAAATAAAAAAAGCGAGCCTTAGCTCGCTTTTTATTATTTTATATCAACTAGTTACTAGTCTTTATAGGTCTCAGTCGCAGGACATGAACATACCAAATTACGGTCACCGTAGACATCATCAATACGATTAACCGTTGGCCAGAATTTATTCGCAGCTGCCGCTGGTACCGGGAATACTGCTTCCGCGATTGAGTAACCACGATTCCACTCGCCAGTAATATCAGCCAAAGTATGCGGTGCATTGTGCAGCGGGTTATCTTCTGCTGTCCACTGACCAGATTCAACTTTACGTACTTCATCACGAATACAAACCATGGCTTCGATAAAGCGATCTAATTCTGCTTTTGATTCAGACTCAGTCGGCTCAATCATAAAGGTACCAGCTACCGGGAATGACATTGTCGGCGCATGGAAGCCATAATCCATTAAGCGTTTGGCCATATCCACTTCAGTAATACCTGATTCTGCCTTGATTGGGCGTAAATCAATAATACATTCGTGAGCAACGCGGTCGTTTTTACCTGTGTATAACACTGGGTAATGCTCGCTTAATTTTTTCGCCAGGTAGTTAGCGTTAGTGATCGCGTATTTAGTCGAGTCAGTGACACCTTTTTTACCTAACATTGCAATGTAAAGGTAAGAGATACACAAGATACCTGCACTACCAAAAGGCGCGGCAGAAACTGCACCATTACCTTTAGTTGCTTCATTCACTGTCACTAATGCGTGATCCGGTAAAAACGGTGCCAAGTGAGATTTAACACCGATAGGCCCCATACCTGGGCCACCGCCACCGTGAGGAATTGCAAAGGTTTTATGCAGGTTAAGGTGAGAAACGTCAGCACCGATATGACCAGGAGAGGTTAAACCAACCTGGGCGTTCATGTTCGCGCCATCAAGATAAACCTGACCGCCATGCTGATGAACAATGTCACAAATCTCGGCAATCGTTGTTTCATATACACCATGGGTAGATGGGTATGTGATCATGATACAAGCAAGGTTATCAGCCAACTCACTAGCTTTCGCACGTAAGTCGTCCATATCCACGTTACCTTCTTTATCACAGTCAACTACGACTACTTTCATGCCAACCATTTGCGCAGAAGCCGGGTTAGTACCGTGAGCGGATGATGGGATCAAACAGATGTTTCTGTGCCCTTCACCGCGACTTTGGTGATATTTATCAATTGCGATAAGACCAGCATATTCCCCTTGCGCGCCAGAGTTTGGCTGCATTGAGATATTGTCATAACCGGTAAGTTCTACTAACCATTTGCCTAGTTCGTCGATCATTTGCTTATAACCCTGCGCTTGATCAAGCGGCGCAAACGGGTGCATATTGGCAAATTCAGGCCATGAAACCGGGATCATTTGCGCAGTGGCATTTAATTTCATGGTACAAGAACCTAATGAAATCATTGAATGGTTAAGCGCTAAATCTTTGTTTTCCAGCTTTTTGATATAACGAAGCATTTCTGTTTCGCTATGATAAGAATTAAACACCGGATGGGTTAAAATTGCTGACTCACGTACTAGTGATGCCGGAATAGATTGCGTTTCTAACACCCGCACTTCGGCATCTAATAATTCGATATCTAAACCGTGATCGTCACCGAATAAGATATCAAACAAGGTCACTAAGTCGTCACGTTTAGTGGTTTCATCAACAGAGATGCTAATTTGATTGCTAACGTCAGTGCGGAAATTAACGTTTTTCGCTAATGCACGTTCGACAATTTCTGATTTTTTAGTTTCAGAAAGATTAAAAGTTAGGGTGTCAAAGTAGCTGCCGTGTAATGGCGTTAATCCTTTGGTATTTGCCGCGTGTGCTAAGATATCAGCAAAACGGTGAATACGGGTTGCAATAGTTTTTAAGCCTTGCGGGCCGTGATATACCGCGTAGAACGACGCCATATTCGCTAGCAATACTTGTGCAGTACAAATATTTGAGTTCGCTTTTTCACGGCGGATGTGCTGCTCACGGGTTTGCATCGCCATACGCAGTGCGTTATTACCACGGGTATCTTTAGAAACCCCAATAATACGACCAGGCAATGAACGTTTGTATTTATCAGAAGTGGTGAAAAATGCTGCGTGAGGACCACCGTAGCCCATAGGCACACCAAAACGCTGGCTTGAGCCGATAACCGCATCTGCGCCTAATTCACCTGGTGCTTTTAATAATACTAGGCTCATAATATCAGCAGCCACAGCAACAATCCCTTTATTGTCATGTACTTTGGCGATTAACTCAGAAATATCACGGACTTCACCAGTCGCGCTTGGGTATTGTAATAAGGCACCAAATACGTCGTGATTCACCACATCGTCGGTTTCACCAACGATGATGTCAAAACCGAACATTTGTGCACGTTGCTTCACAACATCTATGGTTTGTGGATAAGTATCTGATGAAATAAAGAACGCATTCGACTTTTTGTTTTTCGAAACACGTTTTGCTAGTGCCATCGCTTCAGCCGCTGCTGTACCTTCATCAAGTAATGAGGCAGAAGCTAAGTCTAAACCGGTTAAGTCTAAACACATTTGCTGATAGTTAAGTAATGCTTCTAAACGGCCTTGAGCAATTTCTGGCTGATACGGTGTATATGCCGTGTACCAACCTGGGTTTTCCAGCACGTTACGTAAGATAACATTGGGTGTTAAGGTGCCGTAGTAACCTAAGCCGATATAGCTGGTATTAACCTTGTTAAGGCTGGCAACCGCTTTTAAATCCGTCAGTGCGTTAACTTCTGTTTTACTTTCCTCAATGTTTGGCAAATCGCTTAAGCGAATATCGCTTGGCACAATTTCATTAATTAAGGCATCTACAGACTCAGCACCTATGTCGTTTAACATTGCTTGGGTTTGCGCTTCATCCGGGCCAATATGACGGCGAATAAAATCTTGAGTTTGCTCTAATTCAAATAACGATTGAGTAGTCATAAAACAGCTTCACTATAAATGTATAAAAAGAAAGCCCCGAACTTATGTTCAGGGCTTTAAATAATTGTTAATTAACGATTAATCTTCGTCAATTGAGTTTTCATAACCTTCAGCGTCTAACAGGTTAGCTAACTCACCTTCATCTTCTAACTTGATTTTGAACATCCAGCCATCACCATAAGCGTCAGAGTTTACTAACTCAGGCGAGTCTTCTAAATCTTCGTTCACTGCAACAACTTCACCAGAAATCGGTGCGTAAATATCAGAAGCAGCTTTTACCGACTCAGCTACTGCAACATCATCTCCTGTGCTTACGTTGTCACCCACTTCAGGTAACTCAACGAAAACCATATCACCTAATAATTCTTGTGCATGTTCAGTAATACCGACAGTAACGATGCCGTCACCTTCATTTCGTACCCATTCATGCGATGTTGCGTATCTTAACTCTGAAGGAATGTTGCTCATTTTTATGTTCCTAATATTTATCTATTATTATCGAAAATTGTTCACTGCTCTACTCGAATATCATTATTCGAATATCACTATAGAGCATGTTAAAAATTAATCCAGCTGGCTTTTACCGTTACGGACAAAGCTTGGCTTAACCACCTTAACTTTAACTAACTTTTTGCGCATTTCAACTTCTACCGTATCACCAATTTTAATACTACGTGGCACACGCGCCATGGCGATAGAATGTTGTAACGTTGGCGAGAATGTACCTGAGGTGATCACACCTTCGCCAGCATCAGAAATCACTTTTAAACCTGAACGTAATACGCCTTTATCTGTCATCACCAAACCAACTAGTTTTGGCTGATCGCCTGCTTCGCGTTGTGCTGCTAAGACATCACGACCGATAAAGTTACGATCTGCTGGCTCCCAGCTAATAGTCCACGCCATGTTTGCTGCAAGAGGAGATACAGTTTCATCCATATCTAAGCCGTAAAGGTTCATGCCTGCTTCTAAACGCAAGGTATCACGCGCGCCTAAACCACAAGGTTTAACGCCTGCGTCTAATAACTGTTGCCATAAATCAGCTGCTTGTTCTTGTGGTACAACGATTTCGTAACCGTTTTCACCTGTATAACCGGTAGTTGCGATAAACAGATTTTCAGCCTGAACACCAAAAAATGGCTTCATACCATCAACGGCTTGCGTTTGCTCAGCAGATAACAGAGTTGCCACTTTTGCTTTGGCTTGTGGGCCCTGTACCGCAATCATGCCAAATTCAGGGCGTTCAGTAATTGTAATATCAAAGCCTTGCGCCTGCGTGTTCATCCAAGCTAAATCTTTTTCGCGGGTCGCCGAGTTAACCACTAAACGATAGTCGGTGTCAGTGAAAAAATAGATGATCAAATCATCGATTACGCCGCCTGCTTCATTACACATACCAGTGTAAAGTGCTTTACCGGCAACCGCTAATTTTTCAACATCGTTGATCACTAAACGACGTAAATAGGCTTTTGCATCACTACCTTTGATATCAACAATGGTCATATGTGAAACGTCAAACATCCCGGCATCAGTGCGTACTGCGTGATGCTCCTCAATTTGCGAGCCATAGTTAATTGGCATTTCCCAACCATGGAAATCAACCATTTTTGCGCCCGCTTCTAAGTGCTTGGCATGAAGTACGGTTTTATTTGTCATTGCTTTAAATCCACTGTGATTGCATGAATAGCAGTTAGTTTAGGCTATCGCTAAAAATAACGGCTGATTGTTTACAAAAGTTGCGCGCAATTATAGCGAGGAGATACCGTTGATTCAACAAATAAAAAGGTAAGTTTCAAATTTAAAACTACTAAAAACAATAATAAAAAATTTAATTCGAAATTATTATGTTTAACGAAATTATTATTTATTTACTATTTACTAACCAACAACTAACCAAACAAAATTGCCCAATGATTCACAATGAAGGTACAAATAACTCGATAAATAGCTTATTTAACTGCTAAAATTGGCTGTAATGAGTGGAAAGATTTATAACAGTCGCTGAGCTTGAGCGACTTGGCAAACAGGCACAAATAATGAGCAGCTCGATAATACAAAAATTAATAGAGTCAGCAACCTGCGACGATAAGGTAGACTTAAAATCCATTTGTCAGTCATTGAATATTACCGTCACGATAGACCCGAAACTCCAGGACTTGTGCCGAGTTGGCGAAGATGAAAAACATAAACTCACTATTTGGCTAAATCCAACACTAGATAAAAAAACCAAGTTTACCTTTGTTGCCATTGCCGTCGCTGAATCTATCATTCATCCCGACCGGGTAACTGAGCCAGGGGTGAGCTATGATGTTTTTTTTCTGCGAGAGTTACCGAAATACAAGGCCTCCAAGCTTATTATGCTCGCCACCAGACTGGCGATGCCAGAGCATATTATTGACAAACTGGCAGACTCACTGGAAGTACAGTTTACCAAAAATAATGCTGCCGATAAATTTGACAGCGACAGCTATATCACCAATGCCGACTACCTGCCTGAGTTTTTACGCTGTGCGATAAAACAAAGCTCGAGCATGTTTTTACTCGATAATATCTCGAATAAATTTGATTAAATCATCACGCCGCATTGCTCCAGCATCACAGCGACGGACGCTGTCGCGCCACAGAACATTGACAATTACCGGCGATTACAACAAGGTAAGGCGCTGCTTAATCAGGTGAATATGCAGCGCGGCTATTAAGCGCTGAGCGCTATAAAATATCTGGGCTAACTGGCTTGGCGATATCGGGCAACTGACCTTTAAAACCTAATGCCTGCCTAACCATTTGTCTTTTTAATGGCGATACTTGATCCAGTAAACTCATGCCGAGGCCGCGCAATAATTTAACCGGCGCCTGTTGAGGGGTAAATGCCTGCTTGATCGCCGCCATCGCAGCGATCATTTCTGCCGCTTCCGTTTTACGCCAGCGTTGATATGCTTGTAAGGCTACCGTATCAAACCAGTTAACCACTTCAGCGCTGCTGGCTGGCTGGCTAAATTTTGCGGTTAAAGTTTCTGCCAGAGCTGCTGCATCTAACAATCCTAAATTCACTCCCTGGCCCGCGAGCGGATGTATGGTATGAGCGGCATCACCAACCAATACCACACGTTCTTTGACAACATCCTGGGCAAAACGCATGGTTAATGGATAAGTAAAACGTTCGCTGGCTAAGTTGATATTTCCCAGCTTACCATCAGAGGCTGCCGTTAATTCTCTGGCAAAGTCTGCTGGTGACAACTCAGTTAAGCGCTTCGCCTCATCCGGTGAGGTTGACCAGACAATTGAACATAAGTCGCTGTTATCCTGCTGCATTGATAAAGGTAAAAACGCCAACGGCCCTGTATCCAGGAACACTTGCCAGGCAGTATTTTGATGCCCCTGTGGGGTTTTCACCGTGGCAACAATCGCATGATGATCATAATCCTGAAAGGTTAGGGAAAACTGCATTTGCTCTCTGACCCAGGAACGCGCGCCGTCCGCGCCAACCACTAATTTTGCGATAATCGGTGGTAGAGTGCTAAAGCTGGCAAATACTTCACTTTCACCGATAGCAAGGTTGGTGAGTTTTTCCTCGATATAAAAGGTGATCCCTTGATCTTGCTGCACCTTTTGCCACAAGGCCTGACGAATCACACTATTTTCAATGATCCAGCCGAGCTGCCCACTGTGTTCACGCGCCGCTAAATCATCCAACGAAAAGTCGAGTTTGCCATAACCTGATTTATCCCAAATATGCATCTGCTGATATGGCTGCGCCCGGTGAGCAAGAATTGACGGCCAAACATCAAGGTTTGCCAATAGCTGCTGACTAACAGCATTAATCGCACTAACCCGCACGTCTGCTTCCGGGGTAATATCCGCTAACGGCTGAGTATCAACAATAGCCACGGTTAACGGGCTTTGCTGACGAATAGCTAACGCTGTGGTTAACCCCACCATGCCACCACCAACAATTAATACATCATACTTTTGCATCTAGTTCTCAATTATTTTCTCTATTCGCCATGTTCCTGATAGCTGTTGCTAGATAAACAAGCAAGACGCTGCAAGTCCCTCCTTGGATGCTCAACACCAGCGTCCATGCTGGCGATGCTTGCTTTTATCATCATAGCAACATATTTATTTATCAATGGACTAGATTAATAGCCACAATTAAAAGGAACATACCCTTTTCATTTATCTTTTCGCAGAGTCTTCCAAACACTGTAAATGATAAAAACTAATAACCCATGGTTTTATTAACCAGGGCATTTTTCAGCGGCTTAAGATAATTTAGCACCTTAAGACCAATATTGCGTCCAACGACTAATGGCGGTAATTCATTAGAGAATAAGGTCACTAATGAATCCGTTAAGCCAATAATTTGCTGATGATCTTCTGCCCTTTTGCTCGCATAACCCATTAAGGCTGAAAAACTCGCAATATCTTGTCCCTGCTCTAATAAGCCGTTTATTACAGCACTAAGCTCAGCAACATCCCTGACCCCAAGGTTAAAACCCTGACCGGCTATCGGATGAATAGTATGAGACGCATTACCCAGCAATACCATGCGATGATACACCTGCTCACTCGCTTGCACTAAATGCAATGGATACACCGCTCTTTGTCCTAACTGCTCTACCGAGCCTAACCAGGAACCAAATGCCTGAACCAGCTCGCACTTAAATTCATCATCAGTTAACGCCATCACCTCATTCGCTTTTTCAGGCGTTAAGGTCCACACGAGCGAACATTTTTTGCTGTCACTGTCTCCATCGGTTAACGGCAGCATGGCAATCGGTCCGTTTTCAGTAAAACGTTCATAGGCAATATTTTGATGCGGCTTTGCCAAAGAGACGTTGGCGATCACTGCAGATTGCTGATACGGCTTGCTGGTGGATGTAATATTGGCAAACTTGCGGCAATTAGACTGGGCACCATCACAGGCCAGTAATAACTGAGCCGCGATTTGCTGTTTAGAATTAAGCTCAATTGATACTTTATCTTGCTGCCACTGAATATCAGTAATACTGTCAGGGCAAAACCAGCTGACATTGCCCAGTTGCAAGACCTTGGCCAATAATGCCTGGCCAATTCGCGCCATCTCTATCACATAGCCTAATGCCGAAACCTGATGCTCAGTGGCATTTATGCGCGCCTTGCCATAATGGCCGCGATCTGAAATATGGATCTGCTTAATTGGCGCTGCATTCGCCTGTAGTGGCTGCCAGCAATCTAAAGATTGCAGATAGCTGACAGTGCCATGAGAAAGCGCTAATACACGAGCGTCAAAGCTAAGTTCTGGCTCCTGGTGAATGGCATTTGTTTCAACAATCGCAATCGATAAGTTATTGCCATCGGCTTTGGTTAACTTTGCCATGCTTAACGCCGCCAACAGGCCAAATAGCCCGCCACCGGCAATTACAATATCAAAGTGCTGTTTGGAATTTGTATCAGAATTATTCACTGTTTTGTTCTAGTTGTGTGCCGTTTTTGCTAATCGCTTTGTTAGCTAGCTGTTCAAACCTTGTTGTTGCAACATGTTATCAAGACCTGTTATCAAGACATCAGGGCTTCGATTTCTGCGACAGATTTTGGCGCATTAACCGTTAAATTTTCATGACCTAGATCAGTAACCAGCACATTATCTTCTATGCGGATACCGATACCACGCCATTTTTTATCAACCGAGTCATCATCGGCCGGAAAATACAAACCTGGCTCAATGGTCATTACCATCCCGGGTTCAAATGGCCGCAATTGCTTTCTGTCACTGACCTGATAATCACCAACATCGTGAACATCAAGACCAAGCCAATGCCCCAGGCCGTGAATGAAATATTTTTTACAGGCTTTCTCTTCCATAAGCTGCTCTATATCTCCCTGTAAAATCCCAAGTGCTAACAAGCCTTTGGTCAATACCTGACAACATAATTCATTTAAACCAGCTAAGGTTTCGCCAGGCTTAATCGCCTCAATACATTGCTGCTGTGCATCCAACACTAATTGATAAAGCGCTTTTTGCGGCTCACTGAACTTACCATTTACCGGAAAAGTACGAGTAATATCCGCGGCATAACCGGCAAGTTCGCCACCGGCATCAATTAGCAATAAATCGCCATCATTCAATGGTTCACTGTTATCTGTGTAATGTAAGATGTTGGCATTATCACCACCGGCAACAATCGAATTATAGGCGGCATGGCGCGCCCCATGGCGGACAAACTCATGCAATAATTCCGCTTCGATTTGATATTCGAACATCTGAGGGCGGGTTTTCTCCATCGCCCGCTGATGCGCCTTACCAGAAATAATATTGACCTGGCGCATAACATCAAGCTCGGCGTCAGATTTAAATAACCGCATTTCATCGAGTATTGACTGACAATCAACCAGCTTGTTCGGCGCTGAAATACCAAGTCGCGACTTAGTTTTTAGCTCGCTTAACCAGCGAAATATCCGTTGTTCCAGTTGCTGATTATCCCCCTGACAATAATAAATAGCAGATTTATCCGCTAACATTTCAAGCGCGATATTATCAAGCTGTGCAACGGTTGCCGTTTGCTCAAATAAATAATCGCTTTTTGCCTGTTTTTCACCAATTCTTCGGCCATGCCACACTTCTGCTATCGGATCTTTGGGCTGGCAAAATAACACACACTCTATAATGTCTGATTTCACCAACGCTAACACCGCATCTGGCTCATTAAAACCGGTTAAATAATAAAAATATTTATGTTGGCAAAACAGGTATTCGGTATCATTGCTGCGGGTAACCAGCGCATTGGCGGCAAAAAACGCCACACTATTATCCTGCATCTGCTCAATAAAGCGCTGACGCCTGGCAACAAATTCAGTAAGGGGAATTAAGGTATCTCGCATCATGCTATTCAATTATTGCAATATTAACGCTAGTGAATGGTATCTGATTGTTCTTTGCCTTCCGGCGGCGTGCCTAACTCGGTAAAACACAAGAGCGCCGAGATCCGGACATATTCGGCAATTTCAAAATACGCCTGCTCGGTAGTTTCATCTTCTTCAATTTCATCAGAAAGATTCGCTATTTCGGCAAAATCACTCAGTACTTCTTTAACATCATCAGAAAATTTTGCCGATTTATTTTGCTGCAGACCAAAGCCCAAATTAAAGCCCTGAACCCAAGCGCCCAACGCATGTCCGCGTTCAACTAACGAATCATCGTCATCCGGTAACAATAAATTAAAGCCATAATTATCATCTAAAATGCTTTGCCATACCTGACCAAACATTAATTTAACCATAGTACGCAATTTACTCGGCAGAGTTTCGCCATTGTTAAAGACATCGTTGAGCATCGAAAGGTAATCATTATTTTCAAAGCTATAACCGGCACAAACCAGCCCGGTTAACACCCCGTGTAACTCAGAGCTGTGAATTTTAACGTCTTCAGTAGTTATGATTGCTTGCAATGAAGCGAAATCTAATCGGTTATTGTCTGTCATTTGCTCAATATATTCGCTAATAGTTTTATCGGTTTATCCTACCATTGCCCGCCTGATAAAACTATTAGCAATCATACTAATTAGCGTAAAATCATGCTTGCACTTAAGATCACACACCGTTATAGTGCTTTTTTATAAGCTAGCTATATTTTTGTATATTAAACAAACAAATAGCTTCGTTACCAACAACTTAGTCGTATAAAAGAAAGCCAGTAGTTTTATGAGCCAACATAACGTAACCATTGAAGTGGCAAGTCGCCGACTCAAAGTAGCTTGTCCGCAAGGACAGGAGTCTGCGTTATTACAGGCAGCGGAAGAACTTAACCAAAGATTGGCTCAGGACAATAAGCAAGGCCAATCGCTAAAAACTCCTGAACAAACCATGGTAATGACAGCGCTTAATCTCGCCCATGACTATTTGGCGCAGCAACGCCAATTTGAACAGGAAAAACAGGCACTGCAAAGCCAGATTGATTTATTGCAGCAAACCATCCAACAGGCAGTAAAGCAGCCAAAAAAACAAGCCTGATGTTATCAGTTATTTCTTTAGCGGTTCATTAGTTAAACAAAGCGGACAAAGAAAAAACATTCCGGCTAATCTATCACCATTTAGCACTGGCTAGAGCAAAAAACACTTAATCCCCTTCAGAAAATTAGCTATAATTTGTTTTAAGTCTTCTGGGATGTTCGTATGTTAACTATGTCCCTGAGCCGATAAGTTTTACCTTAGGAAATTAATTAATGGCTATTGAGCATACCCGGCTCGTACCGGGAAGCCTACGGTTATTAAGCAGTTTCCGCCCTGAACGCAAGGCGTTCAGGACTAAAGTTGGCTGCGGCATTCTGGAAGTCTGTCTCCCCTCTCTTATATCACTTAATTAGCTTTAATCGACAATCGCCCGACAATTATCAATTGCCATATTCAATCGTAGGCCGACCTAAGCGCAGCGAAGTGCGACATAAATCATGTAGGTTGTCCCGAGCAACGCGAGGCACAACAAAAGATTTGTCGAAGCCTGCTTCGACAGAAAATAAATATTCTTTAATTTTCCTCAATCAGAGCCTCGCCAAAATCCGGCCGCGACATCCGATGCAAAATACTATAAAGATAATAAACGCCGACGATTAACACGCTACCGATAGCAAACACCCAGGCGCCACCTAATAAGTCTAAAATTACACCACCGCCAAATGGCGCTATCGCATAACCTACCGAATAAAAAGACGCCGCACCAAAATACGCGCCTTTTAAATGGCTTGGTGCCAGCCGGTCGATCTGCACATTCATCGTCGGAAATAAAATGGCTTCGGCAACACTCATAATGGCAATTGCCATTATCCAGCCCCAAAACGCCTCAACCGGGTTAATACTCATCCAGACCTGTGAGCAGGCAAGCAATACTAGGCCAACTTTAATACGCTGAGTTAACGAATACTGGGCAAGCAGCTTTAACAGCACAAACTGACTACTGACGATCACCACGGCATTGGTTAAGATCATGCTGGAAAT
>CAZUHQ010000025.1:33410-36487 GCA_964620605.1 uncultured Thalassotalea sp.
GTCATTAGTTCCGGGACATCTGCCCTTGTTAAATACTGAATTAAGGTACTGTCCATCTGGGCATAAACAAATAAACACACCAAATTGGCAATGATCAAACATTGCAGCATTTTATCCTGCCATAACACCTGCCAGGTAGCGGCAAGCTTCTGTTCCTTTTGCTGATGATGATTAGCAATTTTGCCATGCTTATTCAATGCTACCGCCAGTAACACCAGCCATAGCGCAAAAGTACCAGCGGTTAATAAAAACGTCGACTGCTGGCCGGTCACCCCATAATAAACCCCGATAATTGGGCCGATGGCACAACCAACATTAATGACAAAATAACGTCCCTGCAGCGCGAGCTCCCGCACTTTCAGATCCGGTAAAATATCGGAAACTAATGCTTGAGTCGGTGGATCCCAAACAGCTTTTGACATCGAACAACAAGTGATCACTATAATATAGCCAAGCACAGTATCGACCTGAGACAGCAAAACAAACGACAAAACGTAAACAATGCCACTGGTATACATCACCCGAATTCGGCCAAGCTTGTCAGAAATAGCGCCACCAAAAAAGCCAACAAATACCGACAGCACCGCAGCGCCAGATAAAATACTGCCAACTTCCGTCGCAGTTAAGGCAAACTTTTGATACAAAATCACCGCCAGAAACGGCCACACCATATAGAAACTGCCACGAGTGATAAAATCACCGAATAAAATCACCCACATTAATGCAGAGAACTGCTTGATCTGACGAAAGGAAATACTGCTAGACATGAATGCGAATCGTTCTTTTTATAAAATTTTTCCCTTTACATTAAATAGAAAACTGCCTATAACGACAAGGTTTTTTAGCAATTAATTAGATGAATATTCGGCACTTGCAAACGTTAACTCATTTATCGGATCCGATCGGGATATTTGACTCAGGTATCGGTGGGCTTTCCATCGCTCAATGCATCGCCAAACAGTTACCTAATGAGAATTTACTTTACCTCGCCGATTCGGCCTACGCTCCCTATGGCGAGCTATCAATTGAAGCAATTAGCAAGCGGGTGGCATTAATTGCCCACTGGTTGGTTAAGCAGCACTGTAAGGCACTGGTAGTCGCCTGCAATACCGCAACAGTCAATGTAATCGACCAGCTAAGAAAAGAAATATCCGTGCCGATTATCGGGGTCGAACCGGCAATCAAACCGGCAGCTAAACAAAGTAAAAACAAAAAAGTCGCGATTTTAGCGACCCAGGCAACGGCAAAGAATCAGCGCTTTCTTACCCTGGTAGAGCAATACAAAAATGGCAGCGAAGTATTTATTCAGCCCTGCCCTGGTTTAGTAGAGTTAATCGAGCAAGGGTTAACAAATTCACTGAAATGTAAAGAATTACTTGAGCATTATCTGTTGCCTTTACTTACACATGGCGTCGATACCTTGGTACTGGGCTGCACCCATTACCCGTTTGCACTTTCTGCGATCAGAGACATTGTCGGCAATGAAATTGAAATCCTTGAAACGTCAATTCCGGTCACTCAGCAACTGATCCGCCAATTACAGCACTATCAGCTGATAACAAGGCAAACAACATCAGGCAAACATAGTTTTTACAGTTCGTTAGCAACAGCGCAGCAGCAAACAATATTTCAGCAGTTATGGCAAACTAAGCTCACTTTATTGCCTTTTTAACCTCTTTTACCGTCCTTTTAACTTCATTTTACAACCTTTAGAACCTAGCTTTTTAGCCTTGCTCTAACTCAGGCTAAATTTATTTTAGACGTCTAGACGTAAAAAGGTAGAAAATAATTTAATCTCAGGTTACAATCGCCTTATAGTGCTAAAATTAGCTGAAGCAGGGGTTGTTAACAATTAAACATCCCCTTATCAATCAATAACTTGTTAATGTTTCGAGGGTTTATGTCTAGACATTATTTTACTTCAGAGTCAGTATCTGAAGGCCATCCGGATAAAATTGCTGATCAAATTTCAGATGCAGTATTAGATGCCATTATCACACAAGACAAGCACGCACGCGTTGCCTGTGAAACTATGGTAAAAACCGGTGTCGCGATTATTTCTGGTGAAATTTCAACCACGGCCTGGGTCGATTTGGAAGATTTAACCCGTAAAGTGATCACTGACATTGGTTATACCTCGTCAGATGTAGGATTTGACGGTGATACCTGCGGCATTATGAACTTAATTGGCCAACAGTCACCGGAAATCGCCCAAGGGGTTGACCGGATAAAACCTGAAGACCAAGGCGCAGGTGATCAGGGCTTAATGTTTGGCTATGCAACAAATGAAACCGAAACTTTAATGCCAGCTCCCTTATACTATTCTCACCGATTAGTTGAGCGTCAGGCAGAAGTACGCAAATCAGGCGTTCTTCCGTGGTTACGCCCGGATGCAAAATCTCAAGTGACTTTTATCTATGAAGATAACAAGCCGGTGGCCATTGATGCCGTGGTGCTGTCGACCCAGCATAACCCGGAGATTTCACAAGACGATTTACACGAAGCCGTGATGGAAAACATCATCAAGGCGGTATTACCGGCAGAACTGTTAACGCCTGAAACCAAATATTTTATTAATCCAACCGGCCGCTTTGTTATTGGTGGCCCGGTAGGTGATTGTGGCTTAACCGGTCGTAAAATTATCGTTGATACCTACGGTGGTATGGCGCGTCACGGTGGCGGTGCTTTCTCAGGTAAAGATCCTTCAAAAGTTGACCGCAGCGCCGCTTATGCCGGCCGTTATGTCGCGAAAAATATCGTTGCCGCAGGCCTTGCAGACCGCTGTGAAATTCAAGTCTCTTATGCTATTGGTGTTGCTGAACCTACTTCTATTTCAATCGAAACCTTCGGCACAGGTAAGGTTTCAGAAGAAAAACTGATTGAATTGGTACGTCAGCATTTTGACTTGCGTCCGTACGGTATTACCAAGATGTTAGATTTATTACATCCTATGTATCGTCAGACTGCGGCTTATGGCCACTTTGGTCGCGAACCGTTTGAGATGACAGTTGGTGATGATACCTTTACTGCTTTCTCTTGGGAGAAAACCGATAAAGCAGAAGCATTAAGAGCTGCCG
>CAZUHQ010000026.1:0-35761 GCA_964620605.1 uncultured Thalassotalea sp.
AATACTCACACCCTTTGCCATGTGTTAGATTTATATACTCAACACCGAATTTAGCTGCTAATTGATTAAGTTCATATTTATCTATTAGCATTTTAGCTTCAGGATGTGGCTCCGAACAGTGTTGACACACCTTTCTTGCTAAACGCTGTGCAACAATAGAAACAAGGGCAGCATTAAGTAAAAACTCTTCAACACCTAAATCAAGCAAACGTGTATAAGCGCTTGCCGCATCATTAGTATGGACAGTAGAAAAAACTAAATGACCTGTTAATGCTGATTGTAAAGCTATCTGAGCTGTTTCTTTATCACGAATCTCACCTAACATAATAATATCAGGATCTTGACGGACGATTGAGCGCAAACCAGCCGCAAAATTAAAACCGATCTCACTATTTACCTGAACCTGATTAATCCCTTCAAGCTGATACTCAACCGGGTCCTCTAAGGTAATAATTTTAACGTCATCATTATTTAAAGCATTTAAAAATGTATACAAGGTGGTCGTTTTACCTGAACCTGTTGGCCCGGTTAACAAAACAACCCCAGCAGTTGTTTTAATATCTTCCCTGATCATAGAGTCAATATCTTCAGATAAACCAAGCACAGACATATCGTATCTAACATTATCTTTGCGAAGAAAACGCAACACCATAGACTCACCGTCATTGAGCGGTAAGGCAGAAACACGAATATCCAACTCCTGATTGGCAATTTTCATTTCTATCTTGCCATCTTGTGGCCGACGCTTTTCCGCAATATCCATACCCGACAGTATTTTCAACCGAGTCACTATCGGTAACTGCATTCGTGGTGCAAGAGTTTCAGCTTCATGCAATACGCCATCAACACGAAATCTTGCTCGATAACGACCATTATAGGGTTCCAGGTGCATATCTGATGCACCTTGTCTTAGTGCTCGGCTAATCAGCGAATTAAGCAAGTTTACCGTTGGAGCTTCAGTAGCAAGCTCTCTTAATTTTGCCTCTTCATCGCCAAATAACTCATCATACTCATCACCTAATGAAAGGTGTTCAAAGCGAGCAGATAATGCCTGTATATCAGCTTCTGAGGCAACATATATTTCAGCATTAATCTCTTGCTGACTTAACCACTCATTAACTGTTAAATCCAAAGGGAAACGACAAGCAAAATACCAATTATCGCCCTGCTTATCTAAAGGAACCCATTGATTATCAATGAGAAAGTTCAACACTGAATTTTCTAGCTCGGGAGGAGCAATATCCAACCAGTCACTAATATTAACAATAGGAAGATTTAAGTACTGGCTATAGAGTGGTGCAACTTGATCATCTGGAAGGCTTCCCATATTAACAAGAATTTGATCAAGCCGACCACCGTATTTTTTTTGATAATTTTCAGCGCGTTGCAAATCATCATTTGAAACTGAAAAATTTTGAAGGAGTAATTCGTCTAATTTCATTATTTGTGAACTAAATCTTCATTATTGTCTGTGCCACCAGGCTGACCATCTGCACCATAAGACATTATTTTATATGGATTACCATCTTCACCAGGTACCGTATAAATATAAGGATTTCCCCAGGGATCTAATGGAATATCTTTCGGTAAATAAGGGCCATCCCACCTAGGTTTGTCACTTTTACGCAACTCCTCAAGAGCAGCAGGATAACTTCCCACATCTAGACGGTAAGTATCCAGCGCGGTTTCAAATGCATTCATCTGAGCAGAAGCGACACCACGCTCAGCAGTCCCTAATTGATTAAAAAATTTAGGAGCAACAAGTGATGCCAATAAACCGAGAATTACAATTACGATGAGTAACTCAATCATCGTAAAACCATGTATTTTTTTCATAATATAGATAAATTTTTGAATTTTAGGTGAGTGTATCAGCACCCAAATTGACTGTCGAATATAAAAACTCTTATGTAATAGTTAGAAACAAGTTTATTTCAATACGCGAATAAACTTCCATGCATGTTGTAATATATAAGAATACAACACAAACAAAGCGACAAAACTTAATAGCATCACTGACTCAGTAACAGCGAATATCTCACCAAAAATTCCAATTAAAGAACAACTGATAGCTAACCCACTAATAACCCATAGCGCCTGACGTGAAGATAAACCTAGACGCATACAAATATGATGCAAATGCCCGTTATCCGCTTGAAAAGGTGAAACGCCTTTACGAATACGGCGAAGCATAATGGCAAACATATCCATCAATGGTACTGCAATAATCCATAGTGCAGTAACCGGTCTAAACACTGCGTCACCGTGTGAGGTATTTTGAGTTGCTAATGCTAATAGCCAAATCACTGTCAGCCCCATAAACATACTACCGGCATCTCCCATAAAAATTTTCTTGCCTCTGGGGTTGCGAGTACTGACGTTATAAAATAGGTAAGGGATGATAGCCACAACCAGAATAAGCGGCAATAAAATATCGGCGGAATTATCATTTAGCAAGGTTAAAATAGCAACTGAAGCTATGCTAACTATGCTCATAGAACCAGCTAGACCATCAATGCCATCTATCATATTAAAGGCATTAATAGCCGCAACACAGGCAAGCATAGTAAATAACATGCCATAATTGCCTATATTTATATTACCGGCAGCAAATAAGTTGCCAAAATCTTGAATATAAATGCCAGCCCCAAAGACCATTAAGGTTGCAACGATTCCCTGAAATATCATTCGTGGAGCAACGCTTAAATCATAAATATCATCCATAGTGCCAATAAAAACCAATAGCGCTGAAGAGATAAAATACAGATTAACTATCTGGCTTTGTTCGATAAAGAGTGTCGATGCAATCAGCACCCCTGTATAGATAGAGATACCACCGATTAGCGGTATCGCACCATCATGTTTCTTACGTTCATTAGGTAAATCAACTAAACCAATTTGAGGAGCTAAAGGTAATAAAACCTTAATAGTAGAAACAGACACAAAAAAAGCAACAATTAATGCGCTTATGATAAGAAACATGGATAAACCCTGGTTTTTTTATTTTAAAAACACTTATAAATAAAGAGAAAACAAAATTGCGCCAATTATAGTCGCCTAACCTACGGGAATCTAGGAAATAATCAAAATAATTAGCCTTCGGTAACTAATTTTTACAAATCAATAGAAATAGCAAACCTAAATCCCTGAAATCGCTAGCTAACATAGATATAATAGGCCAACTTAACTGTCAGCCTATATACTAGAAATATTTACAGATTAGATATCGCCGCTACAGCTACCGCAGCTTGATAAATGATCTGAGTTGCCGCCTGCCATAGTGATAGATCTTCCATATAATAAGAATCTAATGGTACTACCACAGTATCACCAGGCGCTAATCCACCACTATTTGATTCAAACCAGCTATTATCATTAGGAATTTCAACTGCGCCATTTGCCTTGATGACATAAATCCGATCTTCATCCGCCTGCTTTTTACTGCCACCGCTAAGCTCTAGATAATCAAAGGCAGTTAATCCCGACTTATAAATATGTGATGATGCAACTTGTACCTGGCCAACCACATTCACTGAGTTTTGCTTAGCAGGAATATAAAGCACATCACCATCTTCCAGTATTACATCAAACTCACTATTTGATATTATCGACGGGATATCTACAACTAGTCGCCCTATCGGTTCCACATTAGTTAAATCGGCTAATAACTGATTAGTTTGCTGATAATCAAATGAAGTATTTCCATCTTTATCTGAAAGGGTTTTTGAAGCTATTTCCATCCGCAAACTTTCAGACACTTTCACCAGGTTTTTCAATTCAAGTTGCTTTAATTTTTCCCGAGTAAACAGCGATGCTTCCAAATAAGCAAAATCAGTAAAACCACCCGCTCGCTGAATCAACTGACCTAAAGTTTCACCACGACGAATAGTATATTTACCAGGAAACACAAATTCCCCTCGCAGCTCAACTGTGTGATTCTCTTGCCAGGCAGGAATATGATGAATGTTCAATCTATCTTTGCTTGCTAATAGTTTATTTTGTTGTAGATCACCTGTTAACGCTAATGCCAAGCTAATCTTCATCGCGAGCTTTTCTGCCTGGCCATTAACAATCTCATTTCGCGTCATTTCAGCGGTATCAAGAAATGCCGACTCTTGAAGTCCGCCAGCAGCTTTTACCAGATCAGAGATACGACCATCTTTTGCCAATGGATAAATTCCCGGATATTTAACTGCACCATCAATTTCAACCATTTGAATAGGCTGACCTGATGCCGCCTGACGCCTTAATTGTTCAATGACAGGAGCCAGTAAACGCTTACGAGAAAAGAAGCTAAGCTCTCTTAGTTCAGGCTCTTTCTCAACCTCCCCTGTTAACTCCTCAATAGATTGATAAGTTTGCTTTAAGGTTTCTTCTGCTTTGTCAACTTCTTCAACTAGATTCAGTGCGCTAGCGGAATTCTCGCTGTCATAGTATTGCCAGAACTGCTTATCTTGGTATTTTTTCTCAGCATTTTCTTTTTCAAGTTCTAATAACTCTTGCTTAGTCATCGCAAAGCTATCTAATGAGCCTAGATCTGTCGATGCCATTTCGACATTTGAAAAAACTAAAATTCTGTCTCTAGATTGAAGTTCATAGTTGTCTTTTGACTGAGGGTCACTAAGCGCGTCAAAGAAACTAAACTGTAACACTTCAATATTACGGCCAATATCTTTTTCTCGAATAATCAAGCTATAGGTTAAATCTGCATCGTCAGCCAAATAAGCATCGATGCTTGGCACCAGATCAGTAATTCTCTGCCCTTGATGCCATTGATATTTCCCCGGTCTTGCGACTGCGCCAATTATAGTCACTGAGTCTTCAACGATATCAGAAGTTTTCATCACCTTGATATAGTCCCCTGAACGTACTTCCTGCGTTAACACCTTGCTGTTAGTTAAATCGATATTTTTAACGGTTCTTAAGTTACGCTCATTAAAGCGCTCAACCACAGTCGATGCAGGGTAAGCCGATGGTAATAACCCCCCCGCCATTTTAATTGCCGCTTGAAAAGTTTCGCCTTTTGCTAATTCATAAATCGCCGGTCTGGTCACTTCACCTTCAACGGTGATCTTATCGCCGACCGGATTGATAAAAACTACGTCGCCGGATTTCAATAAAACATCGTTAGAAGAATCGCCGTTAATCAATAGATCATACAAATCCAATGTTGTCACTAATTGACCGGCTCTTTTTAGCTGAATATTGCGTAACGAACCAATATCGCTAATACCCCCGGCAGCAAACAACGCATGAGTAATACTCGATAACGAACTTAATACATATTGGCCAGGTTTAAAGGCATCGCCTAACACAAACACCCGAATAGACCTTAAATCACTAAGTGCCACAACAACTTCAACACCTAAGACCTTATTTTTTATTTCTGCCGCAAGTACTTGCTTAACTTCGTTAAATGTCAGCCCTGACACAGAAAATGCACCGAGTTCAGGGATAACCACTTGCCCTTCACGAGTCACAGCCAGCTCATAATCAAAATTTTCTTTGCCAAAAATCTGAATCGATAAACTATCACCAGCGCCTACAACATAATTATCCGGCACAGCTATGTCTAGTGTCGGGGCAAACGTTAGCGGTGCATTAGCAAAAACATCATAACCAAAAGGCTTAGGTTTACCGTCATCCTCCTCCTCTTCTTCAAGCAAATCAGTTTCGGCATCAAACACTGGGTTACCAAATTCATCGAATTGGGTACCACGAGGGAAATACTGCTGTAATTGTGTTTCGTCATTAGCCTTCTGATTTTTACCAGAAGAGTTGATTTGCTTTTGAATGGTGCGTAAATCTACCCCCATACTTTGCGCTAAACTTTTTTGCTGTGCTGGTGATAGGCGCTTAAATTGCTCTAATTGCTGAGGGGTAATATTACTTGGCATCTGTGCGGCATTAGCGCTAACTAACATTACCATGGACACAAAGAGGCTAATAATAAGTAGTAATTTTTTCATTTATCAGACCAAAACTCTTGTTATATTAATATCGTTAAAACTGTTATTCAATTTCTTCAAATTCGTCCATGAAAGCTTCTAATTCTGCTTCATCACTTTCATTAACTTCAATCGGTGGGTTACCATCATAAACCTTGTATTTCATATTTTGAAAATAGGCATTTTTAATAAATTCATAAGAGTCGACCGAATCGTTAATTAGCTGTTCCTGATCCGTTAACGCAGCCCGTTGCTCTAACCCTATAATGCCTGCTCTAACCAGATTAGGCCAAAAGTCAATAACAGCTAATGGCCAATAATACCTGTCAACATAATCCCCAACTTCTTCTCGAACTGAAGAAGGTCCTAATGCTGGCACTACCAGATAAGGGCCGTCACCTACGCCGTATTTTCCTAAGACTTCACCAAACTCTTCCTGATTGCGTCCCCAACCAAAATCGCTCGCAGGATCAAAGATCCCCAATATTCCGATAGTAGAATTTAACACAAAACGACCGGTACTTTTCGCCGCATCGGAAAACTTGCCCTGTAATAAATGATTAATAATGGTCGATGGCTCATTTAAATTTAGCGCCATATTATATAAACCACTGCGGACATCTTGATTGACATGCTCAACATAAGCCTCAGAGGTTGGTTTAAGCACGTATTTATCGGCATATTCCCAGGTAAATGTCCAGAATGGGCGGTTTATTGACTCTAACGGATCTTTAGCATCACTTGTCGTTTGAGACTGTTCAGGTACAGAAGCACAGCCAGTGATAAGAATAACACTAAGCAATAGCAATAATTGGCTAAATAAGCTGATAAACTTTGCCTTTAACACAGCGACCTTTCCTTGAATTTTACCTATAAATTTCAACAGGGCGAGAGTTTATCACGGCAAAGACATCGGCGGTATCATCAGACAAATAAAAATAGCAGAAAAATGTCTAAAAATTGTAAAGAAAATAACGTCAGAGGAAACCAAAAGCTATTAGCTTGGTTAATATCGGCTTATTAGGCTTTTTTATGCATGGCAATGAGGATTTCAGCTTCAGCCACTGGTAAGCCGCATTCTTGTACGATTTCATTAATATCGGCGCCAAGTGCCACCATTTTTTGCGCCCGAGTATATAACCTGTCTTGTGGCTCTTGTTGTTGCAGTTGAGTCAACTGCTGCTGATAGCCAGTTAATTTTTCCTGCAACACTTTGATCCTGTGTTCCAGTTGTTGACTCACCTGTTGGTGTTCGAGCTGCCAAGTTTGCAGTTTCTGTTGTCGATTAGCTGTTGTTTCTTGTTGAGTTAAATGATTTTCTTTAACTTCGTTAACGATAAATTCAAGACTGGACAACTGAGTTTCTATGGCATTTAAACGCTGCTGAAATTTCCTGTTTAAAATAAAGTAAATAAAAAAAATGCTGACAATAATGACCGCAGCCAAAGCAATAATCAGCAAGGTTGTTTTATCCATAAAATTTCATTCAACTTAGATAGCAACACTAAAGCAAATAACCGATAAATAGTAAGACTATTCGTCGATTATTATTAAACTAGAACTGCTTTAGCTCATCCCATTCTTCATCAGAAAGCAATTTATTCAAATCAACCAGGATCAATAACTCGCCATCGCGATTCGATACCCCTTGAATAAACTTGGCACTTTCATCATTGCCGACGTTTGGCGCAATATCGATCTCTGAAGCTTTCAAATAAACCACTTCGGCAACACTGTCAACCAGAATGCCTATTACCTGTTTTTCAGATTCAATGATAACGATACGGGTATTGTCAGTCACCTCACTGGCTTCTAGGCCAAAGCGTGAACGGGTATCGATAACTGTAACGACATTACCACGTAAATTAATAATACCTAAGACATATGCAGGAGCACCTGGAACCGGAGCTATTTCAGTATAACGAAGTACTTCCTGGACCTGCATTACATTGATACCATAGGTTTCACTATCTAATTGAAATGTTACCCACTGAAGCACTTCATCATTTGTATCTACGTTTTCATTCGCACTGCGTCTTTCATCAGACATACTGCTAGCCTCTTAAATTTTCACGTTATTCGTCTATCTATCAATATAGTATAATAGCTAACTAATTTATATTAATAGTATTTTTTATTTACCCTTGCAGCTCATTAATATTAGCGCCGTCATCTAGCATTTTAATCAAGGCATCAACATCAATTAGTGCACACATCCGATCTTTAACCAGCCCAGCAAGCCAAGGCCGCTTAGTGACATTTTCCAGCCATTTAACATCTTCCTGCTCTAAGGTTACCGTATCAATCAGATTCTCTGCCATTAATCCCCAATGGCTGTTATTGAGCATGATCAGGTACTGATATTCTATCGAACTAAGTAACTTTTCGTTGCATTTTTCTGGCATCACCCAAAGCGCAGTATCAACGACGTTGATTTTTTCTTCCCGATGAAGCATTACCCCTTTAAACCAATCTGGTTTCCCCATCAGTGGTGTTGTCTTATCAACATTATGAATACCACCGAGTTCAATCAAGGGGACTGCCACTATTAACCCGGCAACATCAAAAAACATCGCCTGGAAACTTCCTTTGCGATAATCTTTCTCAGGCTTGATAACAAATTCAGCCTGGCTTTTATGAGTGGTAATTTCCTGTTGTTCAAGTTCAACTTCAGCTTTCGCTTCAAGCTCAACATGTGGTTGTTCCACCAACTTGTTTTCAGATTTAACCGAGGTAATAGCATCGAGTTTGGTTTTATCCACTTCATGCGCAACACTGGCCTGCTGTAATAGCTTATCCAGCTTGTCTTTATCTGCAAGCGGTTTTTGCTCCGTCGGCTGTGGATCTTCGGTTAACAGTTCCGACAGGTAGTTTTGCATTAGTTTCTTGCTTGCAGCTAACGACTTACTCATTATCAATTAACTCTTACCTTGTAGCTTCAATAAATAGTCTAGCAGATTTTTATAAGCTAAAACGCCACGCGTTGATGCCATAAAATCAGACGGTACTTTTTGCGCTTCACTGGCATTTCTAAAATTAGTATCAATCGGGATCACTCCCTGCCACACTTTAGCGCCGTAGAGTTCCTGTAACTTACGATATGCCAATAGCGATGCTTTAGTACGCTTATCAAACATGGTGGGTACTATAGTGTAGGTGAAGGGGGTTTCCTGTTCACCTTGCATGATATCCATGGTTTTCATCATACGATCCAGACCTTTTAAAGCCAGGAACTCCGTCTGTACCGGCACAATAATGCGATCAGAAGCGGCTAATGAGTTTACCATCAGCACGCCTAATACCGGCGGACAGTCCATCAAAACATAATCATATTCATCGGTTAGCTTCTGTATCGCCTTTTTTAATACCAAACCCATGCCGCCTTTTGTTCCTAGGGAACGGTCTAAGGTTGCTAACCCCATAGTAGCGGGAAGAATATCAATATTGGCATATTTGGTTGGACATAAGCTTTGCATGATTTGTTCTTTGCTCGACACCTGAACAAACAAATCATAGACACTTAACTCAAGATCTTCAGATTCAATGCCAAAGTAGTAGCTAAGCGATGCATGAGGATCGGTATCAACTAATAATACACGTTTGCCGCGTTCAGCCAGTAATCCACCTAATGAAATGGTTGTGGTTGTCTTGCCAACTCCACCTTTTTGATTTGCTATCGTCCAAACAACCAAAATGCCACCTTAATCTATTATCAGATAAAAATTACCAGCCCTATTTTACTTCTTTTAAAATCGCTGATGGAAAGTCAAGTAAGGAGATATTCTGTGATGAAATACCTGCATTAGTCACCGCTTGTGGCATACCATAAACCACACAAGACTCTTCATCCTGCGCCCAAATTGTCGCCCCTTTTGCCTTTAGCATACGGCAACCTTCGCGCCCATCTGAACCCATGCCAGTTAAAATAATGCCAAGCACGGAATCACCATACACTTTCGCTGCCGAACCAAAGCTGATATCAACGCTCGGTTTAAACGCAATACGATCTGAATCATCCGACATCAATTTGATTTTAGCCGAACTGTCTTTACCGTCAAACACCATTTGCATGCCGCCAGGAGCTAAATATGCACAACCAGGCTTAAGAAAATCACCATTTTCAGCCTCTTTCACCGATATTTGGCAAAGGTTATTTAACCGACTGGCAAATGCCTTGGTAAATGCCGCGGGCATATGCTGCACCATAATAATAGGCAATGGAAAATTAGCAGGTAATTGAGTTAAGATTTTTTGCAGTGCCACGGGGCCACCGGTAGAAGTGCCAATGGCTAACAATTTGTAAGACTTGTTCGACGTTTTTCTGGAACTAATTGGAGCAGAGCCGGGAACTGGGCGAACAACCTCTTTTCTAACAATTGGTGTAGAAGCTTTGATGTCACGTCGAGCAGAAAAACGACTGGGAAGACGCCCCTTTTTACGTGCTAACTCCAGTACTCTTTGTTTTAAAACACTACCGGCATCACTGGATGTTTTGGCTATTTCATTAAATTTTTTCGGTAAAAAATCCAAGGCACCGGCATCCAATGCTTCCAGAGTAGCCTTCGCACCTTGATGGGTTAATGATGAGAACATCAAAATAGCGGTTGGAGAACTCGCCATGATCTGCTTAACCGCTTCGATGCCATTGAGTAATGGCATCTCAATATCCATAGTGATGACATCAGGCTTTAACTGTTTGGCTTTTTCTACCGCTTCAACGCCATTAACCGCGACATCAATAACTGTTAACTCTTTGTCACCGTTAATAATATCACTGACCCGACGACGAAAAAAACTCGAGTCATCGACCACTAAAACCTTATAGGCCATTTATCATCTCTTTTATATGCTACGAACGCAGTTTTTTATTGACGATAGACTTTTTCGCATAGTATTTCAGCATGCTAGGAACATCTATAATCAACGCAATACCGCCGTCACTGGTGATTGTGGCTCCTGCCATACCTGGTGTGCCATGTAATAATCTGTCCAGTGGTTTAATCACTACTTCTTCCTGGCCAATTAAACTATCCACGACAAAACCGATCTGCTGAGCGCCTAGTTGGACAATAACCACATGGCCTTTGTCTCTTGGTTTTTCTTCAAAGCCCCTGACCAGCCATTGATCCAGATAGAATAAGGGGATTGCTTTTTCGCGAACAATTATCGTTAATTGTCCATCCACCACATTGGTATTGGTTAAATCCAAGTGGAATATTTCATTAACGCCAGCTAACGGTAAGGCAAAGGTTTGTTCCCCCACCACTACCATTAAGGTTGGTAGTATCGCTAGCGTTAACGGCACTTTAATCTCAAGGACAGTACCGATTCCTAATTCAGAATCGATATTAACCGTACCATTTAGCTGAGTGATCTTTGTTTTCACGACATCCATGCCGACGCCACGGCCAGACACTTCAGAGATCTCAGTTTTAGTAGAAAACCCCGGTGCAAAAATCAAATTAAAGGCATCGTGCTCAGACATACGATTTGCCGCATCCGCATCAAGCACGCCACGCTCAATCGCAATCTCTTTTAGTTTTTCCGCATTCATACCTGCGCCATCATCTCTGATAGTGAGCAAGATATGATCACCTTCTTGTGACGCGGATAAAATTACCGTGCCTTCACGCTCTTTACCGTTGGCCTGGCGAACATCCGGTTCTTCAATACCATGATCAACAGAGTTACGCACTAAATGCACCAAGGGATCCGCTAACGCTTCCACCAGGTTTTTATCTAAATCAGTTTCTTCCCCTTCAAGGATTAACTTAATTTCTTTATTCAAGCTGCGCGCCAGATCACGTACAACGCGCGGGAAACGACCAAACACTTTCTTGATCGGCTGCATCCGCGTTTTCATCACGGCGCCTTGCAAGTCAGTAGTTACCGCATCAAGATTAGAAACGGCTTTGGTTAATTCTTCATCTTCTTTGGTCATGCCCAAACTGGTTAAACGGTTTCTTACTAATACTAGTTCCCCAACCATATTCATGATTTGATCAAGACGCTGAGTATCAACACGAACTGTCGTTTCACCTTGAGAAGCACTAGGTGCTGCCTTTTTATCCGCTACCGGTTTCTTCGCCGCAGGTTTAGCTGGAGCAGCCGCTGCTGGCTTGGCAACTACAGCAGGTTTAGCTACCGACTGAGCGGGAGTTGGGGTTACCGCAGACGTAGATGCTGATTTATTACTAACTGCTTTTGGTGCTTTGCCCTTACCGTGTAATTCATCGAGTAGGTTTTCGAACTCGTCATCATCGATTTGATCATTAGGCACTGTTTCGGCCTTACTAGCCTTAGCCGTTTCAGCAGAAAATGCCCCTTGACCATGCAACTCATCAAGCAAGCTTTCAAACTCATCATCGGAGATTTCATCCGAATTACCTGAGCTTGCAACCGGTGTGCTAGCAGCTGGCTCGCTGGCAGCACTGGGCGCAGAACCACCGTGTAATTCATCTAATAAACGCTCGAATTCATCTTCGGTCATTTCATCATCAGAACCAGCTGCCTGTTCAGTTGCTGCTGGTTGTTCGACAACTTCAGGTTCAGCTGGTGTTGCTGGCGCTGCAGCTTCAGCTCCTTCCGGTACACTTAATCGGTGCAACTCAGCTAAAAGTTCAGGATCGGCAGGAGAAAGTTCTTCACGCGCCTGCACTAAGGCAAACATATCGTTAATGGTATCAAGCGCCTGTAAGATTACATCCATTAACTCAGGAGTAACGCTACGTTGCTGGTTTCTTAAAATATCAAAAATATTTTCCGCACCATGACAAACATCAACCAGTTCTGTTAAAGATAGGAAGCCGGCACCACCTTTTACGGTATGAAAGCCCCTAAAAATGGCATTTAATAATTCAGCATTATCTGGATCGTTCTCAAGTTCAACAAGTTGCTCAGATAAACTTTCAAGTATTTCGCCAGCCTCAATTAAAAAGTCCTGAAGAATTTCTTCATCTGCTTCATAAGACATCCAGCAACTCCTATTAAAATCCTAAACTTGATAACAGATCATCGACATCATCTTGGTCGGCAACCACATCGTCTCTTTGCTCTGTATTAACGATTGGCCCTTCCACCAAGTTTTCACCGACACTAGGTTTAGCTTTTTCGTTCACTTCTTCAGAAGAAATGCCAAACGCCGTTAACATATTGATTAAACTGTCTTCGACTTCTCTTACCAAATCAATCACCTTACGTATTACCTGACCAGTAAGATCCTGAAAATCTTGTGCCATTAAAACATCAGTCATCAAGGCATGCATATGGGTGGTTTCTTTACTGGTGGTTTTCAGCAAAACGTCGATGTCTTGACACAAACGTTTGAACTCATCAACACTGAGTTCATTATGCATCAATTTTTTCCACAAAGGGTCAACCGTTTGGATCTGGTTTTGAATATTGTCGACAACAGGAAATATAGACTCAACGGCATCCATCGTTTTATTCGCCGCATCTTCAGTGCGACTAATAACGTAATTTAATCTTTCTTTTGCATCAGGAATATCTGCCGTTGCCAGATCATTCAACCGAGAGTCAAGTTGAAAATTCATTAAAGAATCATGCAACTGACGGGTTAATTTACCTATTTCAGCAAAGAGCTCTGAATTAATTGGGTTTTGGATCTCGGCAATTAGCTCATCCGCTTGTTCCTGTTGACCGGTTTCAAGGTATTCGACAAGCAATTTAGCTTGCTCCAATGAAACATGGACACCATTATCTTTAGTCATGTAACGTCCTTACGTAACAACAAACGTAGAATCAACCTAAGCGCTCAAATATTTTATCAAGCTTGGTTTTCAATGTTGCTGCCGTAAACGGTTTAACAATATAACCATTTACACCCGCCTGAGCCGCCATTACAATTTGTTCTTTTTTCGCTTCTGCCGTTACCATAAGTACAGGAATATGCGCCAGGCTAGCATCAGCCCGAATAGCTTTAAGCAAATCAATACCTTGCATCCCTGGCATGTTCCAATCTGTAACAACAAAATCAAAGTCACCTTCTTTCAGCATAGGTAAGGCGGTACTGCCGTCGTCTGCTTCTTGAATATTAGTGAACCCTAAATCACGTAACAAATTTTTCACGATACGTCTCATTGTTGAAAAGTCATCAACAACAAGTACTTTCATATTTTTATCCAAGGCACCCTCCAGGGAGTTTATTCAAAATTCGATATATTATATTGTACTTAACTTTGCCAGGATTGCATACGCGCTTTTAATCTATGTAACGCCTGACTATGAATTTGGCTGACCCTTGATTCACTCACGTCAAGTACTTGACCAATTTCACGTAAATTCAATTCTTCATCGTAATACAATGACAGTACTAAAGCTTCTCGCTCAGGTAAAGTAGTTATACATCCAGCCAATGCTTTTTTAAAGCTAACTTGCTCGATATCTTGATAGGGATCATTGCTGTTAGTATCTTCACTGCTGTGAATAACATCTTCACTAACACCTAAATCATCAATACCAATAATTTTACCTGTACTGACTTCATTAAGAATATGATGGTACTCATTTAATGAAATATCAAGTTTTTCAGCGACTTCAATATCAGTAACATCACGGCCCAATTCTGCTTCCAAAGCGTTAATTGCCTCACTGATCATCCGGCTATTTTTATGAACGGAACGTGGAGTCCAGTCACCGCGGCGAATTTCATCAAGCATGGCACCGCGAATACGAATGCCGGCGAAAGTTTCAAAGCTTGCACCTTTTGACGCATCAAAATTATTCGCAGCTTCTAACAGGCCGATCATCCCTGACTGGATCAGGTCATCGACGATAACACTGGCGGGAAGTCTCGCTAATAAATGATAAGCAATGCGTTTAACTAATACAGTATGCTGTTCTAATAAAGCACTCTTATCGATATGTACATTATAGGCATTTGCTTTTACCAAAATAGTCTGCTCTTTCGGCTAGTTTTCTAATAACTGCTCGATAAAAAATTCAAGATGTCCTGACGGGTGATGTGGAATTGGCCAATTAGCCACCTTAGTTGCTAATGCTTTAAACGCCTTAGCTGCCGGAGAATCAGGAAACGCCTGCACTATCGCTTGTTGCTTACGTACTGATTTTCGAATATTTTCATCAAACGGGATAACCGCGACTAACTCTAGCGCGACATCTAAAAATCGATCAGACACTTTCGACAGCTTTTCAAATAACTGCTGCCCTTCTCTTGGGCCGCGCACCATATTCGCTACGACCTTAAATTTAAAGACATCGTGATCCCGGCTCAATAACTTCATTAGCGCGTAACAGTCGGTAATAGACGTTGGCTCATCACACACAACTAATAAAACATCCTGTGCAGCGCGGGCAAAACTTAATACCATATCGGAAATACCGGCTGCGGTATCAACTATCAGCACATCAAAAGCGGTGCGCATATCACTAAAGGCGCGGATCAGTCCTGCGTGTTCAGACGGTGTCAAATCCACCATAGACTGGGTGCCAGAGGTTGCAGGAATGATTTTTATCCCCGCGGGGCCGTCGATAATAATATCGTCGAGTTCACACTCACCCGACAAGACATGAGAAATATTACGTTTGACCCTAAGACCCAGCATAACATCGACATTAGCTAAGCCTAAGTCAGCATCCAACACCAATACTCTTTTTCCTTGCTGGGCTAATGCGATTGAAGTATTTAATGAAACATTGGTTTTACCGACACCACCTTTACCACCAGAAACTGCTATGACTTTTACTTGATTATTGTGTTGCATTTTTCTTAAGCCACTTGCCTGATCTATCATTCATTTTACTCTACTAATGTCAATTTTTATCACATCGCCACCACCTGTGATGCGGGCATCGGACGTGGTGCTACCTGATGGTTAAGTTTTGTCGCAAGTCTATCTGCAAGCGTAACCAATTTTTCAGTATTTGCAACTTTAATGTCTTCAGGAACTCTTTGTCCATCAGTAAGATACCCTATTGGTAAACCATTTTGAATAGAAGTTGCAATTATTTCGCCAACACTGAGACTTTCATCAAGTTTAGTATATATACAGCCTGCTATCGGCACCTTTTTAAAACGCTCAACATTTTCCTGCATTACCCGATGTTGAGCATTGGCCGCAAGCACTAAATAATTACGAATTCTAACACGGGAGTGAGTGATCAAGGTAGCTAAATGCTCGGCTAAACGCATATCTCTTTGTCCCATTCCTGCAGTATCGATTAATACCAGCTTTTTATTAGCAAATTGTTGCAGTAATGTTTCTAATGCCGCGCCGTCTTTTGCCAACTGCACCTGACAACCAATAATGCGACCATAGGTCGATAATTGCTCAAAACCGGCAATGCGGTAGCTATCCGTTGAGATCATCGCCACTGAATCAGCACCGTGAATCTGCGCAAAACGCGCTGCTAATTTGGCAACCGTAGTGGTTTTACCGACACCGGTTGGGCCAACTAATGACACCACGCCACCACGGCGAATAATATCATTGTTAGTGGTATGCAATTGTTGGGCTAACAGCGTTTTTGCCTGCTGCCAGGCATTTTCTTCGTTTAAATTGCCAGGAATGCAGCTGGCAATATGATCTGCCACCTGATCACTTAAACCAAGTTCTAATAACCGGTTCATTAACAGGGCTTTCATCGGATCTTTTTGTGCCATATCCTGCCACATTAATCCGGATAACTGATGCTCAAGTAATTGCCTCATCGACAACATTTCCTGACGCATTTGTTCCATTTCGGCAAAGTGATGTGTTGTCGTTTGTGAAGCTGTATTAATTGATTGTTCTTGCTGCTGATAATGATTTACTTGGGCAGGCGTTAACTCGCTAGTATGCTGTTCTGTCGGTATTTGCACTTTAGTGGCTTGTTGCGCCATGTCATTAGCATCGGTATGACTATGGATACCTTGTTCCAAACGGTCGGTAAATGCTTTTAACTGTTGTTCAAGGTCGCTATTTGGCGTTGCACTAGTGCTCTGGTTGCCAGTTGATGCTGTAGTTTGGGCTTGTTGTGCCTGTTGCTGACGCTGTAATAATGCCGACAAGCTGTCTGCTGGCAGCTCACTTGGAGCATTAGTTGGTTGTGCTTGTGTTTGTGGTTGTGGTTGTACCGATGGCGTTGGAGAAGTCGGGCGCTGACTAGTCAATGACACAACATCATTCTCAATATCTCGTGATTGTGCAACATTGGCCGCTACGTCGCTTTTAGCAGCCGGCTCACTATCAGCCACTTGCTGAGCATAATCAACCGCCGCCATTAATTCGACACCTTCCGGTACCTTTTTATTTGACATGATCACGGCGTCAGCTCCCAGTTCATGTTTAATCTGCTCTAATGCCGATCTCATGTCTTTTGCTACGAAACGTCTAATTTTCACGAAAACCCCTTACCGAATGCTTAACGGTACCTTTACTGCCAACAAGCTGTTAGTGGAGACTATTGGCCAATAGAGCTGACAATCTTAATTTGTTTGTCATCTGGAATTTCTTGATAAGAAATCACTCTTAAACCAGGAATTGTGTATTTTACAAACTTAGCCAGAACTGTTCTTAAAATTCCTGAGGTCAACAGAATCGGCGTTTCTCCTGCCATTTCTTGTTGTTGTGCCCCGTCAGTTAAAGATTTTTGTAATCGTTCTGCTAAGCCAGGTTCAATACCCGCGCCATCGTCTCCTGCCATTTGCATTGACTGATGCAACATTTGTTCCAATTCTGGCGACAAAGTTATGACAGGAATTTCATTTTCAGAGCCCACCAGTTCCTGAACGATAAATTTGCGTAGTGAAATTCGCGCAGCTGCCGTTAATACTTCTGGATCTTGGCTCTTAGGCCCGTACTCCACTAAAGTTTGCACTATACTGCGCATGTCTCTGACGGCCACCCCTTCATGCATCAGGTTTTGCAGCACTTTTACTACAGTACCTAATGTCAATACATCCGGGATCAAACCTTCTACCAGTTTAGGATAACTCTTGGCTAAAATATCCAACAGGTTCTGTACTTCTTCATGGCCTAGTAGCTGCGCGGCATTATTGGTTAATACCTGGCTTAAGTGCGTGGCTAATACGGTAGCGGCATCCACTACGGTATACCCCAGTGCCTGTGCCTGTTCGCGCTGTGACTGATTGATCCACACCGCATCTAAACCAAATGCCGGATCTTTGGTGGCTATGCCATCGAGCTTGCCATACACCTGGCCTGGGTTAATCGCCAAGTCATGATCATGGCGAATTTCTGCTTCACCCACTGTTACTCCCATTAAAGAGATCTGATATGAATTAGGGTCTAAATCCAGGTTATCCCGAATATGTACTGCCGGCACTAAAAAGCCAAATTCCTGCGATAATTTTTTCCTTACCCCTTTAATACGATTAAGTAGTTCGCCGCCTTGTGCTTTATCCACTAACGGGATCAGGCGATAGCCGATTTCCAGACCAACAATATCGACGTGATTAACATCGTCCCAGCCAAGATCTTTCACTTCTGCTTCCTGTTTTTGATTTTCAACCTGGGCAACTTCCGCTTTTTTCGCTTCTTCTAGTACTTTTGCAGCTTTATATTTTGCACCTAAAAAAGCACCACCGGTAATTAACAGAGCAAAGAATAAAAACGCCAAATGCGGCATCCCTGGCACTACTCCCATAACAAACATTACACCAGCAGCAATATATAAAGATTTCTCTTGCCCTAACTGAGTGCTGACCTGAGAACCCATGTCTTCGCTGGTATTTTGACGAGTAACGACAATCGCAGTAGCAACCGATAGCAATAAGCCAGGAATTTGTGCCACCAGGCCGTCACCAATAGTCAATAATGTGTAGATCTCAACCGCGTTATCAAAAGACAGGTCATGCTGCACCATACCGATCACCAGGCCGCCGATTATATTGATAAATAGAATCAAGATGCCGGCTATCGCATCCCCTTTAACAAACTTACTAGCACCGTCCATCGAACCGTAAAAGTCGGCTTCACTGGTGACTTCAATGCGACGCTCTCGTGCCTGCTCGGCATTGATAAAACCGGCATTCAAATCGGCATCAATCGCCATTTGTTTACCCGGCATCGCATCTAGAGTAAAACGAGCGGTCACTTCAGAAATACGTCCGGCACCTTTGGTAACCACAACAAAGTTAATAATAATTAAGATCAAAAATACCACTAAACCAACAGCATAATTACCACCGATCACCACAGAGCCAAAGGCTTCGATCACTTTACCGGCAGCATCAGGACCTTCATGGCCTTCCAGTAACACCACTCGGGTACTGGCAACATTGAGTGCTAACCTTAAGATGGTAGCGATTAACAACACTGCCGGGAAAGAGCCGAACTCCAACGGTTTTAAGGTATAGACAGTGATCAACAGCACCACTAGCGACAAGGCAATATTAAAGGAGAATAAAATATCCAGTAAAAATGCCGGCATTGGCAGGATCACCATACCTAATGCCGCCATCACTAAAAATGGTGTACCTAAACCAGATAAGACACTGAATTTTTTCTGTTTGATTTGATTTAAATGAGCTACTAGTTGCATTTAATCGACACGATAATAATTTGACGCATACGCCAATTTTGCAAATCTCGTACCAATAGCAAATAGTAAAACTAATATTTGAAATCGTCAGGAATAGGGAGATTTTTCGCCAATGGCACAGGCCGCTTAGCTTTGCCTTTTTTATGTTCGTTTAGCTGATAGATAAACGCTAAGACCTGAGCGACGGCGGCAAATAGCTCTTCAGGAATATCTTCTTCGACCTCTGCCGTGTAATACAGAGAACGGGCAAGTGCTGGAGAAGCAATAATTTCAACGCCATGTTCTTTAGCAATAGTGCGAATATGAAGAGCCATTTCATCGATACCTTTTGCCACTAACTGCGGGGCACCGCCTTGGCTGGCATCATATTTTAACGCCACTGAAAAATGCGTCGGGTTAGTGATCACCACGTCTGAATTTGGCACTTCCGCCATCATCCGTCGCTGTGACATTTCATATTGGGTACGACGAATACGGCCTTTATTTTCAGGACTACCTTCAGCATTTTTATGTTCGTCTTTAATTTCCTGCTTGGTCATCTTCAGCTGACGGGTGTGATCCCATTTTTGATAAGGTGCATCAACAACAACGATGATAATCAATGACAAACCAAGCGCTAAAAACATCCACAGCAATAAATTCACCGCATGGGCAAAATTAAATGGGATCGCTTCAATGCTTAATGACAAGATCTGTTCGAATAAACTGGTTAACAGCAGGTAAGCAGAGAAAAACACTACGAAGAATTTCAGCAGTGATTTCACTAGCTCGACATAGGCTTTTAAACCAAACATCCGCTTAAACCCGGCAATGGGCGACATCTTACTAAATTTCGGCATCATGGCTTCCCAGGAAAAGCTAATACCGCCCAGTAAAGTATTGCCGATGAATGCCGCCAGCATCACTATGGCAAAGATCCAGCCAAGTGGGGGAAAAATCAGGGAAACATTAGTACTGACCACGGCAAATAAGGCGTTGATATCCATCACTTCCTGACGACTCAAGGAAAATTGGTTTTTCATCACTAATGCCAGACTTTTAACCAATGAATTCCCCATTAACATTAGGGCAACCGCACTGCCAACTAAGACAAACATAGTGCCTAAATCTTTCGAGCGGGCAATTTGACCTTTCTTGCGCGCTTCCGAGAGTTTTTTCGCCGTCGGTTCTTCTGTTTTTTCGCCGCTATCAGACTCTGCCATTAGCTCGTCTCACAGTCGATTAAATAACAACTAAAGTCTAACGCCCGCTGCCACTGTGCTTCAAAATGGGTCAAGAAATTCCCCATGGTCAGCCACATGATAAGTAACCCTGAGCACATGGTAATGGGAAAACCTATGGCAAAAATATTGAGCTGCGGCGCGGCGCGGGTCATGATACCAAAAGAAAAATTAATCAATAACATCGCCGTTAACGGCGCCATCGCCAGTGATAATGCGGTAGCGAACATCCAGCTGCCCCACTCTACTAATTCCTTAAACTTTACTGAATCGAAGCTTTCGAGCGGTATCGGCAAGGTCTCAAAACTGGCCACAAGAAAATGTAAATAAGCCAAGTGTCCATCCATGACCCAAAACAGCAAGGAAGATAAGATCAAAAAGAACTGACCAACCGCCGGCACATTCATGCCACTGGCAGGATCCACTAATGAGGCAAAACCCAAACCGGTTTGCATTGCGATGATCTGTCCCGCCATGGTAAAGGTATTAACCACCATAATGGTCACAGTGCCTAGCATCACACCGATAATAGTTTGCTCGGCAACCAGTAAAACCGTTTGAAAAGAAAACAACTCAACCACTTGAGCAGGCGGAATGGCTGGCATAATGGCAATAGTGATGGCAATAGACAAAAACAATTTGATGCGCTGCGGAATCGCTTTAGCGCCAAAGCCGATCATCGACATGATCAGCGCCGATACCCGCGCCAGCGGCAGCAAAAAATCTGCCATGTACTGATTAACTACGGATGCGGTAAATTCCATCGTTAGCCAACCCGCTAGCTGATAACACTGGGAATGCTAGCAATCAACCTGAAGCTATAGTCCATTAACTTTTGCACCAACCAGTGCCCCCCCATGATCAGTGCCAGCAAAGTAACAATCAGTCGGGGCAAAAAACTTAAAGTTTGCTCATTAATCGAAGTTGCCGCCTGAAACACGGCAACGATAAGGCCGACGATCAAGCTAGGGACAATCACGGCACTGACCAGCACTATCACCAGAAACAGCGCATCGCGTAAAATATCAACAAAGACTTCAGGGCTCATCAGGTTGCTCCCATACCATAGCTGGTCGCTAGCGTGCCGATCACCAGATTCCAGCCGTCGATCAGCACAAACAGCATCAATTTAAAGGGTAAGGAGACTATCATAGGTGATAACATCATCATCCCCATCGCCATTAAAATACTAGCGACAACCAAGTCGATGATCAAAAACGGAATAAACAGCATAAAACCGATTTGAAACGCCGTTTTTAATTCACTAATAACAAACGCTGGTATTATCACAGTCATCGGCAAATCCGTTGGTTTATCCACTTCAGTAATGCCCGCCATTTGTGCCAGGGTATCTAAATCTTTTAGCCGGGTTTGCTCAAGCATAAAGGCGCGCAGCGGCACTTTTGCCTTATCGATAGCTTGAATTGACGTCAGTTGCTCCGCTAAATATGGTTGGATCGCTGCTTCGTTTATTTTGTTATAGACAGGCGTCATAATAAATAAGGTCATAAACAGGGTCAGCCCGATAATCACCTGATTAGATGGCGTTTGCTGCAAACCAAACGCCTGCCTTAATATCGCCATCACCACAACAATGCGGGTAAAGGAAGTCATCATAATTACGGCTGCTGGGATAAAACTCAGCGCCGTCATAAAGATCAGAATTTGCAGGGTAACCGAGTATTCCTGCGAGCCATCCGGGTTAGTGGTCAGTTTTAACGCTGACATCGACAGATCATCAGCAGCATAGACACCGCCGGTAAACGCGATTAATAAAAACGTTAGCAGATAAAAGACATGGTTTTTATTAATGTTATGTCGCATAGATTATGACTCTATTTATTAGGTGATTTATTGAGAAAACGACTCAAAGATTGGTTGAGTTCCTGCGTCATTGGAGCGCCGACTTCTAATGGCTGTTCCAATGTTTTGATCAATGACACTTGCTGCTGGCTGACCCCTAACAGCAGTTGTTGATCCCCCACTTGCACCACCACTAACTTTTCTTTCGTTCCTAAAGGTAAGCTAGCAATCACTTTCATGCCAGCCACCGAATTATTGGTTAAATTAAATTTTTTCAGTACCCAGGCACTAACCACTATTAACACTAATACCATCAGCAGGGACAATATCATGCTCGCGGCATCTAAATTAACATTCGCATGCTTGCCCACTTGCACGGCTTCTTCCTGAGCGAGGCTAACAAAGGAAAAACCAGCCGTGAGAAAAAGTACAACAATTCGTCTTAGCATAGCTTTACTTAAGCTTTTTAATACGTTCAACTTGACTGATAACATCGGTTAATCGAATACCAAACTTGTCGTTAACCACTACCACTTCACCGTGAGCGATTAGCGTACCATTGACTAAAACATCCAGCGCTTCACCAGCAACCCTATCTAATTCAACCACAGAGCCTTGATTTAACTGTAATAAATTACGAATACTGATATGGCTGCGACCCACTTCCATCGAAATAGTTACCGGAATATCTAAAATCGCATCCAGTTTACGTTGCTCTTCACCGGTAACCGGCGCCTGTTCCTCCTTGAGCTCGTCCAGCTCAACTTTTTCGGCTTCTTCTTCTGCGGCTTCGGCATCGGCTTGTTCGTCCATTGCCTCATCCCACATGCTTAAATCTTCATTTTCATCACTCATGCTTTTGCCTCTATTTAATACTCTAAATCATCTTCTAACAGATGCAGTTCAGCATCGCTATCTAAACGCTTACCGCCTTTGGTTAAAATAGTCAGTTCATTTTTCACTGACTCTGGGCGTTTAATTTTCTCTTGAATCTGCAATGCGACATTTTCCCGGCTCTTACCGAGTTTCGCCCTAAAGGTCGGTAAATCTTCAATTAATACCGTAATATGCTCTGGCATTTCAATCGGGATAATATCCCCCGCTTCAAGTTCCATTATTTTTGACAATGGTAAATCCACTTGCAAAAACTTGGTCGACAGCTCAACCGGAACATCTAAAATTTCATCGCGCAAGGCCTTTGACCAGCGCATATCGGTGTCTTCTTTATCACTTTGCACACCGGCATCTAGTAATTCGCGAATAGGCTCTAGCATTGAATAAGGCAGGGCAACGTGGAAATCACCACCACCGCCGTCGAGTTCGATATGGAAAGAACTGATCACCACCACTTCAGTCGGGCTAACAATATTGGCCATCGACGGGTTAACTTCTGAGTCGAGATACTCAAACGAGACATCCATTACCGGCGACCAGGCTTCTTTGTAATCTTCAAAAATTAACTTAAGCAACATTTGGATAATACGGCGTTCAGTCGGGGTAAATTCCCGGCCTTCAATTTTCGCGTGATAACGACCATCACCACCAAAAAAGTTATCCACCAGAATAAACACCAGCCGGGCTTCCATGGTAATAAGACCTGTGCCTTTTAATGGCCTAAAACGTACCATATTTAAACTGGTTGGCACGAATAAGGTGTGAACATACTCACCAAATTTGATCATTTGGATGCCGTTGATTGACACTTCAGCAGTGCGGCGCATCATGTTAAACAAGCTGATACGCATATGGCGGGCGAAACGTTCGTTAACCATTTCAAGGGTTGGCATCCGGCCACGGACAATACGATCTTGCGAGGAAAAATCGTAGTCACTGGTGCCTTCGGCCTGGACCTGATCCTCTTGTACTTCTTCTTCTTCGACATCATCTACGCCATGTAAGAGCGCGTCAATTTCGTCTTGCGATAATAAGTCACTCACTCGATAATCTCTTTGTCCACTTAAATTAACCTGTTAACAAAATCATTATTGCATAACAAAGCCAGTAAATAGCACTTGCTCGACTATGTTACTGCCTTCAACATCGGTCATAATTTTTTGTACTTCCGCTAATGACTTTTGCTTCAGTGAGGTTTTTCCGGCACTGGTGGCTAAATCATCGGCATTAGATTGAGAAAATACCGCTAACAAGGTGCTTTCAATTAGCGGCACGTGTTTTTTCGCTGCTTCTTCGTTATCCCCACCTCTTACCAACAACTGCACCCGGATCTCAACAAAACGATCACGCGACGCCCCTGGAACATTAAAACGAAACGGTCGTGGCATAGGCACATACAGTGCACTTCCAGCCTGAGCCCCCGACGGCGCCGCACTCTGAGCCTCTCCATCATCAGTACCGGTATCTAATGCTGCGTCAATTTCTGCCTGAGAAATTTCAGGTTCGCCGCCAGCCAGAAAGAAATATGCACCGCCACCACCAATCACTAATATTGCAACGGCCGCAATAATGATGATCATTTTTTTCTTTTTGCCTGATTTATCTAACTCTAATTCTTTTTCTTCATCAGCCATTTTCAGTCCTTAGCCACTGAATTTATTTATAGTGAAACTATATCGTCGATTGCCTGGTTAGCAAATGCTTTTCTTGCATTATGCGTAGTAATCAACGCCAGTTGCTGAAGCTTTATACAAATTCACCTGAGATCCAACACTGGTTTCGTCGATGAAATTCCCTTCAGTGCCATCACCGCCACTGAAACCTTGTTGCCCGGCAAAGCCATTTTGAGCCTCAGATTGTTGCTGGCGCTGCTCAATGTTGGCATCACCAACGTCAACGCCGCTATCTGCCAGCATGTCTTTCAGTTTATGAAGATTTTGCTCTAACGCTTCTTTCGCTTGCTGGTTTTGCACTACTATATTCACAGCGGCTTGTTCATTTTGTAGATTTAACCTGACTTGCATACTGCCAAGTTCAGGTGGGTCTAAACGAATATCCAGCTGTTTGATCTTCTGATTAATCATCACCATGACTTTATCTTTTACCGCAGTAGTAAAATCTTTGCGGTAAATACTGATAGTTTCATTTTGGATTTGCACTGCGGTTTTTGCCGACTGTACTGACATGGAGTCTGCATGTTCTTTCGCCATGGTGTGCTGGAACATATGCTCTTCACCTTGCATTAGCGATTGCTGTCCCAGGCGATTAGTTGTAGTTTCATTCCCTGAAGTGGTATTTGCCATAGTATTGGCATTTGCATCATTATTGGTATGGACTTTACTGCCATTGGCCAGCTGCTCGGTAACCAGTTCACTATTTTGCTGCTGAGTTTGCTGATCAGATTGCTCTGAAGCTCCCTGCTGTTGACTGGATTGCTGTGCCGTCGCCTCAGAAGTTACCGATGCTTGATTAATAATGCGCTGACTGGCTGGTGCTGAAGTTTTGCGTTCAGTATTGGCATTATCAAGAGTTGCTGCCACCGTATTAGTTACTTGCTGCTCAGTGACATCTTCTGCACTGTTTTTAACTGATGCTTCTGATGCCTGCTCAATTGCTTGCCCCTGAACATTAGCGGCTTGCATCACCTTATCAGCGGCCGTCGTCACCTTAATTGCAGATTGCTTATCGTCTGAAGGATTATCCAGTGTATTTTTCTCGGTAACTCCCATCCCTGACATCAAGAGCTCTTTGTCCCGTTCAACTGACTGAGCACTATCCGTTTCTGGTCTGATAACAGGAGGCGTCTGTTGGGTATTTGTCGTTGTCACCGCTTTTTCCGATTTTGCAACCTGCACTTCAGGTTTTACGGCTACTGATTGCTCAACAGTTTCTTCCCCTTGTTCAGTATTTACTTTAACGACATCCTTATTCGCCGTGTCACTCGTGTTTTTGCTATTGTTATCACTAGTTGCGCTTTGCTGGGCGAACTGTTTAGCCTCCGTAGTTTGTTGTTGCTTAGCGCCATTTTCAGGATCACTATTTTCGGCATCACTAGCCTCTGTATCAGTTAACAACTCATTGCTATTAGTCGCGACTGCATCGCCAGCAGCACTCTGTTCTTTACCATTCAATGAAACCACAAGTTCAGATACCAGCATTTGCTCATCAAAGGTGCGTAACACTTCGGTGGTTTCGGTATTCACTTCATCTGAGGCCTGGATAAAAGCGAGTAACTGCTGCGCAATATCACTGACTTTTTCATTTCCTTGTTGATCTATTGCCTGAGTCAACAACTCAAGCTGCTGAGCAGTTTCTGTTTGCTCGGGTTGCTCTGCGGTCTGCTCGCCGCCCTGATGTAGGCCTTGCTGCTGGCTATCTGAGTCACTCCCGTTATTGCGTTGATTTTCTGCTTTCGTATTATCAATCGTTTGCTGATTTTCAGATTTTATCTCGGCAGAGCGTTCGACGACAGGCGTTTTCTTGCCGTCACTTTCTCCGGTGTTTCGCCCGGTATTGCCGCTTTTATCTTTTTGTTGCTGACTCATGACTTGAGAAAAATCAGACGAACTACCCTGCCCGGTAGACGGTTTATTACCAGTTCCCCCAATAGAATCAACACCTTGAGCGACATCTATAGCTAAAATACTGACCTGTGACATAATTCAACCTTAAACAATTATTGAGTTAAGCAAGCAAAACTCATGACTCTTTAACGACAATTAATAAAACTAAAAGCAAAACTCATTCCAAGTTATGAAAATCTTGGATTTCTTCGCCTGATAAACTGTTGGCTGGCGATTTCGTCAAACATTTTTTGTTCTTGCTTACTGGCTTGTTGCTGAAGCTTGGTCAATTTATGCTCACGCAGCAATTCAACCGCCTGCACCTTTTGCCGTTGCTGCAACCATTGTTGGCGACGCTGTTCAACCAAAGCTTTAGCCTGCCTGATGGCGATTTCAACCTGTTCGGCGGCATTATCCAATTTAGCAACAAAAGCATGAAAGTGGCGATATGTCGCGCTATCGATACCGGCTATTGAACGTTGATTTAACCGTTTCATATATTCGAGTCGAAAGGCGCCAATACTTTCCAGCCGGGTCAAATTATCCTGATAATCACGCTCTGCTAACTGTAACTGCTGCGCTGCCTGTTGCTCTTTATCAGATTCAAACTTAAATAGGGTATCCAGTTGCTTCATTGACACTATCAGCTTCCTCTTGAGTTAATGACAATCAAGCTGAGTGCTCGGCATTTGCTTGGTTTTGGGCGCGGGCTTGTGCCGCAGATTGAATTTCCTGGAGCTGGGCTAAACTTTGATCATAAGGGATCACTTCATTGATTTTCTGTTGCAGGAAGAAATTGATCACCGGCAGCATTTGAATGGATTGGTCGATACGCGGATCACTGCCTTTACTGTAAGCACCTATGGCGATCAGATCTTTATTTTGCTGATAAAGCGAATACACCTGCTTAAGCTGACGAGCCAGCTCCTGGTGTTGCTCACTGGTCACCATAGGCATCACCCGGCTAATTGACGCTTCAATATCCACTGCGGGGTAATGACCGGCATCAGCAAGTTCACGCGATAACACCACGTGACCATCTAATATTGCCCGCGCTGCATCGGCAATCGGGTCTTGCAGATCATCCCCTTCGGTTAATACGGTAAAAAATGCCGTAATTGAGCCCTGACTATCACCACCATTACCCGCCCGTTCGATTAGCTGCGGCAGCTTTGAAAACACCGATGGCGGATAACCTTTGGTTGCCGGTGGCTCGCCAACCGCCAACGCGATTTCCCGCTGTGCCTGGGCATAACGGGTGACGGAATCAACCAGCAATAGCACATTAAGCCCCTGGTCACGAAAATATTCGCTGATCTGCACCGCAGTTTCGCAGCCTTTTAAACGCATTAGCGGCGAATTATCCGCAGGAGCCGCAACCACCACGGAACGCGCCCGCCCCTGCTCTCCTAAAATCTCTTCGATAAATTCTTTCACTTCCCGGCCACGTTCCCCAACCAAGCCAACAACAATAACATCGGCGGTGGTTCCTCGGGTCATCATGCCCATCAAAACACTTTTACCGACCCCTGAACCGGCAAAAAGCCCCATCCGCTGCCCCTGACCTATGGTTAAAAAACTGTTGATCGATCTGACACCAACATCTAACGGCTCGGAAATTGCCCGACGTGCTAACGGGTTTATAGGTTTACTATTGTATTGATAATCGTCGGCGTGTTTAATCGGCCCTTTACCATCAAGCGGCTTACCGACACCGTCAACGACCCGACCAAGCAATTCCATTGATAACGGCAAGCGTGCTTTTTTCGCTAACGGCACAACCCGGGCACCAGGCAACACGCCATGCAAACTTTGTTCTGGCATTAGAAAGGTAATGTCGTTAGCAAAACCAACCACTTCAGCAATTAAATCACCCTGTGCGGTTTCAACCAGACACTGACTACCAACCTGTGCCTTAACACCAACAGCTTCCAGCGTTAAGCCGACAACGCGCACTAAACGGCCGGCGACAGAAATACTGTGCGGGTGGATAAATTGCTGACAATTGCTTATGCGTTGATTAAGTCGTTGAACATCGATCATCAGAGTTTTGACGCTTTACAAAAAAGTTACTGATGTAAAGCATCCTGCAAAAATGAGTCCAATACTTCTTTGATGCGAGATTTAATCGACAGGTCGATATTTGAAGTGCTATTTTCAATTTGGCAACCACCAGGTTCAAGCTGTGGTGCCGCTAATAAACGCCAACCATGCCGCTGGATATAATCCGTGCTAAACTGCTGCTCGATGAGTTTAATATCGTCAGGGTGCAGTAAAATTTGCGTCTGCGTATCCTGACTTGGCAAGGCTTTTAGCCCGGCGGTTAACGCCGATAAAATAATATCAGGGTTAGTTTTTGCTTCTTCCAGAGTAATAGCTTGTGTTAACTGTACTACCAGATGCAAAAGCTGCTGCTCAATATTTTGTTCAACTTCAGCTAACGGCTGATGCAGCTGATCCGTTAATGTTTGCCATTGTCCGGATAAACGTTCAATGGTTTCTTTGCCTTCTGCCAGGCCAGTTTCAACCCCTTCCTGATGGCCAAGTTTTAACCCTTCCTGATGACCTGATTTTTTACCTTCATCAAAACCGCTAGCAAAACCTTCTTCTTTGCCTTGATTAAAGCCTTCCTCATAGGCCGCCTGGCGAATTTGTTCGATCTCTTCTGCCGTTAGCGGTACGATTTCTTCTTCCACGTCCTCTGGCGGTTGATAGCGCCAGGTCGGCTTTTTCCCTAAGGCATTCGTCGTTAAATCTTCCTCATCAATGGCTTTCTCAACTGATGGTAGCGACCAGACATCCAGTTCATCCTGCTCAGAAGGTTTAACTATTTTATCGGTTTGGTGAATCGAACTAAAATTTTTCATATCGCGATATCAATGCTGACGAGTTTATAAGAACTCATCGCCGCCACCAGCGCCGCCAAGCATGATTTCACCGGCGTCAGAAAGTCGACGTGCCACGGAAAGAATTTCTTTTTGCGCCGCTTCCACTTCACTGATACGCACAGGTCCCATGGCTTCTAGATCATCTGCCATCATTTCAGCCGCACGTTTCGACATATTGTTCATGATTTTCTCTTTCAAGGCATCATCGGCGCCTTTGATCGCTTTCATCAAGGCATCTTGCTGCACTTCACGTAATATCGCCTGTATACCTCTGTCATCAACATCGGCAAGGTTTTCAAAGACAAACATCAAGTCTTGAATTTGTTGACTCATTTCCTCGTCATGTTCACGAATAGAATCCATCAGCATACCTTCAACATTGGTATCGAGGTAGTTCATGATATCTGCAGCAGCTTTTAAGCCACCCATTTTCGCAGCTTGCGCCCCGGCTTGACCGGCAAATTGTTTTTCCATAATCTCATTCAACTCTTGTAACGCTGCCGGTTGTACTTCTTCAAGGTTGGCAATGCGCATCATTAAATCAAGTCGGGTTTTCTCAGCAAACTGACTCATAATTTCTGCCGATTGTTCCGGCTCTAAATAAGATAACACTATGGTTTGAATTTGCGGATGCTCGTTACGAATAATATTCGCCACTTGTTTCGAATCCATCCATTTCAACGAATCCAGACCTTTGGCACCACCACCCATTACGATCTGATCGATCAGGTTACCGGCTTTGTCTTCACCCAGTGCCGCAGTTAACGCTTTCCGAACGAATTCTTCACTTTGGAAGCCGATAGTACTGAAATTTTGAATTTCATTAATAAACAGCTTGTGAACGGCAGTGATTTTTTCCTGAGTAAAATCTTCCATCGCGGCCATGATCATCCCGACCTGCTGAACTTGCTTAGGCTCAAGATGCTTTAAGATTTGCGCGGCATCTTCTTCCGATAAACTCAATAATAAGATCGCGGCTTTTTCCGAACCATCGAGTTTATCGACATCAAATCCTGACGGAATTGGTGCTAATTCTTGGGTTTCATCACTCATCTTCGTTCAACCAACTTTTCACTACTTGCGAGGACAGTTCAGGTTCATTCGCCACTAAGGCACGAACCGCTTTTAAGACATCTTCATCACGATGCAGATCCGGCAGTTGTAAACTGCCGTCTGGTGCAAAACCAACCGAGCCAGCATCAAAGTCTGATGTTAACATATCCATGGTTTCATCACCTAGATCAATATGGGTATCTAGCGATTTCTCACCATAATCTGACGGTGTTTGATCCGGATAAATCAAGCGTTTCAGCATTGGGCGCACTACAGATAATATCAAGATGATGATCACCAGGCCGCCGATACCCAATTTTGACATTTTAAAGAACCAGGGCTCTTGATAAAATGGCAGTTTGACTTCATCGACAACCTCAGCCCGAGAGAAAGGTATAGTAACCACTTCCAAAGTATCACCACGTTGTAAATCAAACCCTATACTGCCTTGTAATAAACGGCGAATATTGGCAAGCTCTGCCGCGCTGCGCGGTACTTGAGTAACCGTTGGCTGCTCATCTTCTGCGCCATCAGGTGCAGGGGTGCTTTGCGATAAATAATCCAAGGCAACGGAAACACTGATCCGACGAATAACACCAGTTTGTTGTTTGCTATAACTGATCGCTTCATCCAGTTCGTAATTTTTAGTCGACTCAGAATGCTGACGGCTTGGCATGGTTTTTCTACCATTACCACCAACGGCATTTTCAGGAATATTAGAGTCTAGTGGCGGTTGATTAGTTAGCGCGCCAGGAATACCACCAAGTGTGCCACCGATAGTGCTGTCTTCCACTTTCATTTCACTGCGTAGCGCCGGTAAGTCAGGATTATAACGACGCTGAGTTTCTTCAGTGTTAGTAAAATCCATAGTAACATCCACCTGCGCGGTATAATTACCTAGGCCTACGACCGGTATCAACAAGCTGTCGATTTTCTCCATATACTCGGTTTCGCGTTTCTGCTCGATTTCAAATTCTTTGCGTGAGCGCGATGAAATAGAATCTTGTGAGCCAGAATTTAATAAACGGCCATTTTGATCGGTAACCGTCACCCGGTTAGGATCTAAACTTTGTACTGCGGAAGCGACAATATCAACCACGGAATCGACTTCTTCTTCCGATAATAACCGCCCTTTACGTAACGTTAATACCACAGTTGCAGAGGGATTTTTTTCACGCTTGGCAAAAACATTATCACGAGGGATGGCTAATAATACCCGGGCACGACTCACCGTTTGTAATTCTTCAATGGTACGGGCTAATTGCTGCTCACGAGAATGCTTTAAGCGTTCGCGCTCCAGGCGCTGACTAACCCCAAAGCCCATGTCCTGCATAATAATTTCGTTACCGGTATCCGGCTCATCGCTTAAACCTTCACGTGCCAATAATAAGCGAATATTTTGATATTCTTCTGATGGTACGGAAATGGTGTTATTTTCCTGACGATATTCAACTTTATTCGCATCAAGAAAATCCATGGTTTTGATCAGCTGCTCAGTCGGCAGCTTAGTTAGATAGCGATATTCCGGCTGGTTTGCCCATAAAATAACAAACACGGCAATCGCCAGACAAATGGCTAATGCCATGATCAAGGTTAACTGACGCAGTACGTCGACATTGCCAAGCGCTGAGGCAAATCCCGATTTTTGATCATCGATTTGGCTATCGGCATTATTATCACTGACGACTAAATCTGAACCGCTATCAGGTGCTGCTAATGCTGTATTGCTGGTATCTGCCACTTAACTTCTCCGATTGAAAATTGCATTATTTATCAAATAAATTATCGGTAATTATACCGGCATACTCATAATTTCTTTATAGGCTTCAACAAACTTGTTACGCACTTGCACTGTCGCATCAAACGCGATGCCAGCTTTCGCCGCGGTCACCATAGTATCTGCTAGCGTGACGCTACGATCGCCCATTTCAAAGGCATTGCGCTTTTCTTTTGCCGCCATTTGCGCGTCATTCACTGAACCGATTGCCTGTTTTAGCATATTGCCAAAATCATTCGTTGAAGAGTTAACCGGCGTAACATTACTTTCAATGGAAGTTGCACGATTGCCCATGGCTTCAAGTTGCATACTTTGCATTTGGGCATACAAGGAATTTGTTTTGATATCCATAGCCATTCTCGCTTGTGTCAATTTATTGATGAATTAACTTATAGGGTTAATAAAGCAAGCAAAGTGCCAAGAAAATCATTAATTCAATGAGGCTATAACAATATGAATTAACTATACTTTTTATTAAGTTAAATCATAAAATGGTTGATAATGGAGGTGAAAAACCAGTCAACAGGCGAAAGCTGACTGGTAGTATTTGATGCCATGTTATAACAATGAAACTAAGCGGGAATTTGAATACCGCTATCGCGCATTCTGGCGATTTTATACCTTAAGGTGCGTGGGCTAATGCCTAAACGCTCAGCGACCGCTTTACGACTGCCATGACAGGCTTGTAAAGTATCTAAAATAATCTGATGCTCCTGCATTTTCAGCTCACTACCAAGCTTGTCTTCCGTTCTTTCCGCCGGAGTGAATTCGACAACACTCGGGCTGTCAAAATTTTCAATCAATAAATCAGATGCATCAATCTTTTGTTCACTGTGTAAAATCAATGCCCGCTGAATAACGTTATCCAGCTCCCGAACATTACCCGGCCATTGGTAAGTGGTTAACTTATTGCGCGCCGCCGCAGTTAGCTCTGGAATGGCATCGCCACTTTTTTGGCATAAACGCTCAATTAAATGTTTCGCCAGCGGCACGATATCATCACGGCGCTCTGCCAATGGTAGCCAGGTTAGTGGAAAAACATTTAACCGATAATAGAGATCTTCACGGAAAATGCCCTCGGCTACGGCTTCTTTTAAATCCCGATTACTGGTGGCGATCACGCGCACATCCAGGGCAATAGTTTTTCTACCCGCTAAACGCTCTACCTCCCTTTCCTGCAATACCCGTAAAATTTTTGCCTGCAGACCTAAGTCCATCTCGGTAATTTCATCTAGCAAAATAGTGCCGCCCTGCGCTTGTTCGAATTTACCTGGACAGGCCTGAATAGCACCGGTAAATGCACCTTTTTCATAACCAAACAAGGTCGCTTCCAGCATGTTTTCCGGAATCGCCGCACAATTTATCGCAACAAAAGGTTTATCCGCACGCGATGAATTATAATGAACATATTGCGCCAGCACCTCCTTACCTGAGCCACTCGGGCCAAGCACCATTACCGAAGCGTCGGTGGATGCCACTTTTTTTGCTAAATTTAATAATTCTACACTACGAGCATCAGCAACCACAGGCTCATACGATTCACTTGATTGCAATGGCACATATTGATTGACCATATTCAGCAGCACTTCTGGCGCAAAGGGTTTTGCCATATAGTTACAAGCGCCATCTTTGATCGCCTGTACCGCATCATTGATTGTGCCGTAGGCGGTCATGATCAACACAGGTAAATTGGGATAACTCGACTTAATGCTTTTTAGTAAACTCAATCCTGACATGCCACCCATTTGAACATCGCTGACCACAAGATCAACCGAAAGGTTCTTCAGCTGCAGTAACGCCGATTCACCAGAATCTGCCTCTACGCATTGGTAACCTGCGAGTTTTAAAGTATCGACTAATGCTTCGCGTAAACCCGCATCATCTTCAACTACTAAGATTTTACTATCACTCATCAGCATGCTCCTTTAACGGTGTAACTTCTCGCCCCTGTTCGACATTCGGCAATAACGGCAATTTAATGCAGAAATGGGCTCCCAAGTCTTGCTTGCTCAATAGATAAACATCGCCTTGATGTGCCTGAGCGACGGATTTCACGACCGCCAGACCTAATCCAGTGCCTTGTGCCCTCGAGGTATAAAATGGCTCAAATATTTTTGCCGCCAGCTCATTACTGATCCCCGGCCCATTGTCTTTGACGCTGACATAGGCGTAGTTATCACGACAGTAGGCGGAAATATCAATCACCGCCCCCGTCTTGATCACTTGCAAACTGTTATGAATCAAGTTTTGAATGGCGCCAGTCAAGGCATTTTGATTACCCAGGACATGACAATCATCCGGGCAAGGCTGGATATTAATTGTTGCCCCCGCTTGTGCAACTAAAGCTTCCAAGCCATCGGTAGACGTTTGAACAATATCATTGACCGATAGTGGCGAAACCACTTGCTGTTTGCCGCTTTTGGCAAATAACAGCATATCGTTGACTTGCTGCTCTAAGTCATGAAGGCGTGACATCAGCTTTTGCTGAAAATTATCTCGCTCCTCTGACTGCAACTTTTTATTTTTTAAGTTCGCACCATAGAGCATAGCTGCGGAAAGTGGTGTACGAATTTGATGTGCCAGTTTACTGACCATTTGCCCTAATGACGACAAACGCTGCAACTGGCTTAATTTATCTTGCAATAACCGAGTTTCGGTTAAATCTGTGATCATAATCAGCTGACCTGGCTGGTCGACTAGCGCACTGATCTCGAGCTTAACCCGGCGGCCATCATTTAGTGAAACTTCATGCCAGTCATCGGCTCGCGGCTTAAAAGAACGACGAATCACGTCATACCAGGGCTGACCTAAGATAGGTTCATTAAGTAACTGGCTGGCAATTTTATTGATTTTAACGACCACACCATCACCGTCGAGCATGATCATCCCGGTCGGCATGACATCAATCAGCTTTTCCAGCTGACTCGCCTTTTGACGTAACAGGGACAATTCGCCCTGATAGGATTCCTGTTCCAGGACTAAACGGTTATCGCGATATGGCTGCTCAATAAACTCAAATGCCGCCTGGCGAAACAGGTGGCCTGAACTGGCTTCAGTTTTATTACTGTTTACTGACTGATTGGAATAGGCA